>NZ_JAJOND010000001.1:2444458-2750015 GCF_024700055.1 Rhizobacter sp. J219
TCGGGGTGGTCGACACCGGTGGCTTCACCAGTGCCGCCGATCTGCTGAACATGCCCAAGGCCACGCTGTCGGCCTGCGTGGCCGAGCTGGAAGCGCACCTGAAGGTGCGGCTCCTGCACCGGACGACGCGCAAGGTCACCGTCACCGCCGACGGCGCGGCCTACTACGAGCGCTGCGTGCGCATCCTCGAGGATTTGCGTGACGCGGAAGAGTCACTCTCCTCGCGCCAGGGCTCGCCGCACGGCAAGCTGCGGGTCGACGTGAGCACCGCGGTGGCCAGCCGGCTGCTCATCCCGCTGCTGCACACCTTCCTGGAGCGCTACCCCGACATCGAGCTGGAACTGGGCTGCAGCGACCGGCCGCTCAACCTCCTGAGCGAAGGCATCGACTGCGCGCTGCGCGTGGGCGAGGTGAACGACCCCTCGGTGGTGGTGCGACGTGTGGGCACGATGCAGGTGGTGACCTGCGCGACGCCGGGCTACCTGGCCAAGCATGGCCGGCCCGAACATCCGCACGACCTGAAGAAGCACGTGTGCCTCAACTATTTCTCCATGCGCACCGGGCAGGTGTTCGACTGGGAGTTCAACCGCGGCGGCGAGCGCGTGGTGCTCACCGTCGACAGCCCGCTGACGCTGAACGACTCCAACGCCTACATCGACGCCTGCCTCGCGGGCCTGGGCCTGGGCCGGCTGCCGACCTACATGTTCCACCAGTACCCGAGCTGCGGCGCGCTCGAACTCGTGATGTGCGACTGGCTGTCGGACGACATGCCCTTCCACGCCGTCTACCCGTCGAACCGGCACCTGTCGTCGAAGGTGCGCGTGTTCGTCGACTGGGTGGCCGAGACGCTGGAAAACCACACCGGCATGCAGCTCTGCGAGCACGCGAAGAAGGAGCGTGCCAAGCAGGAGGCGGCCGCTCGTCAGATGATGGAGCTTGGGGTGCTGGAGCCGCCGGCTTGATCAGGCCGGCAAAGCGGCGCCCGAGAGGCTGGCCAGCACCTCGACTGCCGTCTTCACCTTGAAGGGCTTGATCATGATGCGCTGGACCCGCAGGCCCTTGAGGATGCCGACCGTGTCGGCATCGAGCCCGACCGCCATCACGGCGATGGAGGCTTCAGGGTCGCACAAGGTGGCGCCCTCGCGCACCTGCTGCACCAGCGTGACACCATCGTTGCGCTCGCCCAGGTCGGTGAGCACCGCGTCGTAGACATCCGTCTGCAGCATGCGCAGCGCGGCCTCATAGTGCGTGGCCTCGTGCACGTCGGCCAGGCGCAGCTGCCGCGCCACGTTGGCCACGGTGTTGCGCATCACGAAGTGCGGCTCGACCAGCAACACCCTTTTCTTCGTGTTCATGTCTGCCCCTCGTGCGCGGCTTTGCCGCTCGCGATCCCCCGCGGGGATCTCGTCCGGCTTGGGGCGGTCCGGCGCTCGGACTCGGCGCTCATGCCGAACGCTCCAGCTCGGCCACCACCAGCAGGCGCAGCGATTCGAGGATGCTGCGATCGATGGCGTCGAAGCTGCGCTCGCGGGTGTCGAGCACGCACAAGGTGCCGACGACGGCGCCTGACTTGAGCGTCAGCGGTGCGCCGGCATAGAAGCGGATATGGGGGTCGCCCACCACCAGCGGGCTGTCGTGGAAACGCGGGTCGTTCAGCGCATCGGTCACCAGCAGGGTCTCGCGCTGGTAGACCGCATGCGCGCAGAAAGAGACGTCGCGCGCGGTCTCGCAGGCGCTCAGGCCGATGCGCGACTTGAACCACTGCCGCTCGCTGTCGACCAGGCTGATCAGGGCCATGGGCACGTCGAACTCGCTGGCGGCGAACTCCACGATGCGGTCGAAACGCGCTTCGGGCGGGGTGTCGAGGATGAGAAGCGCACGCAAGGCCGCAAGGCGCTCGGCTTCGTCTTCGGGCAGGGGCGCGGGGATCATCCGCTGCATATCGGCTGTTCGGCCGCCAGCTGAAGGGCACAGGACGCGCCCGGGGGTGTGCGATCACGGCTCACGTGTGGAACGGTGCTTGCATCCCCAGCACGTAGAAGCCCGGATGCCACCCTTCACATCGCACGCTTACCCTCGTGCGTCTTCCCCACCCTCAAGACCACTGCCATGCGCCTTCACCTGCCCTTGATCGCTGCCGCCCTGCTCTTGGGCGGCGCCGCACAGGCCCAGACCAAATGGGACCTGCCCTCGGCCTACCCGGCCACCAACTTCCACACCGAGAACCTGACCCAGTTCGCCACCGATGTCGACAAGGCCTCCGGCGGCAAGCTCAAGATCACGGTGCACCCCAACGCTTCGCTCTTCAAGGCGCCCGAGATCAAGCGCGCGGTGCAAGGCGGCCAGGCCCAGGCCGGCGAGATCCTGCTCGTGAACTACCAGAACGAGTGGCAGATCTTCGGCGCCGACGGCCTGCCCTTCCTGGCCGACAGCTACGACGAATCGGCCAAGCTCTACAAGGCGCAAAAGCCCATCCTGGAAAAGAAGCTCGCCGAGCAGGGCCTGATGCTGCTCTATGCGGTGGCATGGCCGCCGCAGGGCATCTTCAGCAAGAAGCCGATCAACTCCGCGGCCGACCTGAAAGGCGTGAAGTGGCGCGCCTACAGCCCGGCCACCTCGCGCCTGGCCGAGCTGCTGGGTGCGCAGCCCGTCACCGTGCAGGCCGCCGAGCTCTCGCAGGCCATGGCCACGGGTGTGGTCGAGTCGTACATGTCGTCAGGCTCGACCGGCTACGACACCAAGACCTACGAGCACCTCAAGTTCTTCACCGACACCCAGGCCTGGCTGCCGAAGAACGCGGTGCTGGCCAACAAGGCCGCGTTCGATGCGCTCGACAAGCCGACGCAGGCCGCGGTGCTCAAGGCCGCCGCCGATGCCGAGGCGCGCGGCTGGTCCACCTCGAAGGCCAAGAACAACGAGTACATGGAGCTGCTGAAGAAAAACGGCATGACCATCGTCACGCCGTCGCCCCAGCTCAAGGCTGACATGCAGAAGGTCGGCCAGGCCATGCTCGACGAATGGCTGCAGAAGGCCGGCCCCGAGGGTCAGGCCGTCGTGAGCGCCTACCGCAAATGACGGCGTGACCGCGCACCCTCCTTCCTCCGGCGGGTGGCTCCGGCGCGGCCTCGACGCGCTGTACCTGCTCGCCGGCCAGGTCGCGGCCCTCGCGGTGCTCGCGATCTTCGTGCTGATGATCCTGGCCTCGGTGGGCCGCTATGCCGGCTGGCGCGTGTCGTGGGTGGCCGACGTGGTGTCGTGGCTGTGCGCGGCCTCGGCCTTCTTCGCGATGGCCCACGCCTTCAAGCACGGCGACTTCGTGCGTGTGACGCTGCTGCTCGAAAAGCTGCCGCCACGCGTGGTGCGCGTGCTGGAGATCGTGTCGCTCAGCATCGCCGCGCTGGCCATCGGCTACCTCGCGTGGTGGGCCATCCGCTTCACCCACGAGAGCTGGGCCTTCAACGACATCGCCGGCAACATGGTGCCCATCCCGATCTGGATCCCGCAGCTGAGCTTCGTGCTCGGCGCGGTGCTCTTCGCCGTGGCGGTGATCGACGAACTCGTGATCGTGCTCAAGGGGGGCAAGCCGACGTACGTGCGGCTCGTCGAGGAGCGGCACGCGCGGGGTGACTTCTCCGAAGACATCTAGAAGAACCAGATGAGTCTCATCGCATGAGCCTGATTGCAATAGGCGGGTTGTTGCTCTTCATCCTCTTGCTGCTGCTCGGCGGCGGCGTGTGGATCGCCATGGGCCTGGCCATCGTCGGCTGGATCGGGCAGTTCTTCTTCACCACCACCCTGCCCGGCAAGAACCTCTTCACGGCCTTCTGGGAGACGACCGCGAGCTGGGAGCTGGCGGCCCTGCCGCTCTTCATCTGGATGGGCGAGATCCTCTTCCGCACGCGGCTGTCGGAGCAGATGTTCGAGGGCCTCGCCCCCTGGCTCAACCGAATCCCCGGGCGGCTGATGCACACCACCATCCTCGGCTGCGGCATCTTCGGTTCGGTGTCGGGCTCGTCGGCGGCCACCTGCGCGACGATCAGCAAGGTCGCCTTGCCGGAGCTGAAGCGGCGCGGCTACGACGAACGGCTCGCCCTCGGCTCGCTGGCCACCGCCGGCACGCTGGGCATCCTCATCCCGCCGTCGATCACGATGGTGGTCTATGCGGTGGCGGCCGATGCGTCGGTGATCCGTGTCTTCCTCGCCGGCTTCATCCCCGGCCTGCTGCTGATGCTGCTCTTCTCGGGCTACATCGCCTGGTGGAGCCTGCGACACCCCGACAAGGTGCCACCCGCCGAAGCACCGACGAGCCTGGCCGACAAGCTGCGCCGCTCGGGCAGCCTCATCCCGTGTGCGCTGCTCATTCTCTTCATCGTGTGGGTGCTGGTCGCCGGCTGGGCCACCGCCACCGAGTGCGCGGCCTTCGGCGTGCTCGGCTCGCTGGCCATCGCCATCTCCAGCCGCTCGCTCACCTGGCGCAATTTCTGGGACGGGCTGATGAGCGCCACGCGTGTGAGCTGCATGATCATGTTCATCCTCGCCGGCGCGTCGTTCCTCGCGAAGACGATGGCCTTCACCGGCATCCCGCGCGAGCTGGCCGAGGGCGTGGCCGCGCTGAACCTGAGCCCCTATGCGCTCATCGCCGTGCTGGTGGTGGTGTACCTCGTGCTCGGCACCGCGCTCGACGGCATCAGCATGATCGTGCTCACCTCGGCGGTGGTGCTGCCGATGATCCAGAAGGCCGGCTTCGACCTGGTGTGGTTCGGCATCTTCATCGTGCTGCTGGTCGAGATCGCCGAGGTCACGCCGCCGGTCGGCTTCAACCTCTTCGTGCTGCAGAACATGACGGGCAAGGACAGCAACGTCATCGCCCGCGCCGCACTGCCCTTCTTTGGCTGCCTGGTGGTGTGCATCGCGATCATCACGGTGTTCCCGCAGCTCGTGACGTGGCTGCCGGATGTGGTGATGGGCGTGTCGCGCTAGGCCCGAGCTGAGCGCCCCGGCGGGATCGCCGTCGCCGCCTCGAAGCGCCGGCCAAGTGCGCGCAATTCGCCGTCGGCACCTGCGCGGCCCACGAGCGAGATGCCGAACGGCAGGCCATCGGGCCGAATGGCCGCCGGCACGGCCAGCGCGCACAGGTCGAGCGGCCCGACGCCATAGGTGTAGTGGCCGACCTCGGCATTGCGGACGATCGGCTCGGCCCGCATCTCGGCCACGCGAAACGGCCGCGCCACGGTGGGCGTGACCACCACGTCGATGCCGGCGAGCCGCCGCGCGGCGTCGAGCCGCAGCGACTGCAGGCGGTACTGGGCCCGGAAGGCATCGACCGCGCTGTAGCCACGCGCCCGCTCGAGGATGCCGGCCACCGCGGGCACCAGCGCCTGCGGCGCGCGGTCGAGCACGTCGCCATAACTTGCCGCGCGTTCGGCCACGAGCGCGCTCTCGAAGACCAGCGCACCCGCCTCGTGGAAGACCGACAAGTCGATCTCGCAGGGTTCGCCCCCGAGCTCTCGCAGGCGCCGCACCGCCGCCTCGAAGCACGCGGGCGACTGGGTGTCGCCGAAGAACTCGAGCTCGCGCGGAACGGCGAACCGGAATCGCCCCGGCGCGGCCGCATCCAACGGCAGGTCGTCGGCGTCGGCGCGGCTCATGGGGTCGTGTTCATCAAAGCCGGCGATGGCTTCCATCACCGTGAAGGTGTCGTCCACCGTGTGCGCGAAGACCGGCATGCAATCGAACAGCCGGTTGTTGTAGACCATGCCGCGGCTGCTCACGAGGCCGAGCGTTGGTCGATGGCCGACGATGTTGTTCATTGCGGCCGGCACACGGCCGGAGCCGCCGGTGTCGGACCCGAGCGAAAAACTCACCAGGTCGGCCGCCACCGCCACGCCGGAGCCCGAACTCGACCCACCCGGGATCACATCGGGGTCGAAGACGTTGAGGCAGTGCCGGCCGTCCAGCGTGCGCGTGCCGTTGAGGCCGGTGGCGAACTGGTCGAGCGTCTGCTTGCCGATGAAGAGTGCGCCGGCATCGATGGCGCGCTGCACGGCAGCGGCGGATTCGCGCGGCGATCGCTCGAAAGCCTCGCAGCCGCAGGTGGTGGGCATGCCCGCCACGTCGACGTTGTCCTTCACGCCGAAAGGCAGGCCGTAGAGTGGCAGCCGGTCCATGTCGGCGCGCCGCTCGGTGAGGCGGCGCGCCGCGGCCAGCACGGTCTCGGGCTCGGCGCGCGTGACCCACACGTGATCGTCACCGCGCGCCTCGATGCGACGCAGCACCTCCTGCGCCACCTCCAGCGGCGACACCTCGCCGCGCCGGTAGGCACCGAGCAGCGCGCGGCAGTGCAGCGACAGTCCGGTGATCTCGCTCATCTGGAAACTCCTCGTTTGCGGGCGGCCGCCGGTGCCTTGGGCACATCGCGCGCCACCTGCAGGTGGTACTGGTAGGCCTCGCCGTTGTTGAACAGGTGCTCGCAGGCCAGGGGCCTGCCTTCGGTGTCGGTCGTGAGGCGGTCAACATGCAGGACGGCTGCACCGGGCGGCACGCCGAGGATGGTGGCCAGCGCCTCGTCGGCCAGGCGCGAGCCGATGATCAGGTCGGCGTGTCCGAGTGGCAGCCCGTAGTCGTGCTCCAGGATCAGGAAGATGTCGCGCGAGGCGAGGTCTTCCTTCGCCAGACGACGGCCGAGCGTGGTGGCGAAGTAGCTCACGTCGAGCGACACCGGCGCTCCGTTGAGATGGCGCACGCGGCGGATCTCCGACACCTTGGTGCGCATCGTGAGTCCCAGTCGCTGTGCGACGGCTTGCGGCGGTTTCACCTCGCGCACGCTGAGCACCCGGCTGGACGTCTCGTGGCCCAGCGGCCGCATGGCCTCGCCGAAGCTCTGCAGGCGCGCCAGGTCCTGCGTGACCTGCGGCCGCCGCACGAAGGTGCCGCGGCCTTGCAGGCGCTGCACCAGGCCTTCGTTTTCCAGGTCGTGCAGAGCGCGGCGCACCGTGATGCGGCTCACGTCGTACAAGGCCGTCAGGTCGTGCTCGGTGGGGAGCTGCTCTTCGGCGGGGTAGCGCCCTTCGAGGATGCCGGCCCGCAGCGACTCACGCACCTGGGCGTGGAAGGGCAGCGAGGTGTCGACCTCGATGCGGCGTTTGAGTGTGGATCGGGTGTTCAGCGCCTGCCCTCCCAGTGAACCAGTTTTTTGCCCACGGCCGCGAGCACACGATCGCTCAGGAGGCCGATGAACCCGATGATCGCAATGCCCGCGAAAACATGCGTGGTGCGGAAGAAATTGCTCGCGTCGAGCACGATGAAGCCGAGCCCGCGGTCGCCGCCGAGCAGCTCCGAGGCCACGAGGATCGACAGCGCCGTGCCCAGCGCCACGCGCAGGCCGGTCACGATCTGCGGCAGCGCCGAGGGCAGCACCACATGGCGAAACACCTGCAGCCGCGAGGCGCCCAGCGTGTGCGCGGCACGCAGCACGTCCTGCGCGCAGCTGCTGGCGCCGGCCTGTGCGTTGATCATCATGATGAGAAAGACCGCCACGAAGATCAGCAGGATCTTCGACATCTCGCCGATGCCGAACCAGAGGATGAACAGCGGAATGAGGCCGAGCGGAGGGATCGGCCGCAGCAGCTCGGAGGGCACCAGCCAGACGGCATCGACCGCCGGCACGCGGCCACGCAGCATGCCGATGGCGATGCCCAGCAGCGAGCCCGCCACGAACGCGATGCCCACCCGTGCGAGGCTCGCGCCCACGTGCGTGAGCAGCCCCACGCCCGAGTAGCCTTGGAGGGCCATCTCCTGCAGCGTGGCCAGCACCGCCGCCGGCCCCGGCAGCAGAACGCTGCGGATCCACCCCAGCTGCGTGGCGGCCACCCACAGCGTCAGCAGCGCCAGCGGCGAACCCACCGCCAGCACCATGTACGCGACACGCCGCCGCTTGATCTCAGCCTGGGTGTTCATGTGATTCCCTCCTCGCGCGGCGCCTGGCGCATGGCGCGGTAGACCCGCTCGCGCACCGCGAGGAATTCCGGGTGCAGGCGGTTCTCGGCCTGCTCGCGCGGCAACGGCAGGTCCACCGGAAATTCCTCGAATGCGCCGAGCCGGTCTTTCAGCATCAGCAGGATGCGGCTGCCCAGGAACACCGCCTCGTCGATGCTGTGGGTGACGAAGAGGATGGTGCAGCCGGTGGATGCCTGGATGCGCAGGATTTCCTCCTGCAGGGTCTCGCGCGTCTGCACGTCGACGGCGGCGAAGGGTTCGTCCATCAGCATCACGCTGGGGCCGGCGGCCAGCACCCGCGCAAGGCCGCAGCGCTGGCGCATGCCGCCCGAGAGCTGGTACGGGTACGACTTCTCGAAGCCACCCAGCCCGACGAGCTTGGCCATGCGCTGCGCCACTTCGCGCTGCTCGTCGCGCGGGCGGCCGGCGCAGCGCAGGCTGAAGGCGATGTTGTCTTCGACGGTCATCCAGTCGAAGAGCGCATACGACTGGAACACCACGCCGCGGTCGGGGCCCGGCCCCGCGATCTCACGCTGGTTGCACAGGGCGACGCCGCTCGTGGGCCGCAGGAAGCCCGCCACGATGTTGAGCAGCGAGGTCTTGCCGCAGCCCGACGGGCCGAGCAGGGCCACCGTCTCGCCGGCCCGCACGCTGAAGCTCAGGTCGCGCAGCACGGGGCGCTCGTCGTAGCTGAGGCCCACCTGCTCGAAGCGCAGCACCTCGCGTGGCGGCTCGGTGGCGTCGGGCGCTCTCTTCAGCAGGGTCGCAAGCGGCATGTCCATCAGTGGCCTCACCGTGGTTCGCCAGGGGCACCGCTGCGGTCACCCCCGAGAAGCCGCATCAGCGCCAGCGCCATCACCTGGGCGGCCGGCACCGCCTTGGGCGTGTGGATGTATTCGTTGGTGGGCGGCCAGCCGTCTTCTCCCGGGCCGAAGGTGACCGACGGGATGCCTGCATGCGAGAAACGGATCGTGTCGCAGTAGGCGTTCTTGCGGTAGTAGACGGGCGGCTTGCCCATCATCTGACGGTACGCGAGCGTGAGCGATGCGACCGGCTCGGCGTCATGCGGCAACTCCTCGGTGGCCGGCACGAAGAGCGAGCCCGGCACCTGGCGCACGCTCGCCTTGAGCGTGGGGTCGGCCTCGGCCAGGCGGTCGAGTCTCGGCCTGCACGTCGCCCAGGATGGACGCGATGCTCATGCCGGGCACCAGGCCCACGGCCGCGGCGATGGCAGTGCACGAGGCCGGCGTGAACTGCATCTCGCGCGGCTCGCCTGCACGAACCCGGGTGAAGCACAGCATCGGTGGCGTGCCTCCGTAGAGGCCCGGCGCAGTGTGGGTGAGCGTGAGGCGTTCGAGCGCGGCCACCACAGCCGCCATCTTGCTGATGGCATTGACGCCGGTGTCGGGCCGCCAGAGGTGCGACTTGGTCCCCTCGATGCGGATCTCGAGCAGGCAGTTGCCCGCATGGGCCACCGCCACGCCCACACCCCAGTCGTCGGGCCCGCGTGTCCAGCCGCTCGGCTCGGCGGTGATCTCGTAGTCGCCGCGCACGCCCAGTTCGTCGAGCAGGTAGATGGCGCCGTTGGGGCCGTGCTTCTCCTCGTCCACGGTGTAGATGCACTTGAGCGTGCCGTGCAGCGCGACGCCCGCGTCCTTCAGGGCCTTGACGGCGAGCAGCGTGCAGGCGAGGTTGCCGCGCGTGTCGGAGGTGCCGCGGGCATAAAGGCGCTCGCCATCGACGGTGGGCGCGTAGGGGTTGCCGCCGGTGGCCGTCCAGCCCGCCGGGTCACCGGCGGGGTACACGTCGAGGTGATCGTTGAGGATGACGACCGGCCCCGGTGCGTCGCCCTCCCAGGTGCCGATGACGTTGGGGCGGCCCGGCACCTTGGCATGCAGCGAGACCGACAGGCCGAGCGCGCGCAGCTTGTCGGCCACGCACAGGGCGATCTTCTCCTCCGAGCCCGAGGGCATGTCGGGGTCGAGCGGGTTCTCGGAATCGGGCTGTCCCGTGGTGACCAGCTCGCGCGTGAGGGCGAGCCACTGGTCATGGTGGATGCTGTCGACGATGCGCCGCTGCAAGGGTGTGAGTGTGTTCATGCTGAAGGGCAGAAGTTGAAGGAGATGCGCGCGCACGCCGCTCAGGGCTTCTCGGCGCGCAGGAACTCCTGGATCGGACGCGTGTTGAAGATCGGTGCCCAGTCGGCCGGGGCGGCGCTGATGCGCTTCTCGGACACGAGGAACGCACCGATGCCCTGCAGGTGCTTCATCAGCCGCGAGTCGAGTTCCTTGCCGGGCGGGCCCATGAAATCGGCGGTGAGCAGCTGCTCGAAACTCGGGTGGCTCGCCGTCTGGCGTGCGATGAGCGCATCGAACTCCTGCGCCGTCTGCCCCACGCGCTTGGCTTCGTACTGCCGCACCTCGGCCGGGTTGGCGGCATAGGTCTTCTGTGCGGCGCGCCAGGTCTTCAGGAAGCCTTGCACCGCGGCCGGGTTGTCTTTCGTGAAGGCCTTGCGCGCCACCCAGATGCCGCCGGTGATCATGCCGAGGCTGCTCGTGGTGGCGATGGGGCGGGCACCGGCCTTTTCCATCAGCCCCACGTTGGGCTCCCACGTGAGTGCCGCATCCACCTGCCCAGCCACGTAGGCCGGCGGCATGTTGGCGGGCGACAGGTTCACGATGGTCACGTCTTCCTGCTTGAGGCCTGCCTGAGAGAGCGCACGCAAGAGGTGGTTGTGGCTCGTGGAGCCCACCGACACCGCGACCTTCTTGCCCTTCAGGTCGGCCACCGTCTTGATGCCGGCCGCCGGGTTCACCACCAGCCGCACGTTGGTGAAGTCGAGCCGCTCCATCATCAGGATCTCGATCGGCATGCCGTTGGAATAACCGGTGACGGCGGGGAATTCGCCCATCCAGGCGAAATCGATCTCGCCGGCGGCCAGCGCGGGGAGCATCGCCGGGCCAGCGGGAAACGGCGTGAGCTTGACCTCGACTCCGTTCTTGGCGAACTGGCCCGTCTGCGCGGCATACATCAGCAGCGTGTTGATGTCTCCCGTCTGGAAACCCACCCGCAACGGCAGGGTCTGGGCGTGGATGCTGGTGGCCAGGGTCAACAGCAAAGCGGAAAGAAAGCGAAGCATGCGGAACCTCCAGAGCGGCCACGCCGCCAGTTGTTATAACAACCTGTGAGTAGCCAGATCTGTGCCAGCGCGATCCGCGTCTTTCCGGCCCTGAAGCCCCAGCTTTGGGGCCCCGCCCGCACGCGCTCGTGCAAGACCGCACGGGATTGGTGTCTCGACCGCGTGGAGAACCACCGGAAAGCCCGTCTATTCCCCGCTTGCCCCGCCCACTGGCTGCCTACCATGGCTATGCGGGAAAGCGTCTCGCGCATCTGCCATGGCCGGGAAGAAACTCATGTCCGACCTCTCCGACTTCGTCAACATGGACTTCGCCACCGACGCCAGCGCGCCCGTCTCGCTGCCGCCGCGCATGGCAGCGCCGGAGCCGGTCGAGAAAGCCCGCCATGCCGCCTTCCTGTGGCCCACACCGCCCTTCGCCGCCTACCCCGCTGCCGACGAGCAGCACCAGGCGCAGGGCTGTGAGTTCGTCGGCACCAACGGCAAGGCGGTGGCCGGCCGGCTGATCTTCTTCGTGCCCGACGACCAGGTCGCGCATGTGCAGGTGCCGCCCGCGCGCACGACGATGCCGCTGCGCTTCCACCAGTTCCGCTCGCTGCGCGTGATGGAGCCGCTCAAGCCCATCACGACCGCCCTGCTCACGCACGAGAAACACGCGGCCATGCTGGAGCAGCGCCCGCGCAGCAGCTACAAGGTGCTGCTGGCCGATGGCGCTTCGGTCGAAGGCACGACCATCGGCCATGTGGAGAGCGAGCACGGCCTCTTCCTCTTCCCGCCGGTCGACGACAAGGGCTCGGTGCAGCGCCTCTTCATCCCCAAGGCCGGCTACACCGGCTACGAGATCGGCCCGCGCATCGGCGATGTGCTGGTCGAAGCGAAGGCCGCCACGCCACAGCAGGTCGAGCAGGCGGCCGACCGGCAGCAGCAGATGCGCCACCAGAAGCTCGGCGACATCCTCCTGGAGCGTCAGGTGGTCACGCCGCAGCAGCTGATGGCCGCGATCGAGAAGCAGGCCAAGATGCCGATGGTCAAGATCGGCGAGGCCCTCACCTCGCTCGGCATGGTCTCGCAGGCGCAGCTCGACGACGCGCTCGCGCAGCAGCAGCAAGACCGCAGCGTGCCGCTCGGCGAGCTGCTGGTGAAGCTGGGCATCGTCTCGCGCGAAGACCTGCAGACGGCGCTCGCCCGCAAGATGGGCTACCCGCTCGTGAACCTCGACGCCTTCCCCTTCGAGGAAGACGCACTGCGCAAGCTCCCCTTCTCGGTGGCGATGCGCCTGCAGGTCATGCCGCTGATGCTGCGCGAAGGCCGCCTGGTCATCGCGCTCGACGACCCGGTGCGCCGTCGCGCCATCGTCGACGAGATCGAATTCATCACGCAGACGAAGTGCGTGGCGGTGCTCGCGCAATGCGCGCGCCTGGACGACGTGCTCAACACCGCCTACGAGAAGATCGGCGCGGCCATCCCGCTGCGCTTTGCAAGCATCGACTCGGCCGACCCCATTCCCTTCGACCTGCAGGGCACCGACAAGCTCGTCGAAACGCTGGAGCGCGAAGACCTCGAAGCGCTCGCCCCCACCGACGACCGCCAGATCGAGCAGAGCGACAACTCGCTCGTCAAGCTCATCAACAACATGATCATCGAGGCGCACCAGGATGGCGTCTCCGACATCCACGTCGAGAGCTACCCCGGCCGCGACAAGATCAAGATCCGCTTCCGGAAAGACGGCCTGCTACGCACGCACCTGGAGCTGCCGCCCAACTACCGCAACGCGGTGATCGCGCGCATCAAGATCATGTGCGACCTCGACATCTCCGAGAAGCGCAAGCCGCAGGACGGCAAGATCAACTTCGCGAAGTTCAGCGCGCAGCACAAGATCGAGCTGCGCGTGGCCACCATCCCCACCAACAACGGCCTGGAAGACGTGGTGATGCGCATCCTGGCCTCGGCCAAGCCCATCCCGCTCGACAACCTGGGCCTCGCGCCCTGGAACCTGCAGCAGCTGAAAGACGTGATGGAGCGCCCCTACGGCATGGTGCTGTGCGTGGGCCCCACCGGCTCGGGCAAGACGACCACGCTGCACTCGGCGCTCAGCCACATCAACGTGCCCGAGCGCAAGATCTGGACCGCCGAGGACCCGGTCGAAATCACCCAGCCCGGCCTGCGCCAGGTGCAGGTGAACCCGAAGATCGACTGGACGTTTGCCAAGGCCCTGCGCGCCTTCCTGCGTGCCGACCCCGACGTGATCATGGTCGGCGAAATGCGCGACGAAGAGACGGCGCAGATGGCCATCGAGGCCTCGCTCACCGGCCACCTGGTGCTGAGCACGCTGCACACCAACAGCGCCCCCGAGACCGTGACACGGCTTCTGGACATGGGCCTCGACCCGTTCAACTTCGCCGACTCGCTGCTCGGCGTGCTGGCCCAGCGCCTGGTGCGCAAGCTCTGCAACCACTGCCGCGTCTCGCGCCCGCTGGGCGACAACGAGGTGAACGAGCTGCTCGACGACTACCTGCACGTCTGCCCGCCCGACCACGACACGCTCAACCGCAAGTCGCTCCTGGCCGACTGGACCGCGCGTTTCGGCCGCAACGGTCAGCTGGTGCACTTTCACAGCCCAGGCTGCGAACACTGCGGCCACACCGGCTACAAGGGCCGCGCCGGCCTGCACGAGTTGATGGTCGTCTCGCGCGAGCTGCGCCGCCTGGTGCAGACCGGCTCGCGCGCCGAGGAGCTGCAACGCACCGCGATGCTGGAGGGCATGCGCACGCTGCGCCAAGACGGCATCGAGAAGGTGCTGCAAGGCGTGACCAGCCTGGCCGAAGTGCGCGCGACCAGCAACGCCTAGGGTCCACCCGTAGAGCCCCTTTCCCCTGCGTGACAGACGGCGCGCCGATCTGGCGCAGAATGGGCCCGCCCGAGCCGGCGCCCACCCACCAGGCACGCACCGGTCTCGCTGAGGAGACCCCATGGACCGTCACGCCGCGGCAACGCTTGCGCCAGGTGCAAGAACCTTCGAGCTCGCCCACGGGCCCGATCACGTCCACGCCATCCAGCAGTCGCATGCGCGCTGCCGGGCCCTCGGGCTGACCGAGGACGCCGTGCCCGAGCTGAACCCGCTCACGGCCTACGGCGCCCGCGTGATGCGCGAGCCCCACCAGCGCCTGCTCGAACACGCCACGCCGGTGATGGAGATGCTCTTCGAGCAGATCGTCTCCACCAAGAGCATCGTCGCGCTGACCGACACCGAAGGGAGCATCCTGCAGGCCGTCGGCGACGACGGCTTCCTGGAGCGCCTGCAGCAGATCGCGCTCGCGCCGGGCGTGAACTGGTCGGAAGCCTCGAAGGGCACCAACGCAGTGGGCACCGCGCTCTTTACCGAAGCGCCGACGCTCGTGCACGGCAACGAACACTTCCTCGCGGCGAATCGTTTTCTCACCTGCTCGGCCTCGCCCATCTTCGACCACAGCGGCCAGATGATCGGCGTGCTGGACGTGAGCGGCCATCATTCGTCGTACCACCCGCACACGCTGGCGATGGTGACGATGTCGGCGCGCATGATCGAGAACCAGTGGTTCGGCGACAAGTTCCGCCACGGCCTGCGGCTGCATTTCCATCCGCAGCCGCGCATGCTCGGCACCATGCGCGAGGCGATGATCGCGCTGGCCCCCGACGGCAGCATCCTCGGCGCCAACCGCGCGGCGCTCGAGCACCTGAAGCTCAACATGCCGGCGCTACGCCGGCTGGGGCTGGAAGCCGTCTTCGGCACGCGTGTGGCGGCCATCGCCGACCACTGCCGCCAACGGGCCGACGAGCCCATGCCGCTGATGGTGCAGCACGGCGACATGGCCGGCACCCCGGTCTATGCCCGCGCGCTTTTCAACTGGCCCACGCTGTGGCCGAGCGTGTCGCTCGCGACCGGCGTGGCGGTGCCGCGCGAGCCGGCGGCTGTCGAGCCGGTCAGCCCCATGCCCGAGGCGCGGGTCGTGACCGCAGAGCCGGTGTCCAGCCCTGCCCCGCACCCCACCCCGACCACGCTGCACGCGCAGGAAATGGCCGCCATCCGCCAGGCGGTCGATGCGGCCGGCGGCAACATCTCGCGTGCCGCGCGGCAACTGGGTGTGGCCCGCAACACCATCTATCGCAAGCTGCGCGCCGCAGCCGCAGAGACCGCGGGGTGATCGTCCGGCGCGGCGGTGTCGTGGCAAGAGGCACGGCTAAGATCGCCCGATGACCGACCCCGTGCCGAGCGCCCACGCCCACGCGCCCTTCGCGCCGGCGGCCGCTCGCGCCACCGTCACCGCGGCGGCCCTCGCCGCGCGGCACGACCTGGTGGTCTGCAACGAATGCGATGCGGTGCACGAGCGCATCACCCTCGCCCGCGGCACGGTGGCGCGCTGCCGCCGCTGCAACGCCCTGCTGGGCCGCGGCCATGTGATCGGCACCGAGAAGCTGCTGGCGTTCGCCATCGCCTCGCTGCTGCTCATCATCATCGGCAACAGCGCGCCCATCGTCACGCTTGACTTCCAGGGCGTGGTCAGCCAGGCCACCTTGCCGCAGGCGATCGAAGCGACATGGAACGCAGGCCAGCCCTTCGTGGCGGTGCTCACCGCCGCCACCGCGCTCGTGTTCCCACTCGTCTTCACCATCCTGCGGCTCTACCTGCTGGGCTCGCTGGTGCGTGGCATCGTGCCGCGCGGCTTCGTGCCGGCGATGCACATGCTGGCCTTCGTCACGCGCTGGGGCATGGCCGAGGTGTTCATGCTGGGCACGCTGGTTGCCGTGGTGCGCTGCGCATCGCTCACCAGCGCCACGCCGGGCATCGGGCTCTTCGCCTACGGCGCGGTCACGCTGCTGATCACCGCCATCACCGCGGCCGGCACACACAACCTGTGGAAGCGCAGCAGCGAGATCGGGGGCAACGCATGAGCGAGGCCTCGTCGTTGCAAACCGGAGCGCAGCTGAGGCTGTACGGCTGCCCAACCTGCGGCCGCGTCTCGCAGCTGCTGCACCCCATCGCCGACAGCACGCCGCTGCCATGCCCCCGCTGCGCCACGCCGCTGCACCACCGCCGCCCGCGCAGCCTGCAGCGCACCTGGGCCTACCTGATCGCGGCCACCATCCTCTACATCCCAGCCAACCTGCTGCCCATCATGTCGACGAGCAACGTCTTCCAGGGCGAGACGCTGCACACCATCCTCGGTGGCATCGAGGAGCTGCGCACCGGCGGCGATTGGCTGCTGGCGCTGATCGTCTTCATCGCGAGCATCGCGGTGCCCATGCTCAAGATCGGCGCGTTGCTCGTGCTCGTCATCACCGCGCAGCGGCGCTCGCGCTGGAAGCAGGTCGAGCGTGCGCAGCTCTACCGCATGATCGATGCAGTGGGGCACTGGTCGATGCTCGACGTCTTCGTCGTCGTGCTGCTGGTCGGCACCATCCGCTTCGGCCCGCTCGGCGGCGTGATGCCCGAGCCGGGCTTGCTGGCCTTTGGTGCGGTGGTGGTGCTCACGATGCTCGCCGCCGGCAGTTTCGACCCCCGATTGATCTGGCCCGAAGAAGAAGCCCCCCAACGCCACCCATGAGCGACGACACCCCCGGCTCCGCCCCGCCGCCCACCACCCCGCCCACGCCGGTCACCCGCAAGTGGCACGGGCCCTCGCTCGTGTGGCTGGTGCCCATCGTCGCGCTCGCGGTGGGAGTGGCGCTCCTGATCCGCGCCGTGCTGTCGACCGGCCCGCAAGTCACGATCGACTTCCATTCCGCCAACGGCCTGCGCCCTGGCAAGACCGAGGTGCGCTACAAGGAAGTGGTGGTCGGCCGCGTGGAAGCCGTCACGCTGAGCGAAAAGCGCGACCACGTGCAGGCCACCGTGCGGCTCGACCGCTCGGTCTCCAACATCGCCGTCGAAGACACCCGCTTCTGGGTCGTGCGCCCGCGCATCGACACCGCCGGCGTGAGTGGCATCGAGACACTCTTCTCCGGCGCCTACATCGGCGTCGACGCCGGCGAATCGACCAAGCAGAAGCGCCACTTCACCGGCCTCGAGAACCCGCCCTTCGTGCTGCGCGGCGAGCCGGGTCGCGGCTTCGTGCTGCGCACCGAAGACCTGGGCTCGCTCGACGTCGGCTCGCCCATCCTCTACAAGCGCAACCGGGTCGGCCGCGTGGTGGGCTACAACCTTGACCCGCTGGTCGACGAGCTGTGGGTGCAGATCTTCATCGAGGCGCCGTACGACAAGCTCGTCAACCCGCAGACACGCTTCTGGAACGCGAGCGGCGTCGAGGTCTCGCTCAACAGCAGTGGCCTGAAGGTCGACACGCAGACGCTCGCCTCCGTCATCTCGGGCGGCATCTCGTTCGAGCGGCCGCAGGGCACGCAGGGGCTGCCGCAGGCGTCCGACGGCAGCCGATTCAAGCTCTTCCCCGACCGCAAGGCCGCGCTCGCACCGCCCGACGGCCCGCCGCTGCGCGTGCGCATGGTGTTCGACCAATCGGTGCGCGGGCTCGACATCGACGCCCCGGTCGACTTCCTCGGCATCGAGATCGGCGCCATCAAGGCGATCCGGCTCGACTACGACGGCAAGCGCAAGCGCTTCCCTGTAGAAGTGGAAGCCGAGATCTACCCGACCCGCCTCGGCGCCGTGCGCGATTCGATGCGCCAGGAAGGCGACGACGACAAGCGACGCGACACCACCCTGTTGCAGCGACTGGTGCAGAACGGCCTGCGCGCGCAGGCGCGCACCGGCAACCTGCTGACCGGGCAGATGTACGTGGCGCTCGACTTCCCCGGCAAGGTGAGCAAGGCCGAGTCTCGACACCTCCACCGCCATCCCGGCCATTCCCACGGTGCCGGGCACGCTGTCGGACGTGCAGCCGCAGATCGCCGAGATCGTGGCCAAGGTCAACAAGGTGCCGTTCGACGAGATCGGCCGCAACCTCAACGACACGCTGTCGCAGGCGCGCCTGGCGATCGAGCAGCTGCGCCCCGACGCGCAGGCCTCGCTCGCCGAGGTGCGGCGCACGCTGCAGTCAGTGCAGGAGACATTGCAACGCGCTGACCGCAGCCTGCTCGACCCGAGCGCGCCGATCCAGCGCAACGCCGAGCAGACCCTGCACGACCTGCAGCGCGCCGCGCAATCGCTGCGCGTGCTGACCGACTACCTGCAACGCCACCCGGAATCGCTGCTGCGCGGCAAGCCCGACGACGCGAAGATTCCCTCGTCACCGGAACGACGCTGAACGATGAAGCTTCCTGCGCTTGCCCTCTCCCTTGCAGTGCTCGCCGGCTGTTCCTCGACGCCCGCGCCGCGCTTTCACAGCCTGCTCTCGGCGCAGCCCGTGGCCGTCGAGGCGGTCAGCACCGTGCCGCTGCCGCTCGACATTGGCCCGGTGCAGGTGCCCGCCGCCGTCGACCAGCAGCAGTGGGTGGTGCGCCTGCCCGACGACAGCCTGCGCATCCTGGAGCAGGAGCAGTGGGTAGCCCCGCTGCGCGACGAGCTGCGCGCTGCGCTCTTCGACCGGCTCGCCAAGCGCTACGGTGCGGTCGACGTTCGCTCGGCGCCCAGCGCCGAATTCGTGCGGCTCAAGCTCGACGTGCAGCGCTTCGAGTCGATGGCCGCACGCGAGGTGTGGATCGAAGCGGTGTGGACGGCCACCGCGCCCGCCAAGGGCAGCACGCCGCTCGTCTGCCGCAGCAGCGTGCGCGAGGCCGTGAACGGTGACGCGCAAGCGCTGGCTGCCGCCCACCGCCGCGCCGTGCACACCCTGGCCGACCTGATCGGCCAGCGCCTGCTCGCCATGTACAACGGCGCCGGCGTGCGCTGCCCCTGAACGCGGCTGCCCTTTTAGTGTTAACAGGCCCTAGTTCAGCGCCCGCTTGTGCGGCCGGCTCTCGCGCGGAAGCGCCGCCTGCGGCACGCGCTGCAGGCCGTGGAGCACACGGTCGGCATCGAGCGAGCGGATGGGGATGGCCGCGTCCCGCGGGATGAGCCCCTGCGCGATCAGGTTCTCGTAGCGCAGCGCGCACACCCGCAGGAACGACGAGAAATTGCCCACCGCGCCGCGGTCGGCCACCAGCTCGTCGTACAGCTTCTCGATGAGCTGTGCGACCGTCATGCCATCTCGCCCGGCGATCTCTTCCAGCACCGCCCAGTGCAGGTTCTCGAGCCTGAGGCTCGTGACCACGCCATGCAGCCGCACGGAGCGCGTGCGGCTCTCGTAGCTGGCGGGGTCGGCACTGATGAAGATCTTGCACATGGCGAGGTTCCATTCGGGGTGGCGCGCGTCGATGCTACAGACTGTGATGCCTACGCGGTTGAGATGCCTACAAAGCGATGCGCGTGCCCAGCACCGCGAGGAACTGGCCGATCCACGCCGGGTGTGCGGGCCAGGCCGGCGCGGTCACCAGCTTGCCATCGGTCACGGCGCCGTCGATCGCGATGCCCATGTACTCGGCACCCGCCAGCTCCACCTCGATCTGGCACGCCGGATAGGCGCTCACCTTGCGGCCCTTGATGAGGCCGGTGGCCGCGAGCAGTTGCGCGCCATGGCAGATGGCTGCCACCGGCTTGTCGGCCGACAGGAAGTGCCGCGTGATCTCGACCACTCGCGAGTTCAGCCTCAGGTACTCGGGAGCACGCCCGCCGGGCACGACCAGCGCGTCGTACTTGGCAGGGTCGATCTCGGCAAAGGTCGCGTTGAGCGTGAAGCGATGGCCGGGCTTCTCGCTGTAGGTCTGCTGGCCCTCGAAGTCGTGGATGGCCGTCATCACGTAGTCGCCGCTTTTCTTGTCGGGCGCAACGGCATGCACGGTGTGGCCCACGGCCTGCAGGGCCTGGAAGGGCACCATAACCTCGTAGTCCTCACCGAAGTCGCCGCACAACATCAGGATCTTGCTCATCTCGTGGTCTCCGTCTTGGGGGGAGCCACGATTTTTGGGAGCTGGCGGCGGTGCAGGTAGTAGCGGCGTATGGGGTGGGTCGTGGTTTACCCGGGGGCATCGAAAGACACTTCCGACGAGGGGCGGAAAGCCTGCTGCCCCCGCGGGCACGGCCCTACAGCGACACGCTGCGAAAGCCGCTGAACGCGTCGTCGCGCTGCGGCAGCAGGAAGCGGCGGTGCTTCACGTTGCGCAGGCGCTCCTGGGTGGCGAACGAGCCGCCACGCAGCACCTTGTGCGAGCCGAACGCAGCCTGCGAGTACTGCGCCTCCGGCCCCGGCACGAAGCCCGGGTAGGGACGGAAGCTGCCGGCCGTCCACTCCCACACCTGGCCGTAGCGCACGCCGCGCGACTGGCCCTGCTGCGCGGCGACTTCCCATTCCAGCTCGGTCGGCAGGCGCCGGCCGGCCCAGCGGCACCACGCATCGGCCTCGTACCAGCTGACGTGCATGGCCGGCTGCGACATCGGCACCCGCGTCATCTTGCCGAAGCGCTGCATCAGCACGCTCTGGCGCATCTGGTCGACGTGGCGCGGCGTGCGCCGGCCTTCGCGCTGCACCCACGCCCACCCTTCGGGCGACCAATGGCGCTCGTCGTCGTACCCGCCGTCTTCGACGAACTCGCAGTACTGGCCCCAGGTGACCGCCTGCGCGTCGATCTCGAACTCGGGCACGCTGTGCTCGTGCGCCGGTCGTTCGTTGTCGAAGGCAAACCCGCCGGGCGGCGAACCCAGCAGCCAGCGTGTCGCCGGAAACAGCAAGGGCGCCCGCGACGCCAGCGTGCCCAGCACCGGCGTGAGCCCGGCATCGAAGCCGAGCGCCTGCGCCATCTCGGCAAACGACTCCAGCCGCGCATCTTCATGAAAGAGCGCGAGGCGGAAGAAGTAGAGCGCGTCGTCGTCTTCGTTCGCGTGGTCGAGCAGCTCGAGCGTGGTCTCCAGCGTGTCGGCGAGGTACTGGCGGATGAACTGCGGATCGCGCAGCGGCAACAACCAGCGTGCCTCGGGCGTGACCAGCGTGGGGTCGAAGAGGCGGTCGGAGCCGGCCTCGATCGAGGCCAGGCGCAGCGAGCCCGGGTCGGCCTGGGCGCCGCGCTGGCGCTGCACGTTGCACGAGATCCAGTGCTCCTGGTACCACGCCAGATGGCCGAGCGACCACAGCGGCGGGCTCAGGCCTTCACGCTGGCCCTCGGGCACCTCGAAGCCGGGCAGCGCCGCCTCGATCGCGCTCATCCAGCGCAGGCTGTGGTTGCGCGTGTCCATCAGCGCGAGCGACAGCAGCTCGCGGCCGGCTCGGCGCATCTGCGCCGACTCGATGGGTGGGGCTTCGAAGTCGAGCATGGTCAGGCAGCGGGCGGGACGTAGCCCTCGGCGTGCTGCGGCACGCCGTCGTGGATCTCGTACCAGCTGGCCTTGCTCGCCACGTAGGCGTGGAAGCCCGGGCGCGCCGGCAGCGGCTCGTCGATCAGGCCGGCGCGGAGGCGCAGCACGCCGGGCAGGCTGTCGCGGCGGCTGTAAAGCGGCGAGCCGCAGCGGCGGCAGAAGACGCGCTTCTTGCCCGGTGTCGACTCGAACTCGCTCATCAGCTCACGCCCCGCCTCGAACACCACCGCCGATTCGGCGACCGGGATGTTGGCCGCGAAGGCGCTGCCCTGGGCCCGGCGGCATTGCGCGCAATGGCAGATCTGGATCGGCGCCAGCTCGCCGTCGATGCGGAATCGGATGCCTCCGCAAAGGCACTGGGCGGTGTAGGTCATCGGGCGATGGTAGTGGGCTGGCCGAGCCCGAATAACTGGATGAAAATACAGTCGTGCCCCGCCTGATCGCCCACCTCGACATGGATGCGTTCTACGCCTCCGTGGAGCTGCTGCGCTACCCCGAACTGAAGGGCCTGCCGGTGGTGATCGGCGGCGGGCGCCGGCACCAGCCGGTGCTGCGCGACGACGGCACGCGCGAGTTCTCGCTGCTGCGCCACTACACCGGCCGTGGCGTGCTCACGACCAGCACCTATGAAGCACGCAAGCTCGGTGTCTTCTCCGCCATGCCCACGATGAAGGCCGCCAAGCTCGCACCCGATGCGGTGCTGCTGCCGGTCGACTTCGACGAGTACCGCAAGTACTCGCGGCTCTTCAAGGCCGCGGTGCGCCGCATCGCGCCGCTGGTGGAAGACCGCGGCATCGACGAGATCTACATCGACCTCTCCGACCTGCCCGGCGTGCACGACGACGGCGGCCGCGCCATCGGCCAGCAGCTGAAAGACGCGGTGCGCGAAGCCACCGGCGGCCTCACCTGCTCGGTGGGCATCACGCCCAACAAGCTGCTCTCGAAACTCTGCTCCGAGTTCGACAAGCCCGACGGCCTCACGCTGCTGCGCGAAGACGAGATCCCCGCCCGCGTGTGGCCGCTCGCCGCGCGCAAGGTCAACGGCATCGGCCCAAAGGCCAGCGAGAAGCTCGCAGCGCACGGCATGCACACCGTCGGCGACATCGCGGCGCGCGACCCGCTCTACCTCATCGAGCATTTCGGCAAGAGCTACGGCGCCTGGCTGCACCGGGCCTCGCACGGCATCGACGAGCGGCCGGTGGTCACTCACAGCGAGCCGGTGTCGATGAGCCGCGAGACCACCTTCGAGCGCGACCTGCACGCGGTGCGCGACCGGCACGTGCTCACGCCCCTCTTCACCGAGCTGTGCGTGGAGCTGGCCGACGACTTGTCGCGCAAAGGCTATGCCGCCAAGACCATCGGCATCAAGCTGCGCTTCGACGACTTCAAGATCGTCACACGCGACCTCACGCTCCCGGCCCACACGATGGACGCGAAGACCATCCGCCGCGCGGCAGGCGAGTGCCTGAAGCGGGTCGACCTGTCGCGCCGCCTGCGCCTTCTCGGGGTGCGCGCGGGCAACCTGGCCAAGCTCGCGGAGCTGCTCGATCCACGTGCCGGTGAACCCACGATGGCACAAGAGCCAGTGCCCGCTTACCATGCGCCGCTGCCGCTGTTCGATGCCACTTCCGATGCCAGCTTCGATGCATCCAACAACGACCCGGCTGCGTAGATGAGTCTGGAGATGAGGAGAACAGCCCGTATGCCAAGACACCATCGCCTTGCCTTTGCGGGCGCGCTCGCCCTGGCCTGTGCCAGCCCGTCGGCCCTGGCTTTCGGCGGCAAGCTGCTGCTGACCGGCGGCGTCAGCAACATCGAGGGCGCGGCCGGTGGCGGCCTCACGCCATGGGCCGTGACCGGCGGCTACGGCACGGCGGGTGAATTTGGCGGCTCGGCCTTCGCCACCCACGTCAAGACACAGGACTTCAGCGTCACCGCCTACGGCGCGGCCGTGGCCTACGGCGACCGCATCGAGCTTTCGCTGGCACGGCAGAGCTTCGACACCGGCCCCGTCGGCGATGCCCTCGGGCTGCCGGGGCTCAAGCTCAAGCAGGACATCGTCGGCGTCAAGCTGCGTGTGTTCGGCGACGCGGTGCTCGACAGCGACACCTGGGCGCCGCAAGTCGCCATCGGTGCGCAGCACAAGACCTCGGACGCCGGCGGGCTGCAGTCCACGCTCAGCGCCTTCGGCGCCAAGGACAGCGGCACCGACCTCTACGTGAGCGCGACCAAGCTCTTCCTCGCCCCGGGCATCCTCGTCAACGGCACGCTGCGCGCGACCAAGGCCAACCAGAACGGCCTGCTCGGTTTCGGCGCCACCGGCCACAGCAGCTACCGCGTGCAGCCGGAGGTGTCGCTCGCCTGGCTGCTGCGACGCGATCTCGCCATCGGCGCCGAGTACCGCGCCAAGCCCGACAACTTCCGCGACAACACCGCGCTCGGTGCCGGTGCGCTCGACGAAGACGACTGGGCCGACGTCTTCGTCGCCTGGGCACCGAGCAAGCATTTCTCGCTCACGCTCGCGTATGTCGACGCCGGCAAGATCGTGCCGGGCGTGGTCAACAAGCGGCAGACCGGCGCGTATGTCTCGGCGCAGGTCGCGTTCTGATCCAGAGGAGCCCCCGATGAAACACCTGCTCCGCACCCTCGCCACGCTTGTTGCCATCCTCATGGCCCTCAGCGGCACGGCGCATGCGCAAGCCGACGATTCGCTCTACCAGCAGCTCGGCGGCCAGCCCGGCCTCACCACGCTGATGGACGACTTCATGACACGGCTGCTCGCCGACAAGCGCATGAACCCGTTCTTCAAGGACGTCGACCACAAGCACGTGAAGGCACAGCTCGTGGCGCAGTTCTGCGAAGTCTCGGGCGGCCCCTGCAAGCTCAAGGGCCCCGACATGAAGAAGGCCCACGCCGGCATGGACATCACCAAGCGCGACTTCAACGCGCTGGTCGAGGTGCTGCAAGACAGCATGAGCGCGCAAGGCATCGCGTTCTCCACACAGAACAGGCTGCTGGCGCGGCTCGCGCCGATGCACCGCGACATCATCAACACACCTTGAACCACCCCTGAGGGAGACACCACGATGACCCGCCACCTTCTTGCCCGGCTTGCCTTCGCGGCCATGGTCACCACCACCGCGGCCCACGCCGGCACCGTGCAACTCACCGTCACCGACAAGGACGGCAAGCCCGCGCCCGACGTCGTGGTGCTCGTGCAGGCGTCGACCAAAGGCGCGGTGACACCCGCCGCCAAGCCGGTGCTCATCACGCAGGAGGGCTCGCGCTTCATCCCCTTCCTCACCGTGGTGCCGGTCGGCACGACGCTGCGCTTCGTCAACAAGGACGCCTACGACCACCACGTGCGCTCCACCCCGAGCGGCCCGCTGGGCGCCATCGCACCGGCCAAGATCTTCGAGCTGCGGCTCGACGCCGACCCGGTGGCCGAGGCCAAGGGCGGCACCGATGCCTACCCGAGCGGCCCGGCCAAGAAAAAGTCGGGCGTCTCCAGCGCCGACCTCAAGATGGACGCCGCCGGCCCCATCGGCCTCGGCTGCCACATCCACGGCTCGATGCGTGGCCAGGTCTACGTCGCCGACACCCCCTGGGCCGGCAAGACCGACGCCAACGGCGTGGTCACGATCGACGGCGTGCCCGACGGCAGCGCGCAGATCACGCTCTGGCACCCCGACCAGCTGCAGGACCAGGCCGCCGTGCCGGTGCAGGTGAGCGCAACGCCGGTGAAAACGAGTACGCAGCTGAATTTCGTTCCGCGCCGCCGCAGGGGATAAGCTCGCGGGCTATGACGCCCATCACCTGCATCGAGGACCTGCGCCTCCTCGCCCAGCGGCGCGTGCCGCGCATGTTCTACGACTACGCCGACTCCGGCTCGTGGACCGAAGGCACCTACCGCGCCAACGAAGCCGACTTCCAGAAGATCCTGCTGCGACAACGCGTCGCGGTGAACATGGAAGGCCGCACGCTGCGCACCACCATGGCCGGCACGCCGGCCCTGATGCCGGTGGCCATCGCACCCACCGGCCTCACCGGCATGCAGCACGCCGACGGCGAGATCCTGGCGGCGAAGGCGGCTGAAAAGTTCGGCATCCCGTTCACGCTGTCGACGATGAGCATCTGCTCGATCGAAGACATCCGTGCGCACACCAAGTCGCCGTTCTGGTTCCAGCTCTACTGGATGCGCGACCGCGACTTCATGGAGCGCCTGATGGATCGCGCCAAGGCCGCAGGCGTCTCCGCGCTGATGCTCACGCTCGACCTGCAGGTGCTCGGCCAGCGCCACAAGGACATCAAGAACGGCCTCACCGCGCCGCCCAAGCCGACGATCGCCAACATCCTCAACCTGATGACCAAGCCGCGCTGGTGCTGGGGCATGCTGGCGACCAAGCGCCACAGCTTCGGCAACCTGATCGGCCACGCCAAGGGCGTGAGCGACGTCACCTCGCTCAGCACCTGGACGCGCGAGCAGTTCGACCCCAAGCTCGACTGGAACGACGTCGAGTGGATCAAGAAGCGCTGGGGCGGCAAGCTCATCCTGAAGGGCATCATGGACGTCGAAGACGCACGCTACGCCGCCGGCAGCGGCGCCGATGCGTTGATCGTCTCCAACCACGGCGGTCGCCAGCTCGACGGGGCGCCTTCATCCATCGCCGCACTGCCCGAGATCGCCCGCGAGGTGGGGTCGAAGATCGAGGTGTGGATGGACGGCGGCATCCGCTCCGGGCAGGACGTGCTCAAGGCGGTGGCGCTCGGGGCCCGCGGCACGCTGATCGGGCGCTCATTCCTCTATGGCCTGGGCGCCATGGGGGAAGCGGGTGTCACCAAGTGCCTGGAGATCATCCAGAAGGAACTCGACATCAGCATGGCCTTCTGCGGCCACACCGACATCCGCAACGTCGACCGGCGCATCCTCATCCCCAGCACCGTGCCGCACTGAGCCTTCAGCTTCGGGTGCCGGGCATCGCGGCGAAGTGCGCACGCAGCGCCGCGATCGCATGGCGCACCTTGGCCGGCTGGGTGTCGCGCTGCGGCGTGACGGCCCACACCGGGCCGGCGGGCAGCCGCCACTGCGGCAGAACGCGCCTGAGGCGAGCCGACTGCAGGTGCTCGTGCACGTCGGGATGGGTGAGCATGCCCACGCCGAGCCCGGCCGCGCACATCTGCTCCAGGCTCAGCTGGTTGTTGCTCGCGATGCGGGCTTCGACCCGCAGCGTCTCCCGCTCACCCTCGGGGCCCGTCAGCTCGACCTGCAGGGCCGAGCCGTCGCGTGAGCCGACCAGCCACTGGTGCTGTGCCAGCTCGGAGGGCGTCGCCGGTTCGCCGCGCCGCCGCAGGTAGTCGGGCGAGGCGCACAGCACCCACTCGAAATCGCACAGGCGCTGCGCGACCCAGGTCGAATCGGGCAGGCGGCCGGCGCGCAAGGCGAGGTCGATGCGGGCATCGACGAGGTTGATCAGCGCATCGTCGACCAGCAGGCGCAGCGTCATCGACGGGTGATCGGCCAGCAGCGGCGCGAGGGCGGGCGCGATGTGCCGCGCAAAACCGACCGGCGCCGACATGCGCAGCTCGCCGCTCGGCGCGTCGTGCGCCAGCGCGAGTTGCGCCTGGGCCTGCGCCGCGGCGCTCACCATCGTGTGGCAGTGCTCGGCAAAGCGTGCGCCGGTGTCGGTCAGCGCGAGCTTGCGGGTGGAGCGGTGCAGCAGCGTCACGCCGCTGCCCTGCTCCAGCAGCCGCACCTGCTGACTCACCGCCGAGGTGCTCATGCGCAGCGCCCGGGCGGCCGCGCTCATGGAGCCGTGCTGCACCACCGCGGCAAAGACGGCCATGCGCCGGAGATCGTCCATTGTGAAGTTGGGCTTAAAGAAGTTCTTGGATTTAAGCGACTTCACGGCCGATTGTGAAGCCCATATCGTCACGATCATTCGCAACGTGATGGAGAAACCCACATGAAGATCGCCCTCATCGGAGCCACCGGGTTCGTCGGCACCGCCCTGCTGGAAGAGCTGCTGCGCCGCGGCCACCAGGTCACCGCCCTGGCCCGCAACCCGGACAAGCTGGCCGCACGGCAAGGCCTCACCGTGGTGAAGGCCGACGCGCTGCAGAGCGCCGAGGTCGCCCACGCGGTGGAAGGCGCCGATGCGGTGGTCAGCGCCTACAACCCCGGCTGGCAGGAGCCGCGGATCCACGACCTCTTCCTGCAAGGCACCCGCGCCATCCTCGACGGCGTGAAGCGCAGCGGTGTCAAGCGCGTGCTGCTCGTCGGTGGCGCCGGCAGCCTCTACGTCGCGCCGGGCGTGCAGCTGGTCGACACCCCCGAGTTCCCCGCCGAGTGGAAGCAGGGCGCGCTCGCGGCCCGCGAGGCGCTCAACGTGGTGCGCCAGGAAACGTCGCTCGACTGGACCTTCGTCTCGCCGGCCGTGATGCTCGCCCCTGGCGAGCGGCGCGGGGCTTTTCGCATCGGTGGCGACGAGGTGCTGTTCGACGCCAGCGGCGCCCCGGCCGGCATCTCGGTGGCCGACCTGGCCGTGGCCATCGTCGACGAGATCGAGACGCCCCGGCACGTGCAGCGCCGGTTCACTGCCGCGTACTGAAGCACGACCCGGAGTGGGGAACGTCGCGGCCGCGCCCCTTTGGCCGCGGCGGGCTGCCGCCGGGCGTCACGATACTGCCGGCCATCGGCGGCGCGGCGTCGGGGCGCCGGAGGCTGTCGCATACTCACGCGAATGGCCATCGACCACCTGATCTACCTCTACGACCCGCTGTGCGGCTGGTGCTACGGCGCCATGCCGGCCATCCACGGTCTGGCGGATCTCGGGGGTGCATCGTCGAGCCGGTGCCGAGCGGCCTCTTCGCCGCGCCCGGCAAGACGCTCGACGCCGAGATGGCTCGCCACATCGAACAGGCCGACGCCCGCATCGCCGCCATGAGCGGGCAGCGCTTCAGCGATCTCTACAAACGCAAGGTGCTCGCCAACCCCGAGCTGCCCTTCGACAGCACCGCCGCGACCGAGGCGCTGACGGCCGTCTCGCTGTGGAACGTGCACCGCGAACTCGACGCCCTGCATGCGCTGCAGCGCGAGCGCTTCGTCGCCGGCCGCGACATCAGCGACCGCAGCGTCATCGCCCAGGCGCTGGCTTCGTCTCTCGGCGACGACGCCGAGACCTGGGAGCGGCGCCTTGAGCACCCCTCGCTGCCCGGCCTCACCGACAAGCGCGTGGCACGTGCCAAAAAAGTGATGAAGGCGGTGGGCATGCACGGCGTGCCGGCGCTGGTATGGCCCAGCGAACAGGGCATGCGGCTGCTGCCGGGGCAGTGGCTCTTTGGCGAAAAAACGCTGTCGGCGCAGCTCGCCTTGCTGGCCTGAGGGCGCTGGTCTGAGCAGCCCTGAGGGGCATGCGATTTCGGGGGTTTTCAGGCGGCGCGGATGGTTCTACGCTGGTGGCTCGTTCCCTCGCCGGGAGAGTCACATGACCTTGCAGCAGCTTCAGGCCATCAAGCTCTGGCAAGTGGCCCACAAGCCCGAGAACCCGCTCGAATACCACGCCTGGGACGGCGTGCTGACCGCCTGGGTGTTCGGCTGGATGGGCGAACCGGCGGCGCTGATCCTGTGGTGGCCGGGCATGGCGATCGGTTGCGCTTTGCTTTTCCTCATGCCCAGCCTCTACGTGGCCCTGCGCCGCGCGCTGCACCGGCGCGGCCAGTTGCGCTGCGACTGGCTCGCCACGCTGGAGCTGCCGCCCCCTGGGCGTTGAGCCGCCTTCGCAGATTCAGATCTGGCGCGCCTCGAAGGTGTTGCACTGGTTCACGCTGCCGCTTTGCAGGCCTTTCTTGAACCAGGCGACGCGCTGCGCGCTGGTGCCGTGGGTGAAGGTCTCGGGCTGCACCGTGCCGCGCGACTTGCGCTGCAGCGCGTCGTCGCCGATCTGCGAGGCGGCGTTGAGCGCTTCTTCCACGTCGCCCTGCTCCAGGATCTGGCGCGCGTTGTTGGCATGGTGTGCCCACACGCCGGCAAAGCAGTCGGCCTGCAGCTCGAGCCGCACCGAGAGCGCGTTCTGCTGCGCTTCGGACACGCGCCCGCGCATGCTGTCGACCTTGCCGCTGATGCCGAGCAGGTTCTGCACGTGGTGGCCGACCTCGTGCGCGATCACGTAGGCCTGCGCGAAGTCGCCGGGGGCGCCCAGGCGCGTGCGCATGGTTTCGTAGAAGCTCAGGTCGATGTAGACCTTCATGTCGCCCGGGCAGTAGAACGGTCCCATCGCAGACTGGCCCATGCCGCAGGCGGTGGGCTCGCTGCCGCGGAAGAGGCGCAGCTTGGGGTCGCGGTAGGTCTGACCCATCTTCTGGAACTGCTCGCGCCACACGTCTTCGGTGTCGGCCAGCACCACCGAGACAAAGCGCGCCATCGGGTCGTCGGCGGGCGGGCGGCCGGCCGGCGCCTGCTGCACCTGCGGCGCCGGGCCGCCACCTCCGCTCATGAGCCCGAGGATCGTGAGCGGGTTGATGCCGAAGATCCAGCCGGCGATGACCGCAATCACCACGCTGCCCAGGCCGATGCTGCGCCCGCCGCCGAACGAGAAACCGCCACCGCCGCCACCGGAGCGGGCATCCTCGACGTTGTCGCTCTCGCGATTGCCTTGCCACTTCATGCTGCGCTCCCGGTGTTGGCCGACTGGGCATGGTAGCGAAGGCACGAAAACGAAAAAGGCTGCCTGCCGGCAGCCCCTGTTGTGGTCTCGACAGCGCTCAGTGCGCCGCGGCGTCGTCCTTCGAGTAGTGGGCAAAGAGCTGCAGGGCCAGGCGTTGCAGCGAGGCATCGGCGCTGCTGTGCGCGAGCGCGATGCGGTCGAAGGCATAGGGCTTGTCGTACATCATGCGTGCCACGTTCACGCTCAGGGCCTGCTGCGCCATCTTGCTGCGGAAGCGGCCGAGCGCCTTCAGGTCTTCGATCAGCGCCACCGGGCGATGCTCGCCGGCGGCGGGTAAGGCAGGAGACAAGGTCGTCATCGAGGGCTCCATGTGCAGCGTGTGCCCACACGATAGCCCTGCACGGACCTGGGGAATCGGGGGAATTGGCCCTCAGGCCCTGCCCAGTTCGCCCTCCGTGATGATGTGCCGTTAAGTTTTTGGCAGGGTGACGCCGCGTTGACCCTGGTACTTGCCGCCGCGGTCCTTGTAGCTCGTCTCGCAGACCTCGTCGCTCTCGAAGAAGAGCACCTGCGCGCAGCCTTCGCCTGCGTAGATCTTGGCGGGCAGCGGCGTGGTGTTGCTGAATTCGAGCGTCACGTAGCCTTCCCATTCAGGCTCGAAGGGGGTCACGTTGACGATGATCCCGCAGCGGGCGTAGGTGCTCTTGCCGAGGCAGATGGTCAGCACGTTGCGCGGGATGCGGAAGTACTCGACGGTGCGGGCCAGCGCAAAGCTGTTGGGCGGGATCACGCAGACGTCGGACTCGATGTCGACGAAGCTTTTTTCATCGAAGTTCTTCGGGTCGACCACCGTGCTGTAGATGTTGGTGAAGACCTTGAACTCGGGCGCGCAACGGATGTCGTAGCCGTAGCTGCTGGTGCCGTAGCTCACGATCTTGTGACCGTCGGCCGAGTGGCGCACCTGGCCGGGCTCGAAGGGCTCGATCATGCCGTGCTGTTCGGCCATGCGGCGGATCCATTTGTCGCTCTTGATGCTCATGCCGGTCTCGCGCCTGTCGTTGTGTCGGAGGGAAGGGGCTCGATTGTAGGGAGGCGGCCGCTCGGCCTACTGCGCTGCAGCATCCAGCCGGCCTGCCAGCTCGGCAAGCTTCGGGCGAATGGCTTCGCCCACCTGGATCTGCGGGTTGGAATAGCCGTCGGTCTTGCCGGCCTCCTTTTCACGCCGGGCGATCACCTCGCGAGCCTGCGCATGCGCCTGCTCGAAGGAGCGCGTGCGGCGCAGCTGCTCGGCATACATCGCGCGGCCGAAGTAGGTCAGTTCGGAGCCACGGCCGCAGCCGTAGGAGGTGTGGGTGGCGTCGGCCGCCGTCATCGTGAGCGTGCCGGGGTCGGCGAGCGCGGGCAGCCACGAGCCCGAGTAGCAGGCCGACACCGACAGCACCCGCCAGCGCACGCCGGCCTCGTCGAGCCAGGCGCGCAGCTTGTCGGGCGTGATCTCGTCGACCTCGAGCGGTTCGAACTGGGCCGCGAGCTGCCCGTTGCGGGCGCCGTGCGACGTGAGGTGGATGAAGAGCACGTCTTCGTCGCGGTCCATCAGGCTGGCCATGTGCCCGATGGCCCGGCGCAGGTTGAGGCCGGTGGCCCAGGGCAGCTCGGCGGCGGTGTCGGCGTGGTTGATGAGCGAGAGCGTGCGGCCGCGGGCGTCGAAACGCTCCTGCATCAGCTCGTTGACGAGCCGGCTCTCGCGGCGGAACACCTCTTCGCCCGCATACGGTGCAAAGGTGATGGCGTAGACATCGGCCACCCCGGGACGTTGCGGCTGCAGCGCCTGCAAGGTCGACACGACGCTGGCCGACTGGGCCTCCAGCACCTCCTGGGTGAGCTGCAGGCGTTTGTCTTCGGCCTCGCCGGCGGCCGCGGCGGTGACGTCGGGGTACCAGTACGCACCGCGAGGCAGGTAGAGGCTCGTGAGCGCCGCGGCCGCCACCACGGTGACCACGGCGGCCCGCAGCGCCACGTGGCCGGCATGACGCGCCAGCAGCACGGCGGCGGCCAGCGCCACCCACCCCATCGGCACCCAGGGCAGGACCTGCAAAACACCTTCCGCGAGGGGAAGGTCACGTGCCGGCGCCCAGCGCTGCATCACGAGGTATGCCGCCCAGAGCGGCCACGAGATCAGCATTTGCTGCAGCCACAGCAGGGCGAGCAGTACCACCGCACCGCCCTCGCCGTCGCCGGCACCGCGGGCGGCCATCCAGCAGGCCAGCACAAGCAGCAGCGTGGCCAACCATCCGCCGCCCATCGATTCCCAGTAGAACTGCGCCGGGCCCGGCAGGTACAGCCGCTGCAGCGCCACACCGCCTGCCAACAGCAGCAGCGTCAAGGCGACGAGGCCGACCGGCCCGATGCGCAGGCCCGACAGCGTGGGCGGCAGGCAGAACGCGCTGCGCACGGTGGCGACGCCCCAGCGCCTCAATGTGTTCATCTTGGTGCGGTTTTGCTCAGCTTCCTCGTGCAACGGTTTCATCCTGGTGACACCATCCGTCCCTGTGTAACTACCATGTTCACACGGGCCGCAGCCCGCTCCAGAATGTGATCCAACGCCCGCCCTTGCGGAGACCCGTCATGAATGCACATCGCAGCACGCTGGACCTTCTGGTGCAGTACGCCCATTACCACCGCGACCAGCGCAACATCGTCACCCATTTTGTGGGCATCCCGCTGATCGTCTTCGGCATCGGCGTGCTGCTGGCGCGCCTGCACCTCACGTTGCCGCGGCTCGACGTCACCGCCGCCTGGGTGGCCTTCTGCTTCGCCGGAGCGTGGTACCTGAGCCGCCGCGGCCCGCTGACGCTCAGCGTGGCGGTCACCCTCGCAATGGGCGCCCTGGTGGCCCTGGCCCACGGCGTGGCCGGTGGCGGCGTCGCGAGCTGGCTGGCCTGGGGCGCGGGCAGCTTCCTCATCGGCTGGGCGATGCAATTCCTCGGGCACTACTACGAGGGCCGCAAGCCGGCCTTCGTCGACGACATCTTCGGGCTCCTCGTCGGGCCGATGTTCGTCATGGCCGAAGCCTTGTTCTCGATGGGCTGGAACAAGCCGATGCTCGCCGAGATCGAGCGTCGCGCCGGCCCCACGCACCTGCGCGACCTGGCCCACCCGGCCTGAATCTGCAGTCGCGTCAGGCCAGGCCGGCGGCGCGGGCGAGCGTCGCCACGTCCACCAGCTCGATCGCGCCGTAACGCAGCTTCAGCACCCCTTTGTCTTCGAGCGCGCGCAGCGCCTTGTTGGCGCTCTGGCGACTCACGCCCAGCATCAGCGCCAGCTGCTCCTGCGGCAGCCGCAGCTGGCGGCGCGGCGCATCGGGCCGCGTGCCGTTGCCATGCGCCACCCACCACAGGCGCTTGGCCAGGCGCTGCTCCAGCGGCAGGTGGGCGATGTCTTCCAGCATGGTGAACGCGATGCGCAGCTTGGCGCAGGCAAGGCGTGCCACGTCCTGCCAGTGGGCGGGATTTGCATCGAGCCAGGCACGCAGCTCGGTCTGGGGCACCTGCCACACCGTGGTGTCGCCGTCGGCCACCGCATCATGGGTGCGCGGCAGGCCGTCGAGCAGCGAGATCTCGCCGAACCACTGGTAGGGCTCCACGTAGCCGAGCAGGGTCTCGCTGCCGTCGGGCTGCAGCGATCCCACCCGCAGCGCGCCTGCCGTCACACAGCAGAGCCCCTCGGCCGAGGCTCCGCGCGTGAAGAGGCGCTCACCGGCGGCTAATTGCCCAGCACGACCCAGGCGAAGCAGGGCCTCCTGCAGGCTCGGCGCACAGGCGCCGAACCACGCGTCGGTGCGCAAGGCGGCCTGCAAGGCCTCGGAGGCGGTGGTGATAGAGCTGCGCATGGGAATGTCGGAATTTTGACAGTCGCACCGCACTCCAACGCACTAGCATCGCCCCCACAACACACCGATGGAGACAGCCATGCGCAACGCCACCGAGCTGATGGTCCAGTACGCCGCGTACCACCGCGACCGCCGCAACATCGCCACCCATTTCGTCGGCATCCCGCTGATCGTGTTCTCGGTCGGCGTGCTGCTCTCGCGGCCCGAACTCTTCAACCTGGGCGGCTTCCCGGTCACCCCGGCGTGGCTGTTCTGGGTCGCCTCGACCGTGTGGTACCTGACCCGCGGCAACCTTGCGCTCGGCGCGGGCGTGAGCGTCACCAACGGCATCCTCATCCTGCTCGCGCACAGCCTGGCGCCGGGCAGCACCGCCGCATGGCTCGCCTGGGGCCTTGGCAGCTTCGTCGTCGGCTGGGTGATCCAGTTCATCGGCCACTACTACGAGGGCCGCAAGCCGGCGTTCGTCGACGACCTGATCGGCCTCCTGGTCGGGCCGATGTTCGTCACCGGCGAGGCGATGTTCGCGCTGGGCTGGGGCAAGCCGCTGCTCGACGAGATCGAACGCCGCACCGGCCCGACCGTGCTGCGCGACCTCTCCACCCCTGCGCACCGGTGATCGGCCGCGTGCTGACGCGGCTCCTCGTCGCCCTGCTGGCAGCGTTGCTGCTGGTGGCGAGCTTCGTGGTGGTGCAGTTCAACCGCCGGCCGTCACTCGCGCCCTACCAGTCGCTCACGCTGCCCGCGTCGGCCGAGGCCACGGGCGGCGTGCGCGTGCGTTTTGCCGGTGTCACCACGCTCGTCTTCGACGACGGCGAGACGGTGTGGATGACCGATGGCTTCTTCTCGCGGCCACCCGCGCTGCGCACGCTCTTCGGACGCATCGGGCCCGATGCCAGCGTCATCGACCAGAGCCTGCGCCGGCTCGGCGTCACCCGGCTCGCGGCCGTGATCCCGGTGCATGCCCATTACGACCACGCGATGGACGCCCCACTCGTCGCACAGCGCACCGGCGCCCTGCTGGTGGGTGGCGAGTCGATGCGGCAGATCGGCCGCGGCTCCGGCCTCGCCGATTCGCAGATGCGCATCGTGAAGGCGGGCGACACGCTGCAGCTCGGCAAGTTCACCCTGCGCTTCATCGCCAGCCGCCACAGCCCCACGCCCTACAGCAGCGGCCACGGCAACGACCCCATCACCGAGCCGCTCACGCTGCCGGCGCATGTGTTGCGCTGGCGCGAGGGCGAGGTCTGGTCGCTCGCGGTCACGCACGCGTCGGGCCGCAGCTTCCTCGTACAGGGCAGCGCCGGCATCGTGCCGGGGGCGCTGGCCCATGTGCGCGCCGACACGGTATTCCTCGGCACCGGCACGCTGGGCAAGAAGGACGAGGCCTACCGCGCGGCCTACTGGGCCGAGACGGTGAAGCCCACGGGCGCCAGGCGCGTGATCCCGATCCATTGGGACGACTTCACCCTGCCGCTCGATCGCCCGCTTCAGGCCACACCCTACCTGATCGACGACTTCGAGGCGGTGATGGCCGACCTGCAGCGGCGGGGCCGGCAAGACGGCATCGAGATCAGGATGCCGCCGCTCTTCGAGCCCTTCGTTCCCTGAACGGCCTCAGGTGTTCTTCGACACGGTGATGGTCGGGAACTTGGAGGAGAAGTCCTTCGTGCGCTGCGCGATCTTCACCGCCACCTGGCGCGCCATCGACTTGTAGAGCGCGGCGATCTCACCCTCGGGTTCGGCCACCACCGTCGGCGTGCCCGAGTCGGCCTGCTGGCGGATGCCCATCGACAAGGGCATGGCGCCCAGGTAGTCGATCTTGAGTTCAGCCGCCATCTTCTTGCCGCCGTCGGCGCCGAAGATGTGCTCGACATGGCCGCAGTTGGAGCACACGTGCATGGCCATGTTCTCCACCAGGCCGAGGATGGGCACGCCCACCTTCTCGAACATGCGGATGCCGCGCACCGCATCGATGAGCGCGATGTCTTGCGGCGTGGTCACCACCACTGCGCCGGTGAGCGGCACCCGCTGCGCGAGCGTGAGGGCGATGTCGCCGGTGCCGGGTGGCATGTCGACGATGAGGTAGTCGAGGTCGCGCCAGTTGGTCTGGCGCAGCAGCTGGTCGAGGGCCTGTGTGGCCATCGGGCCGCGCCAGATCATCGCGTTGTCGGGCTCCACCAGGAAGCCGATCGACATCACCTGCACGCCGTGGTTTTCCTTCGGCTCCATGGTCTTGCCGTCGGCGCTGTCGGGGCGGCCTTCCACGCCCAGCATCGTCGGCTGGCTGGGGCCGTAGATGTCGGCATCGAGCACGCCCACGCTGGCGCCTTCGGCGGCGAGGGCCAGGGCCAGATTGACCGCGGTGGTGCTCTTGCCCACGCCGCCCTTCCCGGAGGCGACAGCGACGATGTTCTTGACGTTGGGCAACAGCTGCACGCCACGCTGCACGGCGTGGGCCACGACCTTGGTGGTGATCCTGGGCGTCACCGTGTCGATGCCGGGCACGCCACGTGCGGCGAGCGTCAGCGCGTGCGCGAGGCCCGCGACCTGGCTCTTCGCCGGGTAGCCCAGTTCCACGTCGAAGCTCACCGCGTTGCCCGACAGCTGCAGGTTCTTGAGCTGCTTGGTGCTCACGAAGTCCTTGCCGGTATTGGGGTCGATGACGGATTTCAGCGCGTCGAGCAGCGCGGCTTCGGTGGCAGGCATGGGTGTGGGCAACAGGGAAGAAGAGAGGCGAAGGGCAGTCTAGCGCAGGGCCTCGCCCCCGAGGGTGGCAGGCCTAGAATCGTGCGCTCTGCCGTTCCCCCTCTGGCCCCCGATGACCCGCAAGCTCTTCGTCACCACCGCCCTGCCCTACGCCAATGCGCCCTTCCACATCGGGCACATGATGGAGTACATCCAGGCCGACATCTGGGTGCGGGCGCAGCGCATGCTGGGCCACGAGGTGCACTTCGTCTGCGCGGATGACGCGCACGGCGCGCCGATCATGATCGCGGCCGAGAAGGCGGGCAAGACGCCGCAGCAGTTCGTGGCCGAGATCGCCGCGGGCCGCAAGCAGTACCTCGACGGCTTCCACATCGGCTTCGACAACTGGCACTCGACCGACGGGCCCGAGAACCACACGCTCGCGCAAGACATCTACCGCGCGTTGCGCAAGCAGGGCCTGATCGCCGAGCGGGTGATCGAGCAGTTCTTCGACCCCGTCAAGAGCATGTTCCTGCCCGACCGCTACATCAAGGGCGAGTGCCCGAAGTGCGGCGCGAAGGACCAGTACGGCGACAACTGCGAGGTGTGCGGCGCCGTGTATTCGCCCACGGAACTCAAGAACCCGTACTCGGCGCTGAGCGGTGCCACGCCGGTGCTCAAGAGCAGCTCGCACTACTTCTTCCAGCTCTCGTCCGACCGTTGCATCGAATTCCTGAAGGACTGGACCACCACCGCCGGCCGCCTGCAGCCCGAGGTGCTCAACAAGATCAAGGAGTGGTTCACCGTCGACGAGCACGGCCACGTGGGCCTGGCCGACTGGGACATCAGCCGCGATGCGCCCTACTTCGGCATCGAGATCCCCGATGCGCCGGGCAAGTACTTCTACGTGTGGCTCGATGCGCCGGTGGGCTACCTCGCCTCGCTGAAGAACCTCTTCGACAAGACCGGCCGCGACTTCGAAGCCTTCATGGCCGACCCGGACGTCGAGCAGGTGCACTTCATCGGCAAGGACATCATCACCTTCCACACCCTCTTCTGGCCGGCGATGCTGCACTTCAGCGGCCGCAAGACGCCGACGCACATCAACGTGCACGGCTTCCTGTCGCTCGGCGGAGAGAAGATGAGCAAGAGCCGCGGCACGGGCCTGTCGCCGCTCAAGTACCTGCAACTGGGCATGAACGCCGAGTGGCTGCGCTACTACCTTGCGGCCAAGCTCAATGCGCGAGTCGAAGACGTGGAGTTCAACCCGGAAGACTTCGTCGCCCGCGTCAACAGCGACCTGGTCGGCAAGTACATCAACATCGCGAGCCGCGCCGCCGGCTTCATCACCAAGCGTTTCGAGGGGCACCTGTCGGCCGACATCGGCGTCGAGGGCCGTGCGCTGCTCGATGGCCTGCGTGCGCACCGCAACACCATCGTCGAGCTGTACGAAGAGCGAGAACTCGGCAAGGCGCTGCGCGAGATCATGCTGCTGGCCGATCGCGTGAACGAATACGTCGACCAGAACAAGCCCTGGGAGCTGGCCAAGCAGCAAGGCAAGGACGAGGTGCTGCACGACGTGTGCACCGTCTGCATCGAAGCCTTCCGCCTGCTCACGATCTACCTGAAGCCGGTGCTGCCGGCACTCGCGGCAAGGGTCGAGGCCTTCCTGCGGGTGAAGCCCCTGGACTTTGCCGATGCGGCACGCGCGCTGGGCTCGCACGCCATCGGCGAGTACCAGCACCTGATGCAGCGTGTGGACCCGAAGCTGCTCGACGCGCTCTTCGAGGCGCCTGCCCCGGCGGCCCCGCCCGCGCCGGGTGGCGAGCCGCTGGCCGCCGAGATCGGCATCGACGATTTCGCGAAGGTCGACCTGCGCATCGCCAAGATCGTGAAGGCCGAACATGTGGAAGGCTCCGACAAGTTGCTGCGACTCACGCTCGACGTCGGTGAGGGCAAGACGCGCAACGTCTTCAGCGGCATCAAGAGCGCCTACAAGCCCGAGCAGCTCGAAGGCAAGTTCACCGTGATGGTGGCCAACCTCGCGCCGCGCAAGATGAAGTTCGGCGTCAGCGAAGGCATGGTTCTTGCGGCATCGCACGCCGATGAAAAGAACAACCCGGGCCTGTACGTGCTCGAACCCTGGCCCGGCGCCACGCCGGGGCTGCGCGTCCGCTGAGGCTCTTGCGCCCATGTGCCACCGGCCGGCCGCCGACCCTCGCGTGTGCCAGCTGTCGCGCCGGCGGCGCTACCTCGCGCGCAAGCAGCACGCGGGACCTCCCGGGGATGGATCGACCGATCTGTCCCCCATTGCCACGGAGGCCCCATGCCCTTGCAACCACATCCATTCCGACCGCGCCTGCTCGATGCCCTGAAGGGCTACGACAGGCGGCACTTCTTCGCTGACCTCGGCGCCGGCATCACCGTCGGCGTGGTCGCCCTGCCGCTGGCGATGGCATTTGCCATTGCCTCGGGCGTGAAGCCCGAGCAAGGTCTGTTCACGGCCATCATCGGCGGGCTGCTCGTCTCGCTGCTCGGGGGCTCGCGCGTGCAGATCGGCGGGCCGGCCGGGGCGTTCATCGTGATCGTCTACGGCATCGTGCAGCGCTACGGTCTCACCAACCTGCTGATTGCCACGGCGCTGGCCGGCATGCTCATGTTCGCGCTCGGGTTCTTCAAGCTCGGGGCGCTGGTGCGCTACATCCCGGTCACCATCGTGATCGGCTTCACCAACGGCATCGCCGTGCTGATCGCCTTCTCGCAGGTCAAGGACCTGCTCGGTCTCACGATCGACAAGCTGCCCAGCGACTTTTTCTCGCAGGTGCACATGCTGGCCACCCACCTGCACACGCTCAACCCGCATGCGCTCGGCCTCGGCGCTGCGACGGTCTTGATGCTCTTCTTCTGGCCCCGCCTCTTCGCCCAGGGCTCGCTGCTGCCCACGCACCTGCTCGAAGGGCACACGCTGCGAAGTGCCTCGCGCGTGCCGGGGCCCATCGTCGCGCTCGTGCTGCTGTCGGCGCTCGCGTGGTGGCTGCAGCTTCCGGTGGACACGATCGGCTCCCGCTTCGGCGGCATTCCGCAGAGCCTGCCCACGCTGGAGCTGCCGCCGTTCAGCTGGGCCAGCGCCAAGGAACTCGTCATCCCGACGATCACCATCGCGCTGCTGGGTGGGGTGGAGTCGCTCCTGTGCGCGCGCATCGCCGACAACCTCACCGAGCCGCCGCGCCACGACCCCAACCAGGAGCTGATGGCCCAGGGCGTGGCCAACATGGTCGTGCCCTTCTTCGGCGGCATCCCCGTGACCGGCACCATCGCCCGCACGGTCACGAGCATCCGCGCCGGCGCCAAGACACCCGTGGCCGGGATCGTTCACGCGTTCACCTTGCTGATCATCGTGCTGGTGGCCGCGCCGCTCGCGGTCAACGTGCCGCTGGCGGTGCTGGCCGGCATCGTGCTCTTCGCCGCCTGGAACATGGGCGAGTGGCACGAGTTCGCGCGCCTGCGCCGCTTCAGCGTGCCCTACCGCACCGTGCTGCTCGGCACGTTCCTGTTGACGGTGATCTTCGACCTCACGGTGGCGGTGCAGGTGGGCCTGGTGCTGGCCTGCGGCTTCTTCATCTACCGCATGAGCACGCTCTTTCGCGCCAGCCCGGCCCCCGACAGCCCACCCGGCGTGCAGGTCATCCGCCTCTACGGCACGCTCTTCTTCGGCGCCGTCGGCAAGGTCGAAACGATCGCGCAGCAGCTGCCTGCCGGAACCCACGCCGTGGTGCTCGAGATGCACCAGCTCGTCTCGATCGACAACTCCGGCCTCGATGCCCTGATGCAGCTGCACAAGGCCCTGCAGCGGGAGGGAATCCGCCTGATCCTGTGCGACCTGAACGAGCAGCCACGCGAGCTGGTGCGGCGCTCCGGCTTCGATGCCGAGCTGGGCCTGGACAACATCGCCACCCACCTTGGGGGGCCTTGTCACGGGCCATTTCACCGACGCGCTGAGCTATCCTGCCGCGCGGGAGAAAACACTGATGAGTTTCCTGAACGACCTCAAGCGCCAGGCCGATGCGCTCAAGACACAGAGCAGCGAAGACCTGGCCCTGCTCGCACGCAACGCCGCACTCGTCGAAGGCGCCTGCAAGACGGTGTGGCAATACTGGTTCGACCTCGCCCAGCAGCTCAACGTGCTGCAGCCCGTGCCGCCGATCCGCTTCTCGCTCGACAAGGTCACCGCCCTCGACAACCTCCAGCGCAGCGATTTCCAGGTCGACGCCCGCCGCAAGCAGCTTCGTGACCAGGAGGTCCATGACCACGTGGTGATCCACGCGGTGCAGAAGACGGGCCGCACGCTCACCATGCGCAAGGACTTCCCGCCGGAGATCGAGCGCCTGGAATCGCGCCTGCGTCAGGCCGGCATCACGCCCGACACCAAATGGGTTCGCAACCCCGACAACGGCCGGCTCGAAGAGGTGATCTTCACCTTCAAGGCCGACGTGACCCTGATTGCCCGCCTGCTGCCCGACCATGACCAGGGCGTGGTGCGCTTCCAGCTCAACAACTTCGACAGCCTGGAGACGGTGACAGCCGAATTCCCGGCCCGCGACGTCGGCTCGGAGCTGCTGGACCAGCTCGCCCGCTGGATGGTCGGCCATCCCAACGACTTCCTGCGGCGTGCCAGCCAGGTCAAGCGGGTGGAAGCCTGACGGACGGCCGGCTCATCCCGAGCGCTTAAAATCCCGGCTTCACTCCGGCGCCCCCCTGGCGCCCCGACCGCCATGCCGCTGTTCTGGAAGCCATACAAGTCCGAGATCACCTCGTTCATCGAGGAGCTGAAGGCCCAACGCCCCACCCTCGAAGAAGAGCAGCGCCGAGGCCGTGCCCTGTTGTGGGACAAGCCGATCGACCGCGAAGCCCAGGCCGAGTACCGCGACGCCCGGGTGCCGCAGCAGCCGTACGTGTACCAGACACCGACCAAGCGCTAGGGATGACGACCCCCACGTCGCTCCGCTCCTGCCCCCCGAGGGGGCCCAGCCCGGCTTCGGACGGCCGGGTGCCGGGCTGAGGCGCTTCGCGTGGATTCCGAGATCATGGCGCCCGACGAGGCGCCCGACGCAGCGGTGGTTCCACAAGTGGTGGACCACATCGCCGTGGCGCGCCTGTATGGCGAGCCGCTCTTTCAGCTGCCGCAGGATCTGTACATCCCGCCCGATGCGCTGGAGGTCTTCCTCGAAGCCTTCGAAGGCCCGCTCGACCTGCTGCTCTACCTGATCCGCAAGCAGAACTTCAACATCCTCGACATCCCGCTGGCCAGCGTCACGCGCCAGTACCTCGCCTACGTCGAGCAGATCCGCAAGACCAACCTCGAACTCGCCAGCGAGTACCTGCTGATGGCGGCGATGCTGATCGAGATCAAGTCGCGCATGCTGCTGCCGCCGAAGAAGGTGGCAGAGGGCGAGGAGCCGGAAGACCCACGAGCCGAGCTGGTGCGCCGCCTGCTGGAGTACGAGCAGATCAAGCTCGCCGCCGCGCGGCTCGACGCGCTGCCGGTACTGGGCCGCGATTTCCTGCGGGCGCAGGTGGTGATCGAACAGTCGCTCACCCCCCGCTTCCCCGACGTCAACGTCGACGAGCTGCGCGCCGCCTGGCAAGACATCCTGAAGCGCGCCAAGCTCAACCAGCACCACACCATCACCCGCGAGCAGCTGTCGGTGCGCGAGCACATGAGCATCGTGCTGCGCCGCCTGCAGGGCCGCCGCTTTGCCCTCTTCGAAGACCTGTTCGAGCTGAACCGCGGGCCGCAGGTGCTGGTGGTCACCTTCATCGCCATGCTGGAACTGGCCCGTGAGCACCTGCTCGAAGTCACCCAGGCCGAAGCCTTCGCCCCCATCTACGTCCGCCTGGCCTACCAACCGGCCTGAACCGATTGTTGCGACGCACCACCCTGGTGGGCGCATCTGGTTAGACTGCCGGCCGTACTCACCCACATGAGCTCTCGCATGCAAGAAACCGCCGTCCGCGTCCACCCTCGCAAGCCCGCCGCGCCAGCGGCTGCCAGCCGCTGGACGGCGGCCGAGATCGAGGCGCTTTTCGACCTGCCCTTCACCGAGCTGATGCACCGTGCGCAGACCGTGCACCGTGAGCATTTCGACCCGACCGAGGTGCAGCTGTCGACCCTGCTGTCGATCAAGACCGGCGGCTGCCCTGAAGACTGCAGCTACTGCCCGCAGGCCGCGCGCTACGACACCGGTGTCGAAGCCACCAAGATCATGGACTGCGACGCCGTGCTCGACGCGGCCAAACGCGCGCAAGCCGCCGGTGCCACCCGCTTCTGCATGGGCGCCGCCTGGCGCTCGCCGAAAGACCGCGACATCGAGAAAGTGGCCGAACTCGTCAGCGCCGTGAAGTCGCTGGGCCTGGAAACCTGCGCCACGCTCGGCATGCTGGAAGACGGCCACGCCGAGACGCTGCAGCAGGCCGGCCTCGACTACTACAACCACAACATCGACACCGCGCCCGACAAGTACGGCGACATCATCAGCACCCGCCAGTTCCAGGACCGGCTCGACACCCTGCAGCGCGTGCGCGGCGCCGGCGTGAAGGTCTGCTGTGGCGGCATCGTCGGCATGGGCGAGACGCGCACCCAGCGCGCCGCACTCGTCGCCGAACTCGCCAACATGGATCCGTACCCCGAGTCGGTGCCCATCAACAACCTGGTGCAGGTGCCCGGCACGCCGCTGCATGGCAGCGAGAAGCTCGACCCGCTCGAATTCGTGCGCACCATCGCCGTCGCCCGCATCACCATGCCGAAGTCGCGCGTGCGCCTGTCGGCCGGCCGCCAGCAGCTGGGCGAAGCCGTGCAGGCCCTGTGCTTCATGGCCGGCGCCAATTCCATCTTCTACGGCGACAAGCTGCTCACCACCGGCAACCCCGATGTGCAGGCCGACCAGGAACTGCTGGCCAAGCTCGGGATGACCACCTCATGAGCGGCGCCGAGCAATCGCTGTACGGCAGCGGCACGGCGGCGCCGAAAGAGCGCAAGCCCGTCACGCTGCATCGCATCCGCGAAATGCAGGCTGCCGGTGAGCCCATCACCATGCTCACCTGCTACGACGCGAGCTTCGCCAAGCTGCTCGACGCGGCCGGTGTCGACACCCTCCTGATCGGCGACTCGCTCGGCATGGTCCTGCAAGGCCGCAGCAGCACGCTGCCGGTCACGCTGGAAGAAACCGCGTACCACATCCGCAGCGTGCAGGCGGGCAATCGCAACGCCTTCGTGCTGGGCGACATGCCCTTCGGCAGCTACCAGGAATCGAAAGAGCAGGCGATGCGCAGCGCCACCGTGCTGATGCAGGCCGGCGCGCAGATGGTCAAGCTCGAAGGGGGCGGCTGGACGACCGAGACGGTGCGCTTCCTCGTCGAGCGCGGTGTGCCGGTGTGTGCACACCTCGGCCTCACGCCGCAGTCGGTGCACGCGATCGGCGGCTACCGCATCCAGGGCAAGAGCGCCGATGGCGCGGCCACGCTCAAGCAGCACGCCAAGGAGCTATCGGACGCGGGCGCGGCGATGTGCGTGCTCGAGCTCGTGCCCGCTGCGCTCGCGAAAGAGATCACCCAGAGCGTCGCGATGGCCACCATCGGCATCGGCGCCAGCAGTGCTTGCTCGGGCCAGGTGCTGGTGCTGCACGACATGCTCAACGTCACGCAGGGCAAGCTGCCGCGCTTCGTGCGCAACTTCATGGATGGGGCCCCGAGCATCAAGGCGGCTATCGAAGCCTATGTGGCTGCGGTGAAATCGCGCAGCTTCCCCGACGACGCCACCCACGGCTACTGAGCAATCACGAGATGAAGGTCCTGCACACCATCGCCGAACTGCGCGCCGCCTTGCCGGGCCCGCAGTCCTGTGCTTTCGTGCCCACGATGGGCAACCTGCACGAGGGCCACCTTGCGCTCGTGCGCCAGGCCAAGGCTCACGGCCTGCCGGTGGTGGCGAGCATCTTCGTCAACCGGCTGCAGTTTGCGCCGCATGAAGACTTCGACCGTTACCCGCGCACGCTGCAGCGAGACGCCGAACTGTTGCAAGGCGCCGGCTGCGACCTCGTCTTCGCGCCCGACGAGCGCGAGATGTACCCGCAAGCGCAAACGTACAAGGTGCACCCCGACCCGGCGCTGGCCGACATCCTCGAAGGCCACTTCCGACCCGGCTTCTTCGTCGGCGTGGCGACGGTGGTGATGAAGCTATTCACCATCGTGCAGCCCAAGGTGGCCGTCTTCGGCAAGAAGGACTACCAGCAGCTGATGGTGATCCGCCGCATGGTCGAGCAGTTCGCGCTACCCATCACCATCGAAGGTGGCGAGACGCGCCGTTCCGACCAGGGCCTCGCGCTCTCGTCGCGCAACGGCTACCTGAGCACGGCGGAGTTGAGCGAAGCCCTGGCCCTGAGCCAGGCCCTGCGACAACTCGCCAACGCCTACCGGGCCCAGCCGGTCGCCCTGGCCACGCTCGAAGCCGACGCCTGCGCGCGCCTGGCGGCGCGCGGCTGGCAGCCTGACTACCTCACCGTGCGCAGGCGCAGCGACCTGCAGCCGCCCACGGAGGCCGACGCGGCAGGCCCTCTGGTCGTGCTGGGAGCCGCCCGACTCGGCACCACGCGCCTGATCGACAACCTGGAGTTCTGAACTCGGCGTTCTCCCGAACGGTCTTTTGTCTTTTGCGCGCTAGAGTGCCGCGCAGAGGGAACAAGCCACAGGGAGGGCACATGCCCGCGTTGATCGAGAAGTGCCCCAACCAGTGTCCCGAGCCATTGGTGCCATCGGGGCTGGTGGTTCCCGGGGGTGAGCTGAACCGCTGCAACGCTTGCGGGCAATTCGTGTCCGCCTGCGATGCCGGTCATCTGCACGAAGCCAACAAGGAGTGGGACCGCTACGAAGGCACCTGGCCCTCTCCGCGCGATACCGCACGCTTCCAGCGCCGCCGCAAGCGCGACTTCCAGCTCATCTCGAAACTCGTCGGGCGGCCTTGTGCCGGCATGCGACTGCTCGACGTCGGCTGCTCCAACGGCGCCGTCGTGGCAGCGGCGCAGGCCTTCGGATTCGAGGCCGAAGGTGTCGACACCGCCGAGCTGGCCATCATCGACGGCAGGAAAAGGGGGCTGAATCTGCACTGCGGCTTCCTCGCCGACGTGACGTACGAAGACGCCCGCTTCGACGCCATCACCCTCTACGAAGTGATCGAGCATGTGCCCGACTCATACGCCCTCATCGCCGAATGCGCACGCCTGCTCAAGCCGCAAGGCGTGCTGCTGATCGGCACCGGCAACGCGAACAGCTGGACACGCATGATCCGCAAGGGCCGCTGGGACTTCCTCAACAGCCATGTGGGCCATGTGAACTTCTTTTCGCCGGAGTCGCTCAAGGTGCTGGCCCCGCGCGTTGGCCTGGAGGTCGCCCGCGTGGACACACACTCGGTCAAGCTCAAGGAACAGGGCGAAACGCGCCGGTGGGTGTACCGGCTGATCAAGCTGGGCACCGAGATGCTGAACCTGCCGGCAAGCCTGCTCGGCAAAGGCCACCAGATGGAGGTCTATCTCCGCCGGCCGCTCCGGCCTGCAGCCGCCGCCTGAAGGCGGACGGCCTCAAGCCGAGGCCGAGCGCACGCCAAGCTTGAAGCCGATCATCGCCCGCAGCTTGTTGGGCACCACCGGCTTGATCAGCAGATGGAAGTCGTGCTCGGCGGCTTCGCCATCGTGCTGCGTCATGGTCGAGCCGGTGACCATGATGGCGGGCACCGTGCGGCCGAAGCGCGACCGCAGCGCATCGATCACCTGGATGCCGGTGTGACCCTGCTCCAAGCGGTAGTCGACGATCAGCAGGTCGGGGCATTCGCTGGTCGGGTCGGCGTTCTGCGCCCACGCGCAGCTTTCCTGGGCCGTCTCGAACGACGCCACCCGCGCCCCCCAGCCTCGCAGAAGCACCTCGAGGCCGCCCCGCACCGCAGGCTCGTCTTCCACGACGACGATGAAGCGGTGGTCGAGTGTGAGGCCGATGGGCAGCTTGCCGCGCACGTCGCTCGGCTCGCGAACACGCGGTGCCTTGCCCGGAGGCAACTCGAACGAAAACACCGAGCCGCGCCCCGGCACCGAGCGCAGGCTCAGCGGCGACTGCATCAAGCCCGCCAGGCGTTTGACAATCGCGAGGCCGAGGCCCAGGCCCTTGCGCTGCTGCGGGCTGAGCGCCTCGCTGTAGGGCACCTGGTAGAACTCTTCGAAGATGTGCTCTTGCTCGCGCTCGCGGATGCCGACACCGGTGTCCCACACCTGCAGCATCAGGCGCCCGTTGCGGCGGCGGCAACTCACGAGCACGGTGCCGTCGTTGGTGTAGCGGATGGCGTTGGACACCAGGTTGCGCAGCACACGCTCCACCAGCACCGGGTCGGCATAGAGGTTGTGCTGCGCGCCGCGGAAGCGCAACGCGAGGCCTTTCTCGAAGGCGACCGGCTCGAAATGCAGGCGCAGCTTGCGGAAGATGTCACCCACATTGAAATGCTCGGGCGTCACGTCGACGCCGCCGGTGTCGATGCGGGTGATGTCGAGCAGCTCGGAGAAGAGGCCCTCCAGCGCGTCGACCGAGCCGTTGATGCTGGCCACGAGCTGGGTCACCTCTTCGTCGTGGCTGCGCTGGCGCAGCGCTTCGGCGAAGAGGCCCATCGCATGCAGGGGCTGGCGCAGGTCGTGGCTGGCCGCGGCAAAGAACTGGGTCTTGGCGCGATTGGCCACCTCGGCCTCCTGCCGGGCCGCTTCGGCCGCGGCCTTCTCGGCGCGCAGCTGCAGCGTCAGCTGGTCGAGCCGCACCTTGATCTGCACCAGGCCTTCGTTGTTGCGGCGGTACAGGCGCGCCAGCATGATGGTGATGCCAAAGATCACGAGCAGATAGGCCGCAAGCATCAGGTCCGTCGTGTCGCCGGGCAGCGCCACCCGCACCACCAGCGGCGTGAGGCACAACGCGCAGAACTCGTAGAAGGTGTTGTGCTGGGGCGAAAGGATCTGCATCCCCGCCATGCAGTAGCTGTAGATCGTGAGGATGAGGATCAGCCGCTCGCTGGCACCGCCATAGGGGTAGAAGAACCAGGCGGCAATGCCCCACAGGCACCCGGCCACGAGCGTGGTCCCGCGCCAGGCCTGGTACCAGCGCAGAAGCGCGGCGGACTCGTTGCTGCGGCGCTTCTTGAAGCCACGGTACATGAAGGAACGCACCACGCCCAACAGGCCCAGGGCGACGAGCCACGCGACCATGCCCGCTCGCGGGACGATCGACCAGAACTGCGAGACGGTGACCAGGACGCCCACGACCATCGCGACCGTGGTGATGGGCAGGTAGGCGTAGATGTCGACCACCCGTTCGGCAGAGGCCTGGTCGTCGAACATCGCGCGGGTGGCCGGGTCGAAGCCCGCACCGCCGCCCTGCACCTCGCCCAGTGGCGCGGATTTTTCCGGGCTCTGGGCAAACTGCATGTCAGGTGGCGTGGCCGTTGCGCAAGACCGAGAAGTCGCCGTGCTGCTGGATCATCTGGCCCACCGCCAGCACGGCCTGGGTGCGCGAACTCACGTTGAGCGCACGCAGCACGGCGGCCACGTGGTCCTTGACCGTCTCGACCGAGAGGCCGAGTTCGCGGGCGATCAGCTTGTTGGGGTGGCCCTTGAGCAGCAGGGCCAGCACGTCGGTCTGGCGCGGCGTGAGCCCGAGCGACGCCAGGCTCGGCTGCTTCTGGAAGCCAGCCTGGCTCGCCTCCTGGCTGACCACGTTGAGCGGGCCGGGGGCCGTCGGGGTCGCATCGGTGCGGCGCCGGCCGGTCACGGGGGACTCGCTCGACATGCTCATCGTGGGCACATAGATGCCGCCCGACATCACGACGTGCAGCGCCTCGAAGAGGGTCTCGTTCGTCGCGCGCTTGGGCACGAAACCCATGGCGCCGAGGTCAATGGAGCGGATGACGTCGCTCGCACGGTCGGAGGCCGACACCACCACCACCGGCAACGCCGGGTAGCCGGAGCGGAACTCGGTCAGCAGGTCGAAACCGTTTTCGTCGCCCAGCTGAAGGTCGAGCAGCACGAGGTCGAAATCGTCGTCTTTCTGCAGGGCCTCGCGTGCGGCGCGGCCACTGCCCGCACCGACCACGTTGACATGGTCGCCAAGGCCTTTGATGACCGTCTGCAGCGCAGACAGGATCAGCGGGTGGTCATCGACCAGCAACACCTTCATCGTTTCCCCCGGGGTTTTTTGCAGCCGGCATCGTATGCGAGCCGGGGGGCGCACCCACACCCTCCGAATGGGGAAGGTGCGTGCAGTGTCAGCGCTTCACGCGTAACGACGGGCCAGCGATTCAGCCACGCACACCGGCTTGTCGGAGCCTTCGCGCTCCATCGTGCACTCGACCGTCATCTGGGCGCCACCTTCCAGGGGGATGTACTCAATCAGCTTGAAGCGGCCACGCACCTTGCTGCCGGCCGGCACGGGCGATGGGAAGCGCACCTTGTTGAGGCCGTAGTTCACGCCCATGCGCGTCTCGTTGACGCGGAAGGCCTTGGCGGTCATCTCGGGCAGGAGGCTCAGGGTGAGGAAGCCGTGGGCGATCGTCGTGCCGAAGGGACCGCTCTTGGCCCGCTCGGGGTCGATATGGATCCACTGGTGGTCGCCGGTCGCATCGGCGAACTTGTTGATCTGCTCCTGCGTGATCGTCATCCACTCGCTCACGCCCAGCTCCTGGCCGACGAGGGGTTGCAGGTCAGAGATCTTCTCGAACGTTCTCATGCATTGATCCAGGTGATGAGGGGTTGCCATTGCTCCAGGTCACGCTCGACCCGGCTCGGCGCCACGTCCCACAGGGTGAGCCCGCGTGCGGCCAGGTGAACGTAGTTTTGAGTGTCGCGCAGGAAGGTGAGCACGGGCGTCTCCAAGGTGCCAAGGAAGCTGCGCAGCTGGTCAGCCGAAATCGTGCCCTCGCGGATGCGCATGCCCACCACGCCGATCTGGACCTTTTCGCTGCGGCGGCTGCCCATGAGTCTCGCGGATGAAGGCATGCGTGGCGTGGATGTCGAAGATGCTCGGCTGCAGCGGCACGATCACCTTGTCGGCGATCTTCATCACCTGCTCCAGCCGCTTGTTGTGCAGTCCGGCGGGCGTGTCGAGCACCACGTGCGTCGTGCCTTTGGGCGGGCGCACGATCTCGTCCTGCGCCACGTCCCACCCGGTGATCTGGGGCAAACCCTCGGGGCGTAGCTTGAGCCAGGTGCGGGCCGACTGCTGCCGGTCCACATCGCCCAGCATCACCGCGTGCCCCTGGTGGGCGAGCAGCCCTGCGATGTTGGTGGACAGGGTGCTCTTGCCCACCCCGCCCTTCGGATTGGCGACCACGATCACCGGCATGCTTTTATCCCCTTGATGTGCCTTGAGGGTGGCGCGGAACCTGCAGCCCCGCACCGCAGACGCTGTTTGCGGTTATGTTAACGGGCGCTTCTGCACGCCCCCTCAAGACTTACCCACCATTTCATGGCCGACGCGACAGACATCCTGGTGATCAGCGCCCACCCGCAAATGGAGCTGTCGCGCGTGAACCGGCAGCTGCACGAAGCGGCCAGCTCGGCAGAGCGTGCGCAGGTGCGCGACCTCTATGCGCTCTACCCCGACTACCTGATCGACGTGGCCACCGAGCAGGCCGCGCTGGCCGCCGCGCAGCTCGTGGTGTGGCTGCACCCCATCCACTGGTACCACATGCCCCCGCTGATGAAGCTGTGGATCGACGAGGTGTTCACCTACGGCTGGGCCTACGGGCCGGGTGGCACCGCGCTGCAGGGCAAGGACCTCTGGCTCGTCGCCAGCACCGGCGGTCCCGAGGACTCGTACCACCCGAGCGGCTACAACCGCTACCCCTTCGACGCCTTCCTGCCGCCGTACGAGCAGACCGCCACCCTGTGCGGCATGCGCTTCCTGCCGCCGATGGTGCTGCACGGCGCGCACCGCGCCAGCACCGCCGAGCTGAAGACGCAGGCCGACACCTTGCGAGAGCGCCTGGCCAGCTACCCCGACTGGCCCGAGCTGGAAGGCCTGGAGCCCTGCCTTGCCTGCGAGGTGCCCCCGTCCGCACGGCCACCGAGCGTGGCCCCGCTGCCGCTGGAGGCTGCCTGATGGAACATGGCGGCTGGCTCACCGGTACCCTGGTTTACCTCGCCGCCGCGGTGCTCGCGGTGCCCCTGGCCAAGAAACTCGGGCTCGGCTCCATCATCGGCTACCTCGCGGCTGGCATCGCGATCGGCCCCTGGGGCCTGCGCCTGGTGACCGACCCGCAGGACATGCTGCACTTCGCCGAGTTCGGCGTGGTGCTGATGCTCTTTCTCGTCGGCCTCGAACTCGAGCCGCGCCGGCTGTGGTCGCTGCGCAAGCCCATCTTCGGCTGGGGCAGCGTGCAGCTCTTCGGCTCTGCGGCACTGCTGCTGGCCCTGGGCGTGGTGGCCGGCGTGCCGTGGCAGATCGCGACGGTGGCCGCGCTCGGCCTGGCCATGTCGTCGACCGCCATCGGCCTGGGCGTGCTGGCCGAGCGCAACCTGATGGCCACGAGCGGCGGGCAGGGCCTGCTCAGCGTGGCGCTGCTGCAAGACATCGCGGCCATCCCCATCCTCGCGCTCGTGCCCCTCTTGGCCGCCAGCACCAGCCAGGCCGACGGCAACGCCTGGATCGGCGCCGCCAAGGCAGTGGGGGTGATCGCGACCATCGTGCTCGGTGGGCGCCTGCTGCTGCGCCCCGCCCTGCGCTGGATCGCCCGCAGTGACACGCCCGAGATCTTCACCGCCGCCTCGCTGCTGCTGGTGGTGGCCACCGCGGCGCTGATGCAGGCGGTGGGCCTGTCGATGGCGCTCGGCGCCTTCCTCGCCGGCGTGCTGCTGGCCGAGAGCGAATACCGGCGCGAACTGGAAACCGACATCGAGCCTTTCAAGGGCCTGCTGCTCGGCCTCTTCTTCATCGCCGTGGGCATGAGCATCGACTTCAAGGTCGTGATGCAGCAGCCGCTCCTGATCGCCGCCATCGTGTTCGCCTTCCTCGCGCTCAAGGCCGGCGTGCTGTGGGGCATGGGGCGTGCGATGCCGCTGCCAAAGCCAGAGCGGCCGGTGTTCATCATCCTGCTGGCGCAGGGTGGCGAGTTCGGCTTCGTGGTGTTCCAGACCGCCGCGCAGGCCGGCGTGATCGACGCGCCCACCTCCTCGCTGCTGGTCGCCGCGGTCGCGATCTCGATGCTGCTCACGCCGCTGCTGCTGGTGGCGGCCGACAAGTGGTGGATCCCGCGGCTCGCCCAGCACAAGCAAGTGCAGATGGACGAGATCCACGAGCCGCAGCACGCGCCGGTGATCATCGCCGGCTTCGGCCGCTACGGGCAGATCGTCGGCCGGCTCATCTTTGCCAACGGCATCGCCGCCACCGTGCTCGACCACGATGCCGAGCAGGTCGAAGGCGTGCGCCGCTTCGGCTGGCCGGCCTTCTATGGCGACGCGACGCGGCTCGACCTGATGCGCACCGCCGGCGCCGACCAGGCGCACGTGCTGGTGGTGGCCATCGACGACGTGGAGCAGAGCCTGAAGGTCGTCGACATGGCGAAGGAGCACTTCCCGCACCTGCACATCGTCGCCCGCGCCCGCAACGTGACGCACTACTACGGCCTGCGCGAGCGCGGCGTGACCCTGATCGAACGCGAGACACTCGACTCGGCGCTGATGAGCGGCCGCAGCGTGCTGGAACTGCTCGGCTGGCAGCCGCACCAGGCGCGCAACCTCGCGCTGCGCTTCCGCAAGCACAGCATCGAGCTGCTTGAAGAGATGCGCCTGCACCAGGAAAACGAAGACCAGCTCATCGCCGTGGCCAAGCAGGGGCGCCAACAATTGGAGCAACTCTGGGCCAAGGAGCGCGAAGAGGCCCAGGCCCGCAAGCTGCGCACCGGCAGCTGGAGCCCCGAGGCTTCGTCGACGCCCGGCGAAGGAATCACCCCATGACCCCGACCACCCTGCGAACCCACAGCTTCCGCGCATTGCAACCCGGCAAGCGCCTGATCGTGCTCGGCGCCGTGCACGGCAACGAGACCTGCGGCACGCGCGCCATCGAGCGCATCCTCCCCGAACTCGACAGCGGAGCCCTCAAGATCGTGCGCGGCAGCGTGACCTTCGTGCCCATCACCAACCCCCTCGCCTACGCCCGGGGCCAGCGCGCCGGCGACCGCAACCTCAACCGCAACCTCAGGCCCAACCGGGCGCCGCAGGACTACGAAGACCGCATCGCCAATGCGCTGTGCCCGCTGCTCGCCGAGCACGAGGTGCTGCTGGATCTGCACTCCTTCCACACCGCCGGCCAGCCCTTCGCGATGATCGGCCCGGCCGACAACAGCGGCCCGCTCGAACCCTTCTCGCATGCCGCCGAAGAAGAAGCGCTCGCGCTGCGCCTCGGGCCGCGCCGCATCGTCGAAGGCTGGCTCGACACCTACGCCGCCGGCGTCAAGAACCGCCTGCAGCGAAGCGCCCCGAGCCAGCGCGCGCAGATGCTCAGCACCGACCCGAGCTACGGGGTGGGCACCACCGAATACATGCGAAGCCAGGGCGGCTACGCCATCACGCTCGAATGCGGCCAGCACCAGGACCCGAAGGCGCCCGAGGTGGGCTACCGCGCCATCCGCGTCACGCTCGCGCAATTGGGGCTGGTCGATGAAGCGCCGCCGCCGGCGCGCACCGACATCGAGTTCCTGCGACTGGCCGAGGTGACCGACCTCCACGACCCGGGCGACCGCTTCGCCAAGGCCTGGGCCAGCTACGACCCGCTGCGCGCCGGCGAGCTGATCGGCACGCGGGCCGACGGCACCGAGGTGCGCGCGCCGGCTGATGGCTTCATCGTGTTCCCGAACCCCGCGGCCCTCCCGGGCAACGAGTGGTTCTACTTTGCGTTGAAGAGCACGCGGGCTTTGAGAGCGTAAGCGGGCCGAGCGCCGGGCCGCTCCCAAGCCGGCCCGCATCCCCTCGGGGGATCGGCCGACGTACTCGTCGGCCGAGGGGCCGTCCTCAATACGCCGCTTCGAAGATCGCTTCAATCTCGGGCTGCGTCAGCTTGCGCGGGTTGGTCGCCCCCGAGCCGTCTTTCATCGCGTTGACCGCCATCAGCGGGAAATCCTCGCGCTTCACTCCCAGCTCGGACAGCTTGGCTGGGATGCCGACCGCACGCGCCAGGTCGTGCATCGCCTTCACCGCCGCGTGCGCCGCGGCCTCCACGCTCAGGTCCAGGGTGTTCACCCCCAGCGCGCGAGCCACCTCGGCCAGGCGCGGCGCACAGGCGCTCACGTTGGCCGCTTCCACGTGCGGCAGCAGCAGCGCGTTGCACACCCCGTGCGGCAGGTTGTACTGGCCACCCAGCTGGTGCGCCATCGCGTGAACGTAGCCGAGGAAGGCGTTGTTGAACGCCATGCCGGCGAGGAACTGCGCCGCCGTCATGTTCTCGCGCGCTTCGATGTCTTCGCGGCCGTTGGACACGGCGCGCGGCAGGTACTGGCCGATCAGCTTGATCGCGTGCAGCGCGCAGGCGTCGGTCACGGGGGTGGCGAGCTTGGAGACGTAGGCCTCGACGGCGTGCGTCAGCGCATCCATGCCGGTGGCGGCGGTCAGCGACGCGGGCATGCCGCGCATCAGCTCGGGGTCGTTGACCGAGATCAGCGGGGCGAGCTGGCGGTCGACGATGTTCATCTTCAGGTGCCTGGTCTCTTCGGTGATCACCGCGAAACGCGTGATCTCGCTGGCCGTGCCGGCGGTGGTGTTGATCGCGATCAGCGCGAGCGGCGCCTTGTTCACCTTGTCGGCGCCGCGGTAGTCCATCACCGTGCCGCCGTTGGTCGCGAGCACCGCGATCACCTTGGCGCAGTCATGCGGCGAGCCGCCGCCGAGCGAGATGATGCAGTCGGCCCCCGCCTGCTGCTGCGCCGCCAGGCCAGCGTTCACGTTCGACACCGTCGGATTGGGCTGCACGCCGTCGAACACCGTCACCGCCACGCCGCGCTCGCGCAACAGCGAGGCCACCTTCTCGGTGACGCCGAGCGCGGTGAGCGGCGCGTCGGTCACGATCAGGGCGTGCCGGTAGCCCCGCGACTGCACCAGGCTCATCGCGTCGGGCAGGCAGCCGGCGCCCATGATGTTTTCGGCGGTCATGAGGAATTGGCGGGTGGGCATGGTCGGGAGTCCTTGGGTTTTGGGAAGGCAAAGAGACGGAAGCCCGCCATTTTCCCAGAAAGTGCACGGCCGTTCGATATTTGGGTGGCACGCGAACCGTGACAATCCGGCCATGTTTGCGCCCTCTCAACACGACGTGCGCCGCTTCTTCTGCGACGCCCACCGCAAGCGCCGCGACGGCCTGCCGCTGACGCCAATGGAAACGGTCGCCGCCGACTGGATCCGCGAACACCCCGAGTACCACGCCGAACTCGACGACCTGGAGGCCGCGCTCGCCGCTGTCTACGACGTGGACGCCGGCCGCACCAACCCTTTTCTGCACCTGTCGATGCACCTGTCGATCAGCGAGCAGGTGAGCATCGACCAGCCGCGTGGCATCAAGCAGGCCTACGAGCTGCTCGCCGCGCGGCTCGGCTCGGTGCACGAGGCGCAGCACGAAGTGATGGAGTGCCTAGGCAAGATGATGTGGGAGTCGCAGCGCAGCGGCCGCCCCCCCGATGGCCATGCCTACATCGACTGCGTGCGGCGGCGGGCAACAGCGCGCTGATCGCTCAGAGGTAGCGGGCCCACATCGCGTTGGTGAGTTTGCCGGCCGGGTCCACACGGCGCTTGAGTACGCGCAGCTGCTCGGCCTCGGGGTAGGCGCGGTCGAACTGGGCCTGCGTGGCGTGGAGCTGGTACGGCAGGTAGTAGCGACCATCGTGCGCCAGCGCGAGGTCGATCAGTTCGCGCGTCCAGCGGCCGACGGCCTCTTGCGCCGACGCATGCACACGCTGCTTGTAATAGAGCACGAAGGAGAACACCTCCTCCTTGGCCCAGGGCAGCAGCGACAAGGCATCGGCCGGTGAGTGCCGCACCGAGATGTTGAGCGCCATCACGTCGTGCTTCTGCAGCACCTGGGCCATGCCGCGCGCAAAGGGCACCAAGTGGCGCACCGGAATGAAGTACTCCTGCAGCACGTAGGTCGAGAGGCTGCGCGTGCGTGGCTCCAGTTCGGCCACGTCGAGGCTGGCCTCGTGGTTGCGCCACGTCACCGCGGGGCTGGCGGTCAGCAGCGGGTGCAGGATGGACTTGCGCAGCTTCGCGCCCCCCGGCAGCTCGGTCAGCGCCCACACCACGTTCTGCTCCAGCGCATAACGCTCGCCGCGCGGCACCAGGCGCGCCGGTTCGGTCAGCGGCTCGTCGGTCTCGCGCCAGGTGATCGCCACCGGCAGGTCGAAGTGCGGCGGCAGCAGGTCAGCGTTGTGCATCACGCTGGCGGGGTCGCCGGCCACGGCATGCTGAAAGAAATCGGCATAGGCCTCGAGCGGCACCTTCTGCACGACGCGCTTCATGCGCAGGTTGCGCACGAGATCGAGTTCAACTTCGGTGATCGCGCCCACTGCGCCATAACCGCCGATCGCGGCCCGGAAGAGCTCGGGCCGCTGCGTGCGATCCGCCTCCACGATCGCACCATCGGCCAGCACCAGCTGGAGCGCCCGCACCGAATGGCCGACCCCGCCATGGCCGACGTAGCGACCGTGCGCATTGACCGACACCGCGCCGCCGACGGTGAAGTTGGCGTAGCTCTGCATGGTCTTGACGGCCAGGCCCAGCGGGTCGATCAGGTCCTGCAGGTCACGCCAGCGCATGCCGGCCTGCACACGCACGCACAGCGACTCGGGCTTGAGCCACACGAGCTGCTTCATCTCGCGCATGTCGACGTGCAAGCCATCGGCGATGGCGACCTGCCCACCCATGCTGTAGCGGCCACCGCCGATCGACACCCGGCCCGGCCAGGCGCGCAGCAGGCGCGACACCTCGACCGCCGAGCGAGGCACTTCGATGCGCGCCACCCTCACCGTGTAGAGGCCGGTGACGTTGGGCACCAGCAACTCGCGCGGTGTCTCGGCCCGGATGGGCGCCGCCGCCACCACGCCCGCGCCCACCAGCGCCTGGCAGAGCCGACGCCGCGCAAGCGAGGGTGTCGCGGCCATGTCAGCTCAGCCCGTCGTAGAGCAGCTTCGCACCGGCGAGGAACATGCCGCCGTAGGCGAGCCGGTAGAACCACACCGGACTGATGCGCCGCGTGAGCCGCACGCCGACCCACACGCCGATCGGCGCAAGCGGCATCAGCACCAGCGAGGTCGCGAGGTTGCGCCCGTCGAACAGACCCAGCCAGGCGTACGGCACGCACTTGGTCAGGTTGACCACCGCGAAGAAGACCGCCGTCGTCGCCGCCATCGTCAGAGGCGGCAGCCGCAGCGGCAACACGTAGGCGCTGATGGGCGGCCCGCCGGCATGGGCCACGAAGCTCGTGAAACCCGAAGCGACGCCGAGCGCGAAGCCCCATGGCTTCGAGGGCACGGCGGCTTCGGCCTTGGGCGGAAAGAAGAGTCGCTGCGCCAGAAAGAGCAGCGTCAGCGCCCCCACCACCGCTGCCACCGTCTTGACCGAGAGCACGCCGAACAGCGCCGTGCCCACGCCGATGCCCAGCAGGCCGGCGGGCAGCAGCAGCCGCAAGAGCGCGCGGTCGTGATGGCGCCACAGCTGCTGCAGGCCGGTGGCGTCCATCGCCAGCAGCAGCGGGAGCATGATCGCCGCCGCCTGCGGCACCGGCACCGACAGCGCCATCAGCGGCACGGCCAGCGCGCCGAAGCCGCTCAGGAAGCCGCTCTTGGCCAGGCCCGTGAGCAGCACCGCAGGGATCGCGACCGCGTAGAACGCGGGGTCGGTGATCAGGTCGAGGTCGATGTCACTTCACCGTGATCCAGCGCCACTCCAGCCAGTTGTCGGGGCGGTGCACCGCCTCCACGTTGGCACGTGCCGCCCAGGGGATCACCTGGCGGTGCAGCGGGATGTTGAGCACGAGTTCGTTGTGGCGGGCGAGTGCAGCCTTCACGGCTCTTCGCGCTTCTTCGGGTCGGCTTCCTTGCTGGAGGCGGCGGCCAGCTCTTCCAGCTTGGCGTCTTTCGCGTTGCCGAAGTTCCACGAGCCCACGCCGCCCTCGCCGCGCCCGCGCAGCACCGGCGTGAAGGTGGTCTCGGCATCGGTGATCGCGCCGCCCCAGCCCAGCATGTACATCGAGGTGTCGAGCTTCTGGATCTTGGGGAAGTAGGTCGAGCGCGGCATCGCGTTGACACGCACCTTCACGTTGAGTCGGGCCCACATCGAGGCGAGCGTCTGGCAGATCTCTTCGTCGTTGATGTAGCGATTGTTCGGGCAGTCGAGCGTGACCTCGAAGCCCTGCGGGTAGCCGGCCTCGGCCATCAGCTTCTTGGCGCCCTCCAGGGCGTAGGGCAGGCGCTTCTCGAGCGCCGGGTCGTTGTAGGTGCCGAGCGGCGACGGCGTGATCGCACCGGTGGGCACTGACTGGCCGCGCATCAGCTTGCTCTTGATGGTGTCGATGTCAATGGCCTGGTAGAGCGCGCGACGCACACGCAGGTCCTTGAAGGGGTTCTTGCCCTTCACGCTGCTGTAGAGCAGCTCGTCGCGGTGCTGGTCCATGCCGATGAAGACGATGCGGTTCTCGGGCCCGTCGATCACCTTCACGCCGGCCGTGCTGCGCAGTCGCGGCAGGTCTTGCGGCGCGGGGTCGAGCACGAGGTCGATCTCGCCCGAGACGAGCGCGGCCACGCGTGTCGCATCGCTCTTGATCGGGGTGTAGACGACCTCCTGCACGTTGCCGTCGAACTTGCCCCACCAGGCGGTGTTGCGCTTGTAGACGGTCTTCACGTCGGGCTGGCGCGAGACGAGGACGAACGGGCCTGTGCCATTGGCATGGAAGGAGGCGTAGCCCTCTTCCTTGTTCTTGAAGTCGATCGGCCGGGTGGCCTTGTGCTTCTCGGCCCACACCTTGCTCATGATGGGCAGCAGGCTGATGTGCTGCAGGAAGATGGGGTTCACCGAGGCGAGGTTGAACTCGACAGTGAGGTTGTCGACCTTCCGCGGCTTGCCCACCGCATTCGCATAGACGCCGATGTCGGAGGTGGCCTCGGCGGCGCGCTGCACCGAGAACACCACGTCGTCGGCCGTGAACGGCGTGCCGTCGTGGAACTTCACGTTGGGCCGAAGCTTGAAGCGCCATTGCAGCGGGCTCACCTGCGTCCACTCGGTGGCGAGCACCGGCACGAGCCCCATCTTCTTGTCGCGGTTGACCAGCGTCTCGTAGACCTGGCCGTTCATCGCGTTGGTGAGCAACTCGTTCTGCGAGTAAGGGTCCATGGTCTGCGCATCGCCTTGCGAGGCCCAGCGCAGCGTCTGTGCAGAGGTGGACGTGGCCGCCGCCACGAGACAAAAGATCGACCCAACAAACGACAGGCTGCGTTTCATGTGCGCTCCCACGGTCAGAGGAAGCGGCGAGTTTAGGAGGCTTTGCGGCCGCAGCGCTCGCGAAGGGTCAGGCGGTGGCGCCGTGCAGCTTGAGGCTTTCCGGGCCGGCCCACAGCTCGTCGAGGTGGGTGAATTTCCATTGCGCGTTCGACTCGCGCGCCGCGATGCGGTCGCTGCAGGCGCTGCTCGACAGGTCGAGCAGCTCGGGCGTGATGTGCAGTTGCGAACGCGTCGAAAAGAACACCTTCACCTTGGGCGACACGAGCGACTGCGGGTTCTGCTCGCACACCACCGCGAGACGCCCCGACTGCATGCGCACCAGCGACCCCACCGGGTAGATGCCCAGGCTGCGCACGAAGGCCTGGAACACCGTGTCGTCGAAATGCCCGCCGCGCCATTCGGCCATCTTGCGGATGGACTCGGCCGGGTCCCAGCCGTTCTTGTAGGGGCGGTTGGAGGTGATGGCGTCGTAGACGTCGCAGACCGCCCCCATCTTCGCCAGCATCGAGATCTGCTCGCCGCGCAGGCCGTGCGGGTAGCCGCTGCCGTCGATCTTCTCGTGATGGTGCAGGCAGACATCGAGCGCACCCTCGGTGGCTGAACCGCCTTCGCGCAGCATCTCGTAGCCCCGCAAGGGGTGGGCCTTCATGACCCTGAACTCGGCGTCGGTCAGCTTGCCGGGCTTGTTGAGCACCTCGGTCGGCATCACCGCCTTGCCCATGTCGTGCAGCAGGCCGGCGAGACCCGCGTCGCGCGTGGCAGCATCGTCCATGCCGAGCTGGCGCGCCAGCGACACCATCAGCGCACACACCGCCACCGAGTGCATGTAGGAATAGTCGTCGTGGGTCTTCAGGCGCGCCAGACTGATCATCGCGCTCGGATTGCGGTACACGGAGCCGGCGATCTCGTCCACCAGCGGCAGGCATCGCTCGGCGTCGACGGCATTGCCGAGCCGGGCGTCGTTGAAAAGCGCGGCAACCGCCGCCTTGGACTTGGCCACCACGAGCGCCGCGCGCTTGACCTCCTGCGACATGCCGGTGGCCTGCGTCAGCAGCGCCGGCGCCACGGGCTTGGCCGCCGGGGCAGGGGCCGGATTGGCAGAAGTGGGTGCCGGCTCGGGCTCGACGTCCCGGCCCTTGCTGCTGTCGATCCAGCAGGCCTGCACGCCCGAGGCGATGAGCTTGTCGAGGTCACCCTGCTCGCGCAGGACGAACTTGGTCTTCCAGAACGGGTGGTCCAGCCATGAGCCCTCGAGTGCATGGAGGTGCATGCCGAGGCGGAGCTGTTGGATTGGAATCTTCTTCAGCATGGGGCGGCGGGCTGTCCGGCTGTCCCGAGCTAATCGGCGGCTCGGGGCAAAACTTGACGGCTTGCGCTCCGTGACGCGCACAAACAAAAACGCCGCTGGGACCCCAGCGGCGTTTTGCGTGACGTAAGCCCGTTTCAGCGGAAGCGCGACTGCGGCACCGTGTGCAGGTCGCTCGGCAGCGATGCCAGGTAGTTGGCGATCTGCTTCAGCTGCGCCGGCGTGAAGGGCTGGGCCATGCCGGCCATGATGGCGTTGGCGCGGCCGACGTTCGGGTTGTTGGCGGTCTTGTAGGCCTTGAGCGCGACCAAGAGGTAGTCGGCGTGCTGGCCGGCGATCTTGGGGTAGGTGCCGTCGATCGGCTTGCTGTAGTTGTCGCCGTGGCAGCTTGCGCAGTTGCCCTGGGTCAGCAGCTTGGCGACCTCGGGGCTGGGTTGCGGCAGGGCCTGGGTCTGGCTGGCGACCGGGGCGGCCTTGCCCTGCTGTTCGTAGAAGGCGGACAGGTCGGCGATGTCCTGGTCGGTCAAGCTGCCGGCGATGCTGCGCATCGTGGGGTGCTTGCGCTCGCCCTTCTTGTAGGCATTCAAGGCGGAGGCGATGTACTTGGCACCTTGGCCCGAGATCATCGGCACCTTGTGAATCTCGGGGAAGCTGGCCTGGTAACCCGGGATGTTGTGGCAGCCGATGCACATGGCGGCCTTCTTCTGCCCTGCTTCGGGGCTGGCCTTGACGTCTTGCGCCTGAGCGCCGGCGGCGACGAATGCGGCCAGGGCAACGATCGAGGAAAGCAGTTTCTTCATGGTTCTGCGGGAGCTGGGGGCTTCGAGGTGACCGCGGATTATAGGGACCCGAAAAGGTGCCTCCCGCCACGGCGAAACGGGGCTGGACGGTGTCATGTGGCGGACAGCGCCTCGCTGGGAGCGGCTTATATACTGGCCCGTCACCCCTCTCCACCGGCTGCGCCCCATGAAATTCCAAGGTTCCGAGAACTACGTCGCCACCGACGACCTGATGCTGGCCGTCAACGCAGCCGCGACCCTGAAACGCCCGCTGCTGATCAAGGGCGAGCCCGGCACCGGCAAGACGATGCTGGCCGAAGAGGTGGCGCAGTCGCTCAACATGCCTTTGCTGCAGTGGCACATCAAGAGCACCACCAAGGCGCAGCAGGGCCTGTACGAGTACGACGCGGTGAGCCGCCTGCGCGATTCGCAGCTGGGTGACGAGAAGGTCAAGGACATCCAGAACTACATCGTCAAGGGCGTGCTGTGGCAGGCCTTCACCGCCGACCAGCCGGTGGTGCTGCTGATCGACGAGATCGACAAGGCCGACATCGAATTCCCGAACGACCTGCTGCGCGAGATCGATCGCATGGAGTTCTACGTCTACGAGACGCGCGAACTCATCAAGGCCAAGCACCGACCGCTCGTCTTCATCACCTCCAACAACGAGAAGGAACTGCCCGACGCCTTCCTGCGCCGCTGCTTCTTCCACTACATCAAGTTCCCCGACGCCGCCACGATGAGCCGCATCGTGGAGGTGCACTTCCCCAAGCTGCGCAAGGAGCTGTTGTCGGCCGCGCTGAAGAACTTCTACGACGTGCGCAACCTGCCCGGCCTGAAGAAGAAGCCCAGCACCTCGGAGCTGCTCGACTGGCTCAAGCTGCTGGTGGCCGAAGACATTCCGCTCGAAGTGCTGCAGAGTAAGGACGAGAAGGTCTCGGTGCCGCCGCTCGTAGGCGCGCTGCTGAAGAACGAGCAGGACGTGTCGCTCTTCGAGAAGCTGGTCTTCATGCAGCGCCATAACCGCTGACCGGCCGATGGCGTTTGCCGAACCCGTCACGCTGAGAGGCCAGCACGCCACGCTGGAACCACTCTCGCTGGCCCACGAGGCCGAGGCCATCGAGGCGGTGAAAGACGGCGAGCTGTGGACGCTCTGGTACACGAGCGTTCCGTCGCCCGAAGAGATGCGGGCCGGCATCGAGCGCCGCCTCAAGCTGCAGGAACGAGGCTCCATGCTGCCATTCGCCGTGCGCAATGCCGACGGCCGTCTGGTCGGCATGACCACCTACATGAACATCGACGCGCCCAACCGCCGCGTGGAGATCGGCTCCACCTGGACGGCGAAAAGCGCCCAGCGCAGCCCGCTCAACACCGAGTGCAAGCTGATGCTGCTGACGCACGCCTTCGAGCAGCTCGACTGCATCGCGGTCGAATTCCGCACGCACTTCTTCAACCAGCAGAGCCGCCGCGCGATCGAGCGCCTGGGCGCCAAGCTCGACGGCATCCTGCGCAGCCATCAGCTCACGCCCAATGGCGCGCTGCGCGACACCTGCGTCTACAGCATCATCGCGAGCGAATGGCCGGCGGTGAAGGCGCACCTGCGCTTCCAGCTCCACAAGCCGCGCTGAGCGGCTTCCAGATCACTGCCGCGCTGAGCGGCTTCCACCATCACTGCCGCGTTGACCCGCGGTCCCCCTACAGCGGCAGGCTGAGCGACAGGCCCACCCGCGGGTCGACCCACCCCGGCACATCGGGCAGGCGGCGCGCGCCGAGGTCGATCGACAGCCGCCGCGGCACGATCCACCAGCGCCCGCCGACGCGGTGCGCTTCCGTTCCGAGTTCCGACCCGGCCCATTCGGCGAACAGCACCCCGAGCTTGCTCGGCTGCCAGACGCTGCTGACGGTGGCCCGGCTGCGCTGCACGCCGGTGTGTTCCAGCCCGATGCTGGTCTGCAGCGCCAGCCGGTCGTGCAACTTGACGAGACCGCCCATCGCGAACGCAGCACGCTCGGCCTTGGGGCTGCCGGCCGCCTCACTGCCGCGCAGGCCCGACCAATCGAGGCGGAACGCCGCCAGCAGCGACGACACGCGCAGCCCGGTGAGCGAGGTGAACTCGGCCTTCATCACGCTCGGGCCGACGTCGGACGGCCGGGCGCGCGGCGCCTCAACCTTCCACCGCGCACTTTCGGCCTGGCAGCGGCCCGACAGGCCCGCCTCGAGCTGCACCGGCGATGCGTCGCCGAACGGCGTGACCGGGCAATCCGGCGTGGCCCAGGCCGCCCCGCAGGCGGCGAGCGCCAGCGTTGCACACCATCGGGAGAGCAGCATCGCCATGATGGACGGGATGATGCGGACAACATCCCGGCGCTGTCATGCGCGCCGCGCCGGTTTTGCGTGATTGATTTCGCGCGAAGGCCACCTGCGGCAGGCTCAGGAGCCCAACTCGAAACGATCGCGCCCCAGCGACTTGGCGCGGTACAGCGCCGCATCGGCACGCTTCAGCAGCGACGCCACCTCGTCTTGCGGCCCGCGCCAGGCCGCGACGCCGATGCTCACCGTCAGGCTCATGCTCTCGCCCTGCCAGGCCCACGGGCGGCGCAGCAGCGCGTCGCGCAGGCGCTCGGCGGCACTGAGCGCCTCGGTGGAGGCCGTGCCCGGCAGCAGCACCACGAACTCCTCGCCGCCGAAGCGGCCGATGCGGTCCACGTCGCGCATCTGCGCTTTCATGATCTTCGCGAGATGCCGCAGTGCATCGTCGCCCGCCGCGTGGCCGAAGCGGTCGTTGATGTCCTTGAAGTAGTCGGCGTCGATCATGAGCACCGAGAACGGGCGCTGGCTGCGCACCGCACGCCGGGCTTCGTCGTGCAGCTGCTCGTCGATCGCGCGACGGTTGAAGACATCGGTGAGACCGTCGAGCCGCGAGAGCCGGCGAAGCTCGGCCATCAGGCGCATGCCCACCAGCGCCACCAGGGCGAGGTGGAACACCAGCGCCGTGACCAGAAACACCACCGCCGAACCGATGTTGAGCGAGTTGTTGACCGCCAGCTCGGCCACCACCGTGTCGGGCGCGACCACCGCCCGCGCGCTGCGCGCGGCAAACACCATCGCCCCCAGCAAGAGCGGCAACGCCAGCCAGGGGCCGAAGGCCAGGCCCAGGTCACGGCGGGCGTAGACGTGGATGTTCCAGGCCGTGAGCGCACACAGGAGGGCCACCAGCCCCGAGACCGTGGCCACCCGCAACGCCCCGTACTGGGGCGCCAGCCCGACCCACGACACCGCCACCACGGCCCCCACCAGCAAGGCGTAGGCCCACCACGGCGCCGAGCGGCCGGTGAACTGGCGAACGCCGCGCTCCATCAGCACGATGCCGATGGCCACGCAGATGTTGGCCACCGCCCGCAGTTCCTCGCTCTTGGTCTGGCTGGCGCCGATGAAGATCACCACCGAGGCGCCCGTCAGCAGGGCGTAGCAGGCCCACTGAAGCGCCGAGCGGCGGTCGATCGGCACGACGGCGGCGCCAATCGCCCAACCGAGTGCCAGCACGGCCTGCTGGCACGCCACCATCAGAAAGGCAATCTCGGTCGCAGACAAGGTGGGCATGGAGCGTGGGGGACAGCCGGCAAGCGGCGACCCTTATAGCATTGGGCGTTCCAAACCGCTAAGGTGGGTTTGCGCCCGCCAACGGGAGCCTTGACAGAGAATGCCGCCATGCTGATCGACTTCTTCTACACCCTGCGCGCCGCCAAGCTGAAGGTCACGGTCCCCGAGTACCTGACGCTGCTCGAAGCCATCAAGGCCGGCGTGATCGACGACGACGCCGGGCCGACGGTCGACAAGTTCTACCACCTGTCGCGCGCCACGCTGGTGAAGGACGAAGCCCAGTACGACAAGTTCGACCGCGCCTTCGCCGCCTATTTCAAGGGTGTGGAGATGCTGGCCGACTTCAGCCAAGACATCCCGCTCGACTGGCTGCGCAAGAAGCTGGAACTCGAACTCAGCCCCGAGGAAAAAGCCGCCATCGAGAAGATGGGCTGGGACGAGCTGATGGAAACGCTCAAGAAGCGCTTCGAGGAACAGAAGGAGCGCCACGAAGGCGGCAACAGGATGATCGGCACCGGCGGCACCTCGCCCTTCGGCGCCTACGGCTACAACCCGCAGGGCATCCGCATCGGGCAGGACAAGAGCCGCAACAAGAGCGCGGTGAAGGTCTGGGACCAGCGCCAGTTCAAGGACTACGACGACCAGCTGGAAGCCTCGGCACCCGCAACATCAAGGTCGCGCTGCGCCGCCTGCGCCGCTTCGCCCGCGAGGGCAACGACCTCGAGCTCGACCTCGACGACACCATCCACAGCACCGCGGCCAACGCCGGCATGCTCGACATCAAGATGATCCCCGAGCGGCACAACAAGGTGAAGGTGCTGCTGCTGATGGACGTGGGCGGCACGATGGACGAGCACATCCACCGCGTGGAAGAATCTTCTCCGCCACCAAGAGCGAGTTCAAGCACCTCGAGTTCTATTACTTCCACAACTGCGTCTACGACTTCATGTGGAAGAACAACCGCCGTCGCTACAGCGAGAAATTCTCCACCTGGGACGTGATCCGCAAGTACAACAAGGACTACAAGCTCATCTTCGTCGGCGACGCCACGATGAGCCCCTACGAGATCCTGCAGCCCGGCGGCAGCGTCGAATACAACAACGAGGAGCCCGGCGCCGAATGGCTGCAGCGGCTCACCAACGCCTTCCCCAAGTTCGCCTGGATCAACCCCGAGCCGCAAGGCGTGTGGAGCTATCGCCAGAGCATCTCCGTCATCCAGCAGCTGATGAACCAGCGCATGTTCCCGCTCACCCTGCAGGGGCTCGAAGGGGCCATGCGCCTCCTGAGCAAATGACGCGCGGCCAATGACCTGTTGAAGATGAGCTTTCGTTCCGTGGCCCGCCAGGGCTTGGGCCTGGTGGTCATGGCAAGCCTCTGGGGTTGCGCGAACCTGAAGCAGGACGAACCTCCGCCACCGCCCGACAACACCCCCCAGGCCCAGGCCGCCGAGCCCGCCGCAGCCGCCCCGGCGGCCAGCGCCGCGTCGGCCCCGAGCACCGTGGCCTACCGGGTCGAGGTGCAGGCGCCCCAGAACCTGCGCCAGCTGCTGCTGACCTACCTCGACCTCGCACGCTTCCAGAACGCACCGCAGACCGAAGGCATCACCAACGCAGAGCTGATCCGCCTCACCGCGGCCTCGCCCGCGCAGGCGCGCAGCCTGCTCGAGACCGAGGGCTACTTCAACGCCACGATCAGAGTCACCCGTGTCGACCCCCCCGACGAGACGCCGCTCATCACGCTCAACGTCGACCCCGGCCCGCGCACGGTCATCGGCGCATGGGAACTCAGCGTGACGGGGGAGTTGAAGACACGCATCGACGCCGGCGACAAAGACGCTCTTGAACTGATCGAGCGCCTGCGCAAGCGTTGGCCGCTCGACGAAGGCAAGCCCTTCAGCCAGTCCGCCTGGAACAGCGCCAAGAACGGCACCCTCGCCCAGCTGCGCGCCGAAGGCTATGCGGTGGCCAAGGCCGGCGAGACCACCGCCCACGTCGATGCCAAGACCAACGAGGCCACGCTCGCCGTCGAACTGCAGAGCGGGCCGCTCTTCATCCTGGGCGACCTGCACATCGAAGGCCTCAAGCGCTACAACGAAGACGGCATCCGCCACGTGGCCGACTTCGGCCCCGGCACCCCCTACAGCGAGAAGCGCCTCTACGACTACCAGGAGCGGCTGCTCAAGCTCAACCTCTTCAACAGCGTGGTGGTGAGCATCGAGCCCGACGAAGCGCAGGCCAAGGCCGTGCCGGTGATGGTGCGCGTGACCGAGCAGGCCTTGCAGCAGGCGGTGGCCGGCGTCGGCTTCTCCGACAACACCCGCGAGCGTGTCACGCTGGAGCATCGCCACCTGCGGCCCTTGGGCTTCCAGGTGCAGATGCGCAACAAGCTCGAACTCGGCCGCACCCAGCGCACCTGGGAAGGCGAGCTGCTCAGCGACCCCGGCGATGCGCAATACCGCAAGCTGCTGGCCGGCGGCATCAGCCGGCTCGACACCGACGCCGACACCACCTTCTCGTGGAAGGCGCGCGCCGGCCGCACGCTCTACACCGAGCGCATCGAGCGGCTGATCTTCGCCGAGCTGCTCAACGCCACCGTCACCAACGGGCTGGGCGAGTTCACCAGCCGCGCCCTGTCCGGCAACTACCACTGGACCTGGCGCGACGTCGACGACATCATCCTGCCGACCCGCGGGCTCACGACCGTGATCCAGGGCGGTGCCGGTTATGCGCTCTCGGAGAGCCAGCAAGACGGTCCCTTCGCGCGGGTCTACACCCGCAACACCCTCTACTGGCCGCTGCCCGGTGCCTGGTTCACGCAGACACGGCTCGAAGTGGCCGAGGTGTTCGCCAAAGACGCCGTCGGCGTTCCCGACACCCTGCTCTTTCGCGCGGGCGGCGACGAGTCGGTGCGAGGCTACGGCTACCGCGACCTCGGCCCGGTGGTCAACGGCGTGCTCACCAGCGGCCGCCAGCTGCTCACCGGCAGCTTCGAGATCGCCCGCCCCTTCAGCCTGAGCCGCCCGGCGCTGTGGTGGGCGGTCTTCGTCGACGCGGGCAACGCGGTGAACGAGTGGACCGAGTACAAGCCAGCCCTCGGCTACGGCGTCGGCGTGCGCTGGCGCAGCCCCGTCGGGCCGCTGCGCATCGACTACGCCTATGGCGAAGAGGTGAAAAAGGGCCGCCTGCACTTCAGCGTGGGCATCGCGTTCTGATGGACACCGACACGCCCGCACCGCCGCCCCCGGTGGCACCCCGCCGCGGCTCGCGCCGCTGGTGGTGGAGCCTGGGCGCGCTGTTCGCGCTGTGTGCGGTGTTGACAGCCTTGGTGTCGGGGCTGTACTGGGCCACCGGCAGCACCGCCGGCAGCCAGTGGCTGCTGGCGCGGCTCGCACTCGTGGGCGTGCAGGTGCAGGTGAAGGACCTGACGGGCAGCCTGCGCGGCGATTTCAAGGCAGAGCAGGTGGTGGTCACCGTCGGCCGCACGCGCGTCATCGTCGACAAGCCCGCGTGGCGCGCGCTGCGCCTCGACTACACCCATGCCCACGGGGTGTGGGCGCGCATCCACGTCGCCTCGCTGGCGGCCGATCGGGTGCTCATCACCACCGAGCCGGGCGGCGAGAGCACCCCCTTCACGCTGCCGCGCAACCTGCACCTGCCGGTGGAACTGCAGGTCGACGAACTGCAGGCCCGCGAGCTGCAGGTGCCCGGCCTCGGTGCCGACCACCCCTTGCGCGACGTGCGCGGCGCCGTGCACCTCGGTCACGACCACGGCCGTGCGCACCGCTTCGAGCGCCTGAGCGCCCGGCTCGACCCGCTCTCCATCACCGGCCACGCCCGCATCGACGCCCTCGGCCCGATGGCAATGGACGTGGCCCTCAAGGCCACGCAGAGCCCGCAAGGCCAGGCCGCGATGCCGGCGCTGCCGGCCTGGGCCAAGGCCTTGCGTGCCGACTGGCAGGCCGAGGCGCAGTCCAAGGGGCCGCTCGCCAAGTTCGAGTTGCGCGCCAAGCTGCGGGCCCAAGGCCAGTCGCTCGACGCCAACGCACAGGTCGAGCCCGAAGCCCCCTGGGTGCTGACACGCCTCGAAGCGCAGACCGAGGGCCTCGACCTCTCGGCCCTGATGCAACGTGCACCCCACACCGCCCTCAACGGCACGCTGCGCATCACTCCCGAGAGCACCGACAAGGCGAGCATGCTCGCGCTCAGCGCCAAGCTCGACAACACCAAGCCCGGCCGCTGGGACCTGCAGCAGCTGCCGGTGCGCAACCTCATCGCAGAGGCCCGCTGGCGCAGCGACCAGGCCGACGAGCTGACCGTGCAGCGCTTCGAAGCGTCGCTCTTCGACGAACACCGCCCCGCCGGCACGCTGCAAGGCACCGCCAACTGGAAGGGGCGCGACTTCGCCGTCGACGCCACGCTCACCAAGGTGCAGCCGAGCGCGCTCGACAACCGCCTGATGGCGATGACCTTGAGCGGCCCGGTCAAGCTGTCGGGCACGCTTGCGCCGCGCACGCCCACCGGCGCGTTGGCGCCACCGCGCTTCACGGCGCTGGCCGACCTGAGCGGCCAGCTCGTCGACCCACCACGACCGGTGCAACTGCGACTCGACGCCACCGGCTCCGAAGAACGCATCGAGCTGCGCGAACTGCGCGCCCGCGCCGACGGTGCCAGCGCCGAACTCAAGGGCACCGCCGAGCGCGCCGGCGAGGCCTGGCAACTCAAGGCCCGCGCCGCGCTCGTCGACTTCGACCCCAAGCCCTGGTTCCCCGCCGGCCCGCGCGGCGGCTGGCGTGCCGGCCACCACCGCCTCAACCTGCAGGGCGACGCCGACCTGCGCATCGCCGACAGCATCCGCCTGAGCGGCCTGGCCGACAAGCGCGTGCTGATGGAGCGCTTGGCGGGGCTGAGCGGCGAGGCCAAGCTCAAGATCGACAACAGCAGCGTGGCCAATGTGCCGCTCGCCGGTGAAGTGCAGTGGCACCACACCGGCCGCGAGCCCATGCGCGCGCAGGGCAGCCTCGACGTCGGCGGCAACCATGTCGAAGTCGACGGCCAGCTCGCCACCGACGCTCGCGGCCAGCAGGACCGCTGGTCGATCGAGGCCCGCGCGCCGACCCTGGCCCGCCTCGCGCCGCTGCTGCGCGCCTTCATGCCGAGCGACGAAGCCGCGCAGATGGCCGACACGCTGGCCGGCTCGCTGACCGGCGACGCCCAGCTGCGCGGCCGCTGGCCCGACATCAGCACCCAGGGCCGGGCCACGCTCAGCGGCGTCAAGGCCGGCGCCTGGGCCGTGGGCCAGGGGCAGGCCCGCTGGCAGGCCAGCAGCAGCCTCGACGCCCCGCTCGACGTGCAGGTCGACATCGGCCAGGCCGCCTGGTCCGACCGCAAGATCGACAACACCCGGCTGCAGCTCACCGGCAGCGGGCGCAACCACCAGTTCTCGCTCAACAGCGAGCTGCGCGTCGCACCGCCGGTATGGGCCGAAACGCTGCAAGGCGGCCGCAGCGCGACGCCGGCCGCAGGCACGGCCAACGGCAACACGCCGCCAGCCGGACGCACGCCGGTGCGCACCCTGGTGGCCGCGTCGGCACAGGGCAGCCTCGCCGGCAACCTGCTGCACACCAGCGACCCGCGCGACACTACGCCGCCCTGGTCGTGGAAAGGCGTGCTGCAGCGCTTCGAACTGCGCACCACCCAGGCCGGCGCCGCGCCCTTGCTCGCCACCCGCGACGTCACGCTCGAACTGCGCGGCGGCCCGCCGCTGCACGCCACCATCGGCGCCGGCCGCGCCGACATCCTCGGTGCCGCCCTCAAGTGGAACCGCATCGACTGGGAAGCCGGCCGCGGCGTGGTCACGCAGCAGCTCGACATGCAGGCCGAACTCGAACCCCTTGCCGTGGCACCCCTCCTGCGCCGCGTGCACCCCAATTTCGGCTGGGGCGGCGACCTGGTGGTGGGTGGCCATGTCTATGTGAAGCAGACCGACAGCTTCAGCGCCGACATCGTCTTCGAGCGCATCAAGGGCGACCTCACCGTCACCGAAGAAAGCGGCACCCAGGCGCTCGGCCTCACCGACCTGCGCATCGGCCTCGACGCGAAAGACGGCGTGTGGAACATCACCGCCGGCCTGGCCGGCGAACAGCTCGGCGTGCTCGGCGGCGCGGTCGTCATCCGCACCTCGCCGCAGGCGGCCACACCGCCACCCGACGCTCCGCTGCAGGGCGTGCTCGAAGCGCAGGTCGCCAACCTCGGCACCTGGGGCCCGTGGGTGCCGGCCGGCTGGCGCCTCGACGGCCGACTCAACGTCAGCGCCAGTTTCGGCGGCCGCCTCAACGCGCCCGAGTACACGGGCAAGATGGTCGGCGCGGGCATCGGCGTGCGCAACATGGTCGAGGGTGTCAACGTCACCGATGGCGAGGTCGACATCTCGCTCGAAGGCAACACCGCGCGCATCAACAAATTCAGCGCCCGCGGCGGCAACGGCACCGTGCGCGTCGAGGGCGACGCCCGGCTCGACGACACCTGGCGCTCGCGGCTGAGGCTCGTGGCCGACAAGTTCCAGCTGCTCGGGCGCGTCGACCTGCGCGTGGTCGCCAGCGGCGAAGCCAACGTCGCGCTCGACGGCGAATTTGTGAAGAGCGAAGGCCGCTTCACCGTCGACGAAGGCCTGATCGACTTCACCCGCCTGAGCTCACCCGGCCTCGGCGACGACGTCATCGTCACCGGCCGTGCGAACGACCCGCGCGAGGCCGTGCCCGCCAACCCCAACGCACCAAGCGGCAACCGCATCTCGCTCGACCTGCTGGTGAACCTCGGAGACAACCTGCGCATGCGCGGCCTGGGCATCGACACCAAGCTGCGCGGAGAGCTGCGCGTGTCGCGCCCCGGCGGCAAGTGGGCACTGATCGGCAAGGTCAACGCGGTCGAAGGCACCTTCGCCAACTACGGACAGAAGCTGCAGATCGACCGCGGCATCATCAGCTTCAGCGGCGCCCCGAGCGACATGAACCTCGACTTCGAGGCCACGCGGCCCAACCTCGACGTGCGCGTGGGCGTGCAGGTGCGGGGCCCGCTGCAGAACCTGCGCGTGAAGCTCTTCTCCGAGCCCGAGATGACCAACAACGAGAAGCTGTCATGGCTGATGCTCGGCCGCGCGAGCGACGGCCTCGGCAAGACCGACACCGCCCTCGTGCAACGCGCCGCCTTCGCGCTCCTGGCCGGAGAAGGCGACGGCGGCCCCGGCGCCATCACCAGGGCCTTCGGCATCGACGACCTGGGCCTGCGCCAGACCGAAGGCGACACCCGCGAGACGGTGGTGTCGGTCGGCAAGCAACTGTCCAAGCGCGTGTACGTGGCCTACGAGCAGAACCTCGCCACCAACTCCGGCAGCTTCCAGGTCACCTACCGCATCGCGCAACGCTTCGTGATGCGCCTGCAGTCCGGCCTCGACCGCTCCATCGACCTCATCGGCACCTGGCGATGGGAGTGAATTGGCCCCCCAGTCGCTTCGCTCCTGCCCCCAAGGGGCGCCGCCTGGCGGCCCGGCAAAGCCGGCTCCGCTGGCGTGGCTCGATCTGCGCTTCGCTGCGCTCGCGCGTGTCGCCATCAGCGAGCGCAGCGACGCGTGATCGAGCAACACCCGAGGATCCGGCTTCGCCGGGCCTCTGGGTGGCGCCCCTTGGGGGGCAGGAGCGAAGCGACTGGGGGCTGCAATAATCCGCGCCGCCTCGCCGTAGTTCAATGGATAGAACGGCCGCCTCCTAAGCGGCAAATACAGGTTCGATTCCTGTCGGCGGGACCACCCCCATCGGCCGCCTCCGGCCCCATCGGCGTGGCAGTCGTAACGCGATGAAAAAGTTCCCTCGGGCAAGACCTTCCCTGAGGCTCCGGTACTCCGGTCATTCGCTGGTACTCACCTCCACTAGTCGCTAGATTCAGGCTCTTGCGCACGCTGCGCAGTTCCTTTCATCCAAGCCGTACCGGAGGAATGTGAATGGCCCGCCACAAGGCCCCCGCCAAGACCAAGCGCATGGTCTGGCGCATCTCTGACCACGCGCCGCTGGGCGAGTGGGTCGACCCGAATCTGCCAGCCACACCGGCTCCCAAGCCCGAACACATCGATGAAGCGCCCGGTGGCTGGCGGCGTTCAACCTACGACTTGCTGAACGGCGTGGAGATCGACGACAACCCCAACACCGTGCCCGACGATCTCTTCGACGAGTTGTTCGGGCCCGGCAAGGACGAGCCCAAGGCCCCTCGCCGGTAGCACCCTGCGGCGCTCGGCCTACTTCGCCACGCCTGCGCCGATGTCGATCATCAGCCGCGATGCGAGGTAGAGGCGCGGCACGATCGAGTCGATCTCGATGTACTCGTCGCGTGCGTGGTAGCCGAAACCGGCCAGCCCCAGGCTTTCAAGCACGACCGCCTTGCCTGAACGGGCCGCAAAGGCTGCGTCGGTGCCGCCGCCGCTCATCGGGAAGAGTTGCAGCGGGCGGCCATCGAGTTCGGCGTAGATCTTCTGCGCGTGCACCGCAAGCGCACGGCCGCGTTCGCCGGCGTTGAACGCGGGGCGGTTCACTTCCATCTTGATCGTCGTGCGGGTGTCGGGCACCAGGCGGCTGCTGTCGACCTTTTCCTGCAGCGCGGCCTTCAGCTTCTCGGCACCGTCGCGCGCCTGCAGGCGCACGTCGCCATGCGCGACGGCCTTCTCGGGGATCTGGTTGCCCACTTCGCCGGCGGTCGCCTTGGTCCAGTTGAGCTGGGTGCCGGGCACGCTCTTGGCCACGTCCTTCGTCTGCAGGATCTGGTGCGACAGCTCCACCAGTGCGTTGCGCCCCGCATCGGGTGCCGCGCCGGCATGCGAAGAGCGGCCGTGCACCTCCATGGTCGCGTAGGCGATGCCCGAAGTGCCGAGCAGCACGCCTTCGGTCTTGGCCACGGCCTTCGCCGCGGTCGGCTCGAACGACAGCACCACGTCGTGCTCTTCGCCGAGCGCCGCAAGCAGCTCGCTCGACCCGCTGGAGCCGATCTCCTCGTCGGGGTTGAAGAGCACCGTGAGCTGCGCATGGTTGCGCCAACCGGCATCGTTGAGCAGCTTGAGCGAATGCAGGATGACGGCGATGCCGCCCTTGTCGTCGGCGATGCCCGGGCCGTAGAGCTTGTTGCCCTCGCGCTTGTAGGGCTGCGTGGCGAGCGTGTTGGCGGGGTAGACCGTGTCCATGTGGGCGATGAGTGCGATGCGCTGCGTGCCGGTGCCGCGGAACGTTCCCTTGACGATGCTGCCGTGGCCGCGCGTGGCCTTGATGCGCTCGGTGCGTGCGCCGAGGGCCTGCAGGCGCTTCTCGCAGTAGTCGGCGATCTTCGCGATGCCTTCGACGTTGGCGCTGCCCGACTCGATGAGCACCAGGTCCTTGAGGGTCTCGATGACCTCGGGCTCGGCCTTCTGACTGGCGGCCAGCAACCTGGCATCGGGGGCCGCCGCGGTAGCGAAGGGCAGCGCGAGTGCCGCACACAAGGACAGGCAGCGAAGGTGGCGAAGGGTCGTCGGCATGGTGGTGTCGAAAGGGCTCGGTGAAGTTGACGATGCAAAAAAGTCTAGGTGCGCCGGCGCAGATGCGCGCATGTCAATATCGCCATTTGAGTTGCCGATTCCGCCATGCGCCCTTCCCACCCTTCCCGCCCTTCCGAAACCGCGGCACGCCGCACCCCCTTGCACGTGCGCCTGCTGTGGCTGCCGGAGGCCCTGCCGGGCACCCTCTTCGGGGCGCTCGACGTGCTGCGCACCACCGCACGCATCGCCGAGCTGCAGCGGCCCGGCCAGGCGCGTGAACTGAGTTGGCAGATCGTGTCGGCCAGCGGGCGCTCGATGCCCTCGCCCTTCGCGTCGACATCGCAGCGCACGAGCCGGCGTGCACCGCGCCGCCCACCCGATCAGTCGCTGCTGCTCATCCCCGCCCTCAACGCCGACAACGCGCCGCACCTCGGCGAGACCGTCGTGCGGGCCACGGCCGCGCTGCGCCTCGTCGAGCGCCACGTGCAGGCCGGCGGGTGGGTCGCCGCGTGCGGCAGCGGCATGGTGGTGCTCGCCGAACTCGGCCTGCTCGACGGCCACCGCGTGGCCGCGCCCTGGGTCTACCAGAGCTGGATTGCGCGCCGCTACCCGCGATGCAACTTCGGCGCCGATGAAGCGATGGGCAGCGCCGATCGGTTCTTCACCTGCGTGGCACCGGCGTCGATGACGGAATTCATGCTGCGCGTGCTGGGCCACCTGCACGACCCCGATCTCGCACAGGCCTGCTCGCAAGTGCTGCTGCACCAGCCGCTGCGCCAGCAGCTCACGCCCAGCCTGGTGGAAAGCCAGTGGATCACCAAGACCTCCGACAGCCCGGTGTATCGCGCGATGCAGTGGCTGCAGGCCAACGTCGACAAGCCGTACCGGCTCGCGCCAGTGGCGGCGGCCGCCGCGGCCAGCGAGCGCACCTTGCTGCGCCACTTCCGCCAGGTCACCGGCATGACGCCGCTCGACTACCTGCACCACCTGCGCATCGAGCGCGCCAAGATGCTGCTGGAGGTGACGCTGCACGGCGTGCCCGGCATCGCCGAGGCCTGCGGCTACAGCGACACCGCCTCGTTCCGGCGGCTGTTTCAGCGCAAGACGGGGATGTCGCTGTCGGAGTACCGCAGCCGCTACACACTGCGGGCACGCCGCCCGCACTGGCGGGTGGAGCGGCAGGCACCGAGAGGCTGACTCAGGCGGCGCGACGCAGCGGCACGGCCGGAAAGTCCACCGGCACAGCGAAGGCCACGTTCACGTAGTTCGTGAAAAGGTTCAGCGCCACGTGCGCGAGGATCTCAACCACCTCGGCGTCACCGAAGCCGACCGCGCGCAAGGCCTGCACGTCGGCGTCGGCCACCTGGCCACGTGCATCGACGAGCTTGAGCGCAAAGCGCAGCGCCGCGGTGGTGCGGGCATCGCTCGCCTCGCCCATCTGCGCCGCGGCCATCTCTTCGGCGCTCGCACCGGCCTTGCGGCCGAGCGCCACATGGGCGGCCAGGCAGTACTCGCAGGCATTGCGCTGCGCCACCGCGACGGCAATCTTCTCAGTGAGCTTCGCATCGAGCACGCCGTGGCTGAAGGCGGCGAACGACCCCCACATGCTCTTCAGCGCGGCCGGCGAGTGCGCCACCGCCTTGAACATGTTGGGCGTGGCGCCAAACGCGGTGTGGATCTGGACGAGCAGGGCCTGGCTGTCGGGCGACGCGGTGTGAGCATCGAGCAGGGGAACGCGGGGCATGGTGTGTCCTTTCGGTGAGTGGTACTGGGAAGTTCCAGTGCCGCCAGTGTGGGCGGCCAGCCAGTACCATCGGTGCCGTTTCGTCCACAAGACATACCAATTCGTCCAACCATGAACACGAGCGTCGATCGGCTGTCGTCTCTGCTGGAACGCTTCCGCGTGCGGGCACACCTCTTCCACCACGGGCCGCTGTGCGGCGTCACGCACTACGCTGCCGAGCCGGGGCGAGGGTTCCTGCACGTGATGCGCAGCGGCGAGATGGTGCTCACGCATCGCGCCCGCAGCGGCGCGCCGAAGAAGCTGCGCATCAGCGAGCCGACGCTGCTCTTCTACCCACGCCCGCTGGCGCACGACTTCCACAACGCGCCGGCCGAGGGCTGCGACTTCACCTGCGCCGCGGTCGAGTTCGAAGGTGGCGACGAGCACCCGCTGGCGCGCGCCCTGCCGCCGGTCGTGGTGCTGCCGCTGGCACAGCTGCCCACGCTGCAGCACACGCTGACCTTGCTCTTCGCCGAGACCGAGCAAGTGCGCTGCGGGCACCGCCTGCTGGCCAACCGGCTGTTCGAGGTGCTGCTGCTGCAACTGCTGCGCTGGCTGCTCGACCATCCTGAAGAAAGCGGCGTACCGACCGGGCTCTTGAATGGGCTTTCGCACCCGCAACTGGCGAAAGCGCTGGTCGCGCTGCACGAAGCGCCGGGCGATGCGTGGAGCCTGCCTCGCATGGCCGAATGCGCCGGCATGTCGCGCAGTGCGTTTGCCGCGGCCTTCAAGTCGCATGTCGGCGAAGGGCCCGCCGAGTACCTGGCGCAGTGGCGGCTGTCGATCGCGCAGACGCGCTTGCGCCAGGGTTCGCCGCTCAAGACGATCGCCGAAGACTTGGGCTACAGCAGCGCTTCGGCGCTGTCGCGGGTGTTCGCGCAGAAGGTCGGGCGCTCACCGCGCGACTGGCTTCGCCACGACACGCTCCTGCCATAACACCCAGGCGGCACGAAGAGCAGCGAAGATCACGCCCCTGACTCCCGGAGCAACGCCCATGTACGGACTCATCGGCCAATTCAAATCGCACCCCGGTCAGCGCGACGCGCTCGTTGCCATCTTGATGGAAAACGTCGAAGGCATGCCCGGTTGCCAGAGCTACGTCGTCGCGCTCGACCCGAAGGATGGCGACGCCATCTGGATCACCGAGGTGTGGACAGACGAAGCCAGCCACAAGGCCTCGCTCTCCCTGCCCTCGGTGAAAGACGCGATTTCGCGCGCCAAGCCACTGATCGCAGGCTTCGGCATGCACCAGCCGACGCAGCCGGTGGGCGGCACCGGATTGCCCGGCCGTTGAGCTTTTTTGCAGGGCGCTGAATCCTTTTGGCCCCGGCGGCCCTCCTTGCTTTCGATGCCCACCATTCGGGCAGCACGAGGTGAAGTGATGGTCTATCGCAAGAACGTGGGTTCGAAGGAAAGCGTCGCGCGGGTGTTGGGTGGCCTGCTGATCGTGGCGTGTTCTCTGACGCAGATCGGCACCACGCCGCTCGGCCTGGTGCTCGCGGCAAGCGGCATGGTCACGGTGCTCACCGGCCTCCTCGGCTACTGCCCCGCTTGCGCGCTGGCCGGCCGCAAGCCGGCGGAGCCCCGCTCGTGATGCGGCTCGACGGTGCGCTTTTCGCCGCGGCCCAGGCCGGCAATCCCGCGGCGCTGGAGCGCATGCTGCGCGAGCTGCAGCCCGACATCCGGCGCTACGCGCGCCGGCAATGCCACCGCACCTCATCGGTCGAAGACGTGGTGCAGGAAGCGTTGATCGTGCTCTACCGTCGCGTGGGCACGGTGCGCGATCCGCTCGCGCTGGCGGGCTGGGTGCTGCGGGTGGTGACGCGGCTCTGCATGCTGCCGGTGCTTGGCCTCATGCGCGGCGCCGAGAGCCTGAGCCATCGCGACGAAGCCGCGCACTTCGCCGCCATGCCGGCCGACGAGCTGCGGCACGACCTGGTGGGCGCGCTCGAATCGCTGCCCGAGCCCTACCGCGAGATCGTGCTTCTGCGCGACATGGAACAGCTCACGATCGGCGAAGCCGCAGAGCGCCTGGGCATCACGCGCGAGGCGACCAAGAGCCGGCTGCACCGCGCCCGCGCCCTGCTGCGCGAGTATCTGCAGGTCGACGGCGCGAAGGAGCCGAAGCGATGAGGCCGCTCTTCGCCCGCAGCCGCGAGGGCCTCTTCGCCTCGACCACGCTCACCGGGCATCTGCTGCGCGGCGTCGTGGCGTTCGGTCTTCTCTGGTTTGCCGTGTCGATGCAGCTCGATCGGCCGGTGGCCTCCGTGCTGGCCGGCATCGGCGCCTTGATCGCCATGCGAGGCTGCCCGATGTGCTGGACCGTCGGGCTGTTCGAGACCGTGGCGCAGCGCCTCAGAAGCCGATCTTCAAGGTGAGCCGCAGGGTGCGCGGCTCGGCCGGGTGGACGTGGCGGTCTTCCCGCGCCGGCAGGCCGGCCGGCTGCGACTCGTAGTAGTACTGGATGTCGTACACCTCGCGGTCGAAGAGGTTGAAGACATCGAGCGTCAGCTCGGCATCGCGCCAGAGCTTGCGGCTCACACGCAGGTTGGTGGTGGCCGACGAATACGAGCGCACGCTGTTGTCTTCGACCAGCGCACCGCTGCCGAGGTAGCGCCACTGCAGGCTGCCCGACCAGCCGGCGATGTCTTTCACGCTGACGGCGACAGAGGCCACTTTGTCGACGGCATTCGGAATGCGGTTGCCCGCCGGATCGTCGCCCTTGAAACGCGCATGGCTCCAGGCCAGGTCGGCGTCGAGCAGCAGCCACTTGTTGGGTGCCCAGCGGTTGTTCCACTCGACGCCGTGTCGCTTGCTGGGGCGCGCGGCTTCGGTGTTGCCGGCGTCGCCGATGTAGACGAGTTCGGAATCGAAGTCGAGCTTCCACAGCGCGAGCGAACTCTGAAGGCCCGGGAGCCACTCGGTGCGCGCGCCGATCTCCATCCCGCGTGAGGCGGCGAGGCCGGGCGCGGGATCGACGGCCGCCGTTGCGCCGCGCGCATCGTTGCTGTGGAAGCCCCGGCCGGCATTGAAGAAGAACTCCGTCTTGGCCCAGGGGCCGGCGATGAGCGAGAACTTGGGCGAGAGCTGCTGGTCGCCGTCGCGGGCCGATCCGGGCGCGAGCTGGTTGTCGACGCTGAAGCGCACACTGTCGGCCCGCAGGCCCACCACCGTGCGCAGCCAGGGGGAGGCTCGACGCTCGTCTGGCCGTAGACGCCGAGCATCGTCTCGCGCACTTTGTCGTCGCGCACCGGCGTGCCGAGCACGCGCGCCGACGACTCGAAGAGGCCCACCCGCGCGCGGTCATGGCGCAGTTGCACCCCCAACTCGCTGCGCGCGGCCAGCGTGCCGAGCGCATGGTCGACGCCATGGTTGGCATTGAAGCCGTAGACGGTGCGCTTGTCCTGCTGCGAGAACTGGTCGTCGGCGCTGTCGAGTGCGTAGGTGAAATTGGAGAAGAGCGACAGCCGGTAGTCGATCGCATACGCCGAGAGGCGTGTGGCGCGGTCGTCGCCGATGTGGCGCCACTCGGTCGACAGGCTGCTGCGCCGCGTCTCGCCGCCGGTGGTCGGGTCGAGGCTGTCGAAGCGGCTGAAGGGCTGGCCGTTGTAGCCCTCGCGGATCAGGCGCTCGGGCACCTGGTCGGTGGCCGTCCAGCTCGCGTCGTAGGCCATCAGGCTCGCGCTCCAGCCCTTGTTCTTGCTGCCGCCGCTGAGCGTGAGCACGCCGTTGGCGCGCTTCAGGTCTTCGGGCACCGTCCAGGGGCCGTCGTTGCGCTGCAACTCCACCGCGCCCATCAGCGTGTGGTCGCCGCCGACGGTCGCCGAGCCGCCGGCCAGCCCGCGCCGGTAGCCGCGCTGGCCGACGGTGAGCGAGGCGAACGGGGCATCGAAACGCGTGAGGTAGGCGATATCGGCCGAGCCGGCGGAGGAGAAGTCGCCGTTCTTCGCGAAGTACGGGCCCTTGCGGTACTCGATGCGGTCGACGAGTTCGGGGATGAGGAAGTTGAGGTCGGTGTAGCCTTGGCCGTGGCCATGCGAAGGCATGTTGACGGGGATGCCATTGATGGAGGTGGCGAAGTCGGTGCCGTGGTCGAGGTTGAAGCCGCGCAGGAAGTACTGGTTGGCCTTGCCGTCGCCCGAGTGCTGCGTGACGATCACGCCGGGCACGAATTCGAGCACCTCGCCCGGGCGCAGCGCGGGGCGGCTCTTCATCAGCTCGGCGCGGATGACGCCTTGCGACGCGGCATCCGAGGTGCCCACCGCGTTGTCGTAATGGCGGCCGGTGATCTCGACGGGCTCGAGGTGCACGGTGGCCACCTGGGTGGCCGGCTCGGGCGCCGCGGGAGCCGCGGTCTGGGCGAAGGCGGGGCCGCAAAGGGCCAGCACGCCCAGTGCGATGGGATGCAAAGTGGGTTTCATGAAGACGATGCCTGAGGGGCCGCCGCCGCAGGGAGGCGACGTCCGGTGTCGAGGGCCTGCACGGGGCAGGCAACGGGATCAGCGGGGCATCGTCAGGCGCGCGGCGGGCGTTCGGGCAACGGCACCACGTGGGTGATGCAGCTCCATGCCGTCAGGCCGCGCATCACGTGGCCGGCCTCGGCCACGGGGATGTCGTCGCGCACCGGGCCGAGGCCCACCATCGCCGCGAGCACGAGGCCGGCCGCGGCCGCGAGGTCCTGCGCCTCGTCGCTGAGGCTTGTGTCGGCGGTGTGCGAGAGGTGCACATGCCGCGCCCAGCCGCCGTGCTCGTGGTGCTCGGCATCGTGGGCGTGGTCGGCCGCATGCACGAAGACGGCCGCGGCGCTGGCCACGGTGGGCACGTGCACGTGGCGCGGGCCCTGCACCAGGCCGAGCGCCGAGGCCATCGCCTGCACCAGGACGATCACCGCCAGCCAGCTGGCGAGCAGCCGGGTCAGGTCACGAACGAAGGGCGAGGAAACGAGCAGGCTCATGGTCGGGCGGCCGAGTATCGCGCCGCCCTTTGACTACGCCGTGAAGCCCGACTTGGATGCAGTCGCGATCTCAGAACTTGATCAGCACGCCAAACGACAGGAGCAGCGGCAGCTGCGTCACCGGCTTGCGCTCGCTGTAGTCGGCGTTGTAGCTGTAGCCCGAGAGGTTCTTGCGCGCGTAGGCATTGATGAGTTCGCCGTAGAAGCTGTAGCGCGGCGAGAGCTTCCAGTCGGCGCGCAGGTCGAGGCGGTGGTAAGCGGGCAGGCGCTCGCCGTTGAGTTCGCCGTAGGTCGGGCGTGTGCGGCCATCGGTGTCGACATAGCTGCCGGTGATGGGGGTGTAGGGCGAGCCGGTGTGGTAGCTCCACTTGGCGCCATACATCCAGCGCTCGCTCTGCCGGTACTGCATCACCAAGTGGGCGATGACGGGCTGGTCGAAGTCGAACGGGAACTCGCGGCCAGTGATGTCGTTCTGCCGGCGCGCTTTCGACAGGCTCAGCGCCAGCCAGCCAGAGAGCTTGCCGCCGCCATTCGGGTCTTTCTTGACCAGCAGCTCGGCGCCGCGCGAGCGACCGCTGCCGCCGTTGACGTAGTTCACCGTCGGGTCGGACACCACGAAGTCGCTGAACTTCTTCTGGTAGGCCTCGAGCTTCCAGGACCAGCCGCGGTCGAGCTTCTGCGCGACGCCGAGCACGCTGTGCGTGGCGCGCAGGTGCCACAGGCCGGTGTTGCCGAACCCCGGGATGACCTGCTCCCCGGCGGGGAACTGGTTGTGCCGGCCCCAGGCGGCGGTGAAGGTGGTGTCGGGCGACGACTTCCATTCGACGCCGAGGCGCGGCTCGGTGTAGCGGCGGCCGAGGTAGCCGTCGCGCGTGTGGTGCACACCCAGGCTCAGGCCCCAGGCATCGGTCGCCTGCCAGCGGTGGCTCGCATAGGCATTGCCGAACTTCGCGCGCAGGCTGTCGCGGGCCTGCTGGCGCGGTGCGCTGGTGTAGTCGCACTCGGGGTCGAACTCGGTGCAACGGGCGTTCTGGGCGTCGATGTCGTAGTCGATCTTCATCGACTCGACCGAGCCGCCGATCGAGCTGTCGTGCCCGGGCGCCGGCTTGAACCTCAGCTGCTCGCGCAGGAAGAGCGTGCTGGCCCGCGAGGTGGCCTGCAAGGCCGTGCCGATCGAGCTGGTGTTGCGGTCGACCGTGCGGCCGAAGGCGGCCTTGTTGCGCACGCTGCCGCCGAAGTCGCCGTCCCACACCACCGCCTGCGTGCCGTAGCCAGTGTTGACGGCGCTGTCGCCCGCCAGCACCGGCTCCTGCGTCGCGAGCGTGGAGCCGGACGGCACGCGGAATTCGAGCTTGTCGGCCGCCCCCGTCGCGTGGAAGCTCAGCTGGTGGTCGGCGTTCAGGTTCCAGAGGTACTTGCCTTGGTAGTCCCAGTAGCGCGGCACGCTGATGATGACGCCGGAGTCGTCTTCCACCGTGTCGAGCAGCAGGTCGATGTAGCTGCGCTTCACCGCGAAGTAGAACGACTGGTTCTCGTTGACCGGGCCTTCGATCAGCGCATCGGCGCCGAGCAGGCTGACGTTGAGCACGCCGCCCAGGCGGTCGGTGCGCGGGTTGCGCAGGGTGACGTCGAGCACCGCGCCGATCGCATCACCGTACTCGGGTCCGAAGGCGGCGCTGTACAGCTCGAACTGGCGCACGAGGTCGCTGTGCACCGTGCTCACCAGGCCGCCCATGTGGAAGAGGTAGCCGACCGGCAGGAAGTCGACGTAGTAAAGGTTGTCGTCGGGCCGCGAGCCGCGCACCGCGGGGGCTGCGCTGCTGTCATCGGCCACGGCCACGCCGGGCAGCGCCTGCAGGGCCTTCATGGTGTCGCCGGCGGTGCCGGGCACGCTGCGCAGCTCGTCGCCGCTCATCACGCTGCGGCTGGTGGGCGCGCGCTCGCTGCGGGTGGTGATCTCCACGCGCGGCAGGCTGGGCGCACTGGCGGCGGGCGCCGACGCCGGAGCGGCAGCGGCCGGCTCGGCGCCCGGTTCAGCGGCAGACTGCGCCTGGGCCGACCCCAGCGCCAGCAGGCACACGCTGCTCCACACGGCGCTTGGAAGCGCCTTCATCGTCGCGCGGCGGGTCATCGGCCGCCGTCTTCGGCTGTCTGCAGCGCGTGGCTGCGGGCCCGCTTGTGACGCGCCGCAGCCATCAGGGGCTCGGCCAGCATGCACACGAGGGCCACCGCATACGAGCCCCACACGTAGAGGCCGTAGCCCCCCATCGCAAAAAATTCGGAGGCACTGCCCCAGTTCATGTCGGCTCCCCTTTCAGCTCGCGCACCACCCATTCGGCGTCGCGTTCACGCTCCAGCACGATCGCGCGGGTGCGCATGAAGACCACCGCGAAGGCATAGGCCCAGAAGGCGAAGGTCATGATCAGCATCGCGGTCAGCATGGTGTGCGCCATCTTCGGCGCGGCGGTCATGCTGATGGTCGCGCCCTGGTGCAAGGTGTTCCACCACTTGACCGAGAAATAGATGATGGGCACGTTGATGGCGCCCACGAGTGCGATCAGCGCGCCGGCGCTGTCGGCGCGGCGTGCATCGTCGATGGCCTCGGTGAGCGCGATGAACCCGAGGTAGAGAAAGAGCAGGATCAGGTAGGACGTGAGCCGCGCGTCCCACACCCACCAGGTGCCCCAGGTGGGTTTGCCCCATAAGGCGCCCGTCCACAGCGCGATGAAGGTAAAGAGGGCGCCGGTCGGCGCGATCGCCCGCGCCACCATCGACGACAAGCGTGTCTTGAACGCCCAGCCGATGCCGGCCCAGAAGGCCATCGCCAGGTAGAGCACCATCGAGATCCAGGCAGCCGGCACGTGGATGAAGATGATGCGGTACGACTCGCCCTGCGTCGCGTCGGTGGGCGCGACGAAGAAGCCGATGTAGAGGCCGACGACGGCCAGCACGAGGGTCGTGGCCCACAGCCACGGGATCAGGACGCCCGTCAGGCGGTAGAAGCGCGACGGTGCGGCGAAGGTGTAGAGGCGCAACGGCGAGTTCATGGCGATGAGGATCTGTCGTTGGGGTCAATCGGTCGAGATGCGCAGGGCCGCGGCGGTGGCCCAGGGCGCGAACAAGGCGGTGCCGATCAGCAGCGCGCCCAGCAGCGAGTAGTGTCCTTCAGCCGAGACGCCCGACTCCACCGCGCCCACCGCGCCCGCACCGAAGATCAGCGCCGGGATGCACAGCGGCAGGATGAGCAGGATCAGCAGCACGCCGCTGCTGCGCAGGCCGAGCGTGAGCGCCGCGCCCAGGCCGCCGAGCAGGCTCAGGATGGGCGTGCCCAGCACCAGGCTGAAGGTGAGCGCGGCGATGGCCTCGCCGCGCATGTCGAACAACACGCCGAAGAGCGGCGCCACGACGATCAGCGGCAGCCCGGTCAGCAGCCAGTGCGCGAGCGCCTTGGCGGCGGCGATGAGCACCGGCGAGTCGCCGCACAGCAGCATCTGCTCGAGCGAGCCATCGGCGTGATCGGTGGCATAGAGCTGGGTCACCGAGAGCATGGCGGCGAGCAGCGCACACACCCACACCACGCCGGGGGCGATGACGCGCAAGGTCTGCGGCTCGGGACCGACGCCGAAGGGAAAGAGGCTCACAGCGACGGTGAAGAAGGCGATGGGCAACAGGGCTTCGACGCGGCGGCGAGCAGCCAGCCGCAAGTCGCGCGCCAACACCGCGGTAAAAGCGCTCATGCGGCCACCTCGTCGAGCTGCAGCACGTTGGGCAGGGGCTGCGAGAGCGTCAGGGCCTGGTGGCTCGTCAGCACGACCGCACCACCGCCCTGCACATGCCGTGTGATCACATCGTTGAGCGTGGCGATGCCGTCCACGTCGAGCGCATCGAAGGGTTCGTCGAGCACCCAGACGGTCGGCGATGTGACCATTGCAAGGCGCGACAACGCGACCCGCCGCCGCTGGCCTTGCGACAGCGTGCGCACCGGCGCGTGGCGGCGCGTGGCCATGCCGAAGCGGCGCAGCGCCTCGGTGAGCGCGGCATCGTCGACCTCGCGGCCGTGCAGTCGCGCGAGGAAGCGCAGCGACTCCAGCACCGTCAGGTCTTCCTTCAGCGCATTGGCATGCGCCACGTAGAGCAGCGCGCCGGCACGCTTCACTTCGCCGGCCTCGGGTGTCGACAGCCCGGCCAGCAGGCGCAGCAGGCTCGTCTTGCCGCGGCCGTTGGCGCCTCGCAGCCACACCACCTCGCCGGGCCGCACCGCCAGGTCCAGCCCCTTGAAGAGCACCCGGTCACCGCGCCGGCAGGCCAGGCCCACGGCGGCGAGAAGCGGTGCGGTGTGGTCGGGGGTCGCGGCAGGCGCCGAGGTGGTCATGGGGGCTCGAGGGCGAGGGGTTTCGCGCAGCCCGGCAGTGTAGGTGCACTGCCTTAGGTGGCCCGCAAGCGCTGGAGTACGATGCCCCACACTCCCGAAAGCGCGCCATGAACAAAGATCTGCTGCAACCCACCGCCACGATCACGGCCGCTTTGATCACCAACCCCTCGCCCGGCGTGTCGCGCTCCAAGCTGGGCGACGTGGCGACCCTCTTCGCGTCGGTCTACATGGAACTGGAGAAGGCCCAGGCCATCGTCGACAAGATGCGCGAACAGCCGGCCAAGGCGCCGACCTCGCTTCTGTAGCACCCGGCCCGGCGTGCCCCTGGCGCCTTGAAGCAGTACGTCGTCGCCGTCCGGGCCTTGTGCGAGTTCACCGCCAAGGCGGGTGACCTCGACCTGCGTTTCACCCCCGCGCCCACCGCCCTCGAAGGCCAGGCCGGCCACGCCATCGTGGCGGCGCGGCGCCAACGCGCCGGGTACGAATCGGAGGTGAGCGTGAGCGGCGACTACAAGCTGCTCACCGTGCGGGGCCGCGCCGATGGTTACGACAGTCACACCCACACGCTGGAGGAAGTGAAGACCTTCCGCGGCGATCTCGCGCGCCAGCCGGCCAACCACCGCGCCCTGCACCTGGCGCAGGCCAAGGTCTACGGCTGGCTGCTGTGCCGCCAGCACGCGCTCGACGAGATGCCGCTGCCTGAAATGAACATCGCGCTCGTCTACTTCGACATCGTGTCGCAGCGCGAGACCGTCTTCACCGAGACCTTCACGGCCGACGAACTGCGCGCGCATTTCGAGCAGCAGTGCGAGCGCTTTCTCGCCTGGGCCGAACAGGAGCTGGCCCACCGCACGCAGCGCGATGCGGCGCTCTCGGCGCTGCCCTTCCCCCATGCGCAGTTCCGCGCGGGCCAGCGCGAGCTGGCCGAGGCGGTGTACCGCGCCACCGTGCAAGGCCGCTGCCTGATGGCGCAGGCGCCCACCGGCATCGGCAAGACCATCGGCACGCTCTTTCCCATGCTCAAGGCGATGCCCGGGCAGCAGCTCGACCAGGTGTTCTTCCTCACCGCCAAGGGCTCGGGCCGGCACCTGGCGCTCGAAGCGGCAGCGCGTGTGCAGGCCGGGCAGCCCGCCCTGCCGGTGGTGCGCACGCTCGAACTCGTGGCGCGCGACAAGGCCTGCGAGCACCCCGAGCTGGCCTGCCACGGCGACTCGTGTCCGCTGGCCAAAGGCTTCTACGACCGCCTGGGCGCCGCCCGTGCCGAGGCGCTCACGCAATCGATGCTCGACCGCGCCACGCTGCGCGAGGTGGCGCTCGCGCACCAGGTCTGCCCCTACTACCTGAGCCAGGAACTCGCCCGCTGGGCCGACGTGGTGGTGGGCGACTACAACTACCTGCTCGACCTCGGCGGCCTGCTGATGGGCCTCACGCTCGCCCGCGGCAGCCGTGTCTCGGTGCTGATCGACGAAGCGCACAACCTGCTGGAGCGCGGCCGCATGATGTACAGCGCCGACCTCGATCAGGCCGCGCTCAAGTTCGTGCGCCGCAGCGCGCCCGCCTCGCTGAAGGGCCCGCTGACCCGGCTCAACAAGGCGTGGAATGCGCTCGCCAAGGCGCAGACCGAGCCCTACCAGGTCCACCCGGCGGTGCCGGAGGCCTTCAGCCAGGCGTTGCAGAAAGCCATCGCTGCGATCACCGACCACTTCACCGAGCACCCGACGGCCGTCGACGGCGAGCTGCAGCGCTTCTATTTCGATGCCCTGCACTTCTCGCGCGTGCACGAGCTGGCCGACGAGAACTGGCTGTTCGACATCACCCTCTCCGGCCCCGCGGGGCGCAAAGCCGCAGGCGCTTCTCACGCTGCGCAACGTGGTGCCGGCCCCGCAGCTCGGCCCGCGGCTGGCGGTCGCGCATTCGGTGGCGCTCTTCTCGGCCACGCTCACGCCGCGCGAGTTCCACGCCGACCTGCTGGGCCTGCCCGACGACACGGTGTGGGTCGACGTGCCCACGCCCTTCTCGGCCGAGCAGCTCGACGTGCATGTGGCGCGGCACATCTCCACCCGCTACCAGCACCGTGCCGCCTCGGTGGCACCGATCGCCGGGCTGATCGCCCGGCAGTTCGCCGCAAGGCCGGGCAACTACCTGGCCTTCTTCAGCAGCTTCGACTACCTGCGCCAGGTGCTGGCGGCGTTCCGTGCGCTCGCCCCCGAGGTGCCGGTGTGGGAGCAGTCGCGCGGCATGAGCGAGCCCGAGCGCGAAGCCTTCCTCGCCCGCTTCGTCCCCGACGGCCAGGGCGTGGGCTTCGCGGTGCTGGGCGGCTCGTTCGGCGAGGGCATCGACCTGCCGGGCAAGCGCCTGATCGGCGCCTTCATCGCGACCCTCGGCCTGCCCCAGCTCAACCCGGTCAACGAAGAGATGAAAAAGCGCCTCGACCAGCGTTTCGGTGCGGAGCGCGGCCACGACTACGCCTACCTCTACCCGGGCCTGCAGAAGGTGGTGCAGGCCGCCGGCCGGGTGATCCGCACCCCTGAGGACGAGGGCGTGATCCACCTCATCGACGACCGCTTCGCCGGGCCCCGGGTCCGCAGGCTGCTCCCGGCCTGGTGGGCCATCCAGCGAAGTGAGCCCCAAATTCCCGGCTGATCCCGGGCGTAACAAAATGCGCTTCGGCTAAGGTGCTCGACCATCAGGGCCCGCTCGTCCTCGCGTTCTCCATTCTCAACAGGCTCTTAGCAAGGAGACCCCCGTGGTATCGCTCTTCGCCTTCATGGTGACCGCCTACGGCATGAACCCCTACCTCGTGGCCACGTTCAATTCCAACCTCGCCTGCGAGACCGCCCGCTCGGCCCTGCTCTCCGCCGCACTGGAGCAGAACGTGGCCGGCACCAGCACCTACGCGATGGCCCCCAAGAGCCTCAAGTGCATCAACACCCCGGGCATCGTGCCCGGAGCCGCCGGCCGCCCGCCCGAAGCGAGCCCGCCCGCGCGGCGACCCGCCAAGAAGTGACGCCGAACCAGCTGCCCACCACCGCCAAGCCTTACTCCCGGCTGGTCGCCTGGGGGCCGTTTGTCGCGGTCGCCCTGCTGCTGACCATCCTGTGGGGCCTGGTGCTCGGCTTTGCCGTGGTGCAGGAGCGACGCATGGTCGAGGCTGCCCAGAAGCAGGTGCGCCTGGTCAACAACGCCGCCGCCCAGCAGACGCGCGACCTGCTGCGCGTGACCGACGGCCGGCTCGACGTGGTGCAGCAGTGGCTGACCCGGTCGCCGCAGATCGATGCGGCGCTGGGCGAACTGCTGCAGACCTTCAGCCGTCACCCCGACGGCCTGGTCCACGTGACGCTCGTCGGCGCAGACGGCAAGACCATCGCCAGCCCCGGCGCACCGGCCTGGGCCGAAGGCATGCCCGCCGTCCAGCTGCCCGACTCGGCGGGCGCCATGCGCGTCGGCGACCCGCTGCGCCGCGCCGCTGGCGAACCCTGGCGCTGGCCGCTGACACGCCGCCTGCACAGCCCGGTCGGCGAGGCGGTGGGCCTCGCGGCCTGGGTCGACCTGCCGCAGCTGAGCGCCATCCATGAAAGCCTGCGCGAGAAACCGGCCGGCGGCATCTCGGTCACCACCTCGCGCGGCGTGGTGGTGCTGCGCACGCCCTACTCCGAGAGCCTGATCGGCCGCAACGTGATGGCCGACCGGCCTGCCGGGATGCCGGCCAGCGGCACGCACGGCGCCTTCGAGACCGACACCGCCTACGGCATCGGCCACGCGCGGGTGGGCACCTTCGAGCGCCTGGGCCAGTACCCGGTGACGGTGCTGGTGTCACAAGAGCGCGACGAGCTGCTCGCCGCCTTCTACGCCCGCCGCAACCTCGGCATCGGCGTGCTGTGCCTGATCACCGCCGCCGCCATCGTCTTCTCGTGGGCACTCGCCCGCAGCCAACGCGCGGCCCGCCACAGCCAGGCGCAGTTCGACGCCGTCAGCAACGCCTTCCCGCTCGGCCTCTTCATGACCGACACCCGCGGCGAAACCACCTACGCCAACGACGCGTACTTCCAGAAGTTCGGCTTGCCGCGCGAGCGTCTGGCCTGGGGCTGGAGCGAACTCGTCGACCCCGCGCAGCGCGAGCCGCTGCTGGCCGCGTGGCACGAGGCCACCGGCACCCTCACGCCAGTGCGCAACACCCTGCACGTGACCCGGCCCGACGGCCAGCCGGCCATGCTCTCGGTGCGCACCGCGCCGCTCACGGTCGACAACCGGCTGATCGGCCACGTCGGCTCCGTCGAAGACGTGACCGACCGCGTGCAGCAGCAGCGCGCCCAGCGCATGCTCACCGCCATCTTCGAGCGCAGCACCGACATCGTGGCCCAGCTCAGCCCCCAGGGCGCGCTGCTCTACCTCAACCCGGCCGGCCGGGCGATGCTGGAGCTGAAACCCGGCGATCCGATCGAGCATCTGCGCTTCGACGACTTCCTGCCCGCCCACCGCGAGCTTCAGGTGCGCGACGTGATCCTGCCCACGGCGCACGCCACCGGCCTGTGGCTGGGCGAAACCTCGGTGCTGCGCGGCGACGGCAAGGAAATCGACGTCAGCGAAATGCTGATCGTGCACCGCGACGATCGCCAGGAAGTCGAAACCTACTCGGTCGTGATGCGCGACATCTCCCACGAGATCCGCAGCCGCACCGAGCTGCAGCGCAGCGAGTCCATCCTGAAGGTGGTGGCCGCCACGCTGCCGGTGCTGGTGGCGGTGGCCGACAAGCACCAGCGCTACCTCTTCACCAACGACGCCTTCGACCAGTGGGTCGGCCGCCCGCACGGCCGCCTGGCCGGACAGCATGCACGCGGCGTGCTCGGCGAAGCCGAATACGAACGCCGTCGCCCGCACATCGAGGCGGCGCTCGCGGGCGAACGGGTGATGTTCGAGTCCGGCAGCGACGGCCACCAGTACTTCGAGACGACCTACATCCCTTTCCGCGACGCCGACGGCCAGGTGGCGGGGCTCGTGGCGCTGTCGCAAGACGTCACGAGCCACAAGCGCCAGCACCAGATCCTGCTCGACGCCTCGCAAACCGACCCGCTGACCGGTGCCCTCAACCGGGCCGGCTTCGACCTGCGCGTGGGCGAAGCCTTGATGCGCGCACACGAAGACCAACACGCGCTCGCGCTGCTGATGGTCGACCTCGACCGCTTCAAGCCGGTGAACGACGAACACGGGCATGCGACCGGCGACGCCCTGCTGGTGGCCGTGGCCCAGCGCCTGCAGAAGGTGCTGCGCCCGACCGACATGCTCGCCCGCCTGGGCGGCGACGAATTCGCCGTCGTGCTGCCCGACGTCAAGGACGAGGCGGCAGCGCGCACCGTGGCGCGCAAGATCGTCGTCGCCCTCGGCGAAGCCTTCGCAATCGATCGCAAGCAACTGTCGATCGGTGCGAGCGTGGGTGTGGCCCTGGCCCGCCATGGCGAAGACTCGGTGCAGTCGCTGGCGCAGCGCGCCGACGTGGCGCTTTACCAGGCCAAGCGCGCCGGGCGCGGTCGCTTCGAGGTCGCCGCCGCCGAGGCGTGAAATCCCAGCGGCGCGATACCCTTTCGGGGCTTGCGTGTTTCTTTGCACACCCCTCGCCAATGCATGCGGCGCCGGGCGAAAAAGGCAGGAAACTTAGTGCTACCACGGCCCTCCAAGCGGGGTCGCAGTTTTATACTGAATTCGCGTGAAATCTCCGTCTTTTGCAGGAAGCAGGTCATATATGGGCGCCAAACTCAAGGTCGCTGGCTGGGTTGTCGTGGGCGCCGTGGCTGGCGCCCTGACCACGATGCAACTGCAGGCCACCGCCCGCAGCAACCCCATCAACCAGCTTCCGCTGGAAGAGTTGCAGCAACTGGCCGCGGTGTTCGACGTGGTGAAGAGCTCCTATGTCGAGCCCGTCGACGAGAAGAAGCTGATCAAGGACGCGATCGGCGGCATGGTGGCCGGCCTCGACCCGCACTCCCAGTACCTCGAAGGCAAGAACTTCACCGAATTCCGCGAGAGCGTCTCCGGCAAGTTCGTCGGCGTGGGCATCGAGATCGGCATGGAAGACGGCCTGGTCAAGGTCGTCTCGCCCATCGAAGGCTCGCCCGCCTTCAAGGCCGGCATCAAGTCGGGCGACCTCATCACCCGCATCGACGACACCGCCGTGCGCGGCCTCACGATGGACCAGGCCGTCAAGCGCATGCGCGGCGAGCGCGACACCAAGGTCGTGCTGACCATCTTCCGCAAGAGCGAGAGCCGCACCTTCCCGCTGACCATCACCCGCTCCGAGATCAACGTGCAGAGCGTGCGCGCCAAGATGGTCGAGCCCGGCTACGGCTGGCTGCGCGTGAGCCAGTTCCAGGAGCCCACCGTCATCGACTTCGTGCGCAAGCTCAACGAGCTGTATGCGCAAGACCCCAACCTCAAGGGCCTGGTGCTCGACCTGCGCAACGACCCGGGCGGCCTGCTCGACGCGGCCGTCGCCATCTCGGCCGCCTTCCTGCCGCAAGGCGTGACGGTGGTGTCGATGAACGGGCAGATCCCGCAGTCGCGCGCCGAGTTCAAGGCGGTGCAGCGCGACTACAGCCGCCGGGCCGGCTTCGACCCGCTCAAGGGCCTGCCCGAAGCGGTGAAGACGGTGCCGGTGGTGGTGCTGGTCAACGAAGGCTCGGCCTCGGCCAGCGAAATCGTCGCCGGTGCCCTGCAAGACCACAAGCGCGCCACCATCATGGGCGCCCAGACCTTCGGCAAGGGCTCGGTGCAGACCGAGATCCGCCAGCTGCCGGTGGCCAACACCTCGGTCAAGATCACCACCGCGCGTTACTACACGCCGAGCGGCAAGTCGATCCAGGCGCGCGGCATCGTGCCCGACGTCATGCTCGACGAAACCGCCGAGGGCAACGTCTTCGCCGCCCTGCGCATGCGCGAGGCCGACCTCGACAAGCACCTGAACAGCGGCCAGGGCGCCGAGGTGAAAGACGCCGCCCGCGAGAAGGCCCGCGAAGAAGCGCGCAAGAAGCTGGAAGAGGAAGCCGCCAAATCGGCTGCGGCGCCCAAGCCGCTGCCCGAGTTCGGCAGCGCCGAAGACTTCCAGCTGGCCCAGGCGCTCAACCGCCTGAAGGGCAAGCCGGTGATGGTGTCCAAGAGCGCGGTCGAGCGCAAGCCGGAAGCCTCGACGACGAACTGACGGAGCACCCGCGCCTCACGACGACGCCCGCAGCCTGCGGGCGTTTGTCATTTGGGGCGATCATTGCGGCATGAACGACGACCAGCTCCTGCGCTACTCGCGCCACATCCTGCTCGACGAGCTGGGCATCGAAGGCCAGCGCCGCCTGCTCGACTCGCATGCGCTCGTCATCGGCGCGGGCGGCCTGGGGTCGCCGGTGGCGCTTTACCTGGGCACGGCGGGCGTCGGCCGCATCACCCTCGTCGACCACGACAAGGTCGACCTCACCAACCTGCAGCGCCAGATCGCGCACGACATGAGCCGCGTCGGCCGGCCCAAGGCCGAATCGGCGAAACAGTCGATCGCCGAGATCAACCCCGAGGTGCAGGTCGCAGCCCTCACCGAACGTGCCGGCCCCGAGCGGCTCGACGAGCTGGTCGCCGCGGCCGACGTCGTGATCGACTGCACCGACAACTTCGCCACCCGCCACGCGGTCAACGCCGCCTGCGTGAAGCACCGAAAGCCGCTCGTCTCGGGTGCAGCCATCGGCTTCGACGCCCAGATCTCCGTCTACGACACCCGGGAGCCCGACGCACCCTGCTACGCCTGCCTCTTCCCGCCCGATGCCGCCTTCGAAGAGGTGCGCTGCGCCACGATGGGCGTCTTCGCCCCGCTGGTGGGCATCATCGGCAGCATGCAGGCGGCCGAGGCGCTGAAGCTCCTGGCCGGCACCGGCTCGTCGCTCGCCGGGCGGCTGCAGATGCTCGATGCGCGCAGCATGGAGTGGACGGAGATCAAGACGGCTCGCGCCCCTGATTGCAGCGTGTGCAAGGCACGCTAGTTGCCACGTGCAAGCGGTAAGCTGCACCCCATGGACAAGCGCACAGAACTCACCGCCCGCAACATTCTCCCGGCCAAGAAGGAAGCCGAGCTGCAAGGCCCGCCCCCTTCGTTGTACGACGGCCCGGAGAGCTCCTACCGCCTCGCCTTCACCGACGAGAAATTCCTGCTGCGAGACGAGCTGCGCCCGGTGCGCATGCAGCTCGAGCTGCTCAAGCCCGAGCTGGTGCAGAAGGAACAGGGCATCGAGTCGACCATCGTGATCTTCGGCAGTGCGCGCATCGTGCCGCCCGACGTGGCGCAGCGCCTGCTGTCCGATGCGAAGTCGGCCAACAATGAGACGGCGATCCGCATCGCCGAGAACCACGTGCGCATGTCGCGCTACTACGACGAGGCCCAGCGCTTCGGCGCCCTGGTGACGCAGAAGTCGCGCCAGCTCGCCTCGCCCATCTACGTCGTCACCGGTGGTGGCCCCGGCATCATGGAAGCCGGCAACCGCGGTGCGCACGAAGTGGGGGGCAAGAGCATCGGCCTCAACATCGTGCTGCCCCACGAGCAGGCGCCCAACCCCTACATCACGCCGGAGCTGTGCTTCCAGTTCCACTACTTCGGCCTGCGCAAGATGCACTTCCTGATGCGCTCGATCGGGCTGGTGTGCTTCCCCGGCGGCTTCGGCACGCTCGACGAGATGTTCGAGGTGCTCACGCTCATCCAGACCGGCAAGTGCCGTCGTAGGCCCATCCTGCTCTTCGGTCGCGAGTTCTGGTCCAAGCTCGTCAACTTCGAGCACCTGGTCGAGACCGGCATGATCAGCGAGGTCGACCTGCAGCTCTTCAAATTCGTCGAGTCGGCGGAAGAGGCCTGGGAGGCGCTCGAAGCCGAATACGGCTTCGACATCCCCGCCACCGAGATCGGCGACCTCGGCAGCTTCGACATGGAGGACTAGGGATGTCCACCCCCACGCTCACTTCGTTCACTGCCCCCCAGGGGGCGCGGGCCTTCCTTGGGGCGGCCCGGCGAAAGGCCCGTGATGCCGGCCATCAGCATCATCGGCGCTCCCACCGACATTGGTGCTGGTGCACGCGGCGCGAGCATGGGCCCCGAGGCCCTGCGCGTCGCGAACATCGTCCCCACCCTGCAAGGCCTCGGCCTCGACGTCGCCGACCGGGGCAACCTCTCCGGCCCGGCCAATCCGTGGCTGCCGCCAATCGACGGCTACCGCCACCTCGCCGAGGTGGTGGCCTGGAACAAGCTCGTGCACGAGGCCGTGCACGCCGAGCTGGCGCAAGGGCGCTTTCCCCTGCTGCTCGGCGGCGACCACTGCCTGGGCCTGGGCAGCATCAGCGCGGTGGCCCGCCACTGCCGCGAGACGAAGAAAAAGCTGCGCATCCTCTGGCTCGACGCGCACGCCGACTTCAACACCAACATCCTCACCCCGAGCGGCAACCTGCACGGCATGCCGGTCGCCTGCCTGTGCGGCAAGGGCCCGCAGGAGCTGATCGAGATCGGCGGACACGTGCCGGCGATCAGCCCGAAGTGGATCCGCCAGATCGGCATCCGAAGCGTCGACGCCGGCGAGAAGCGCTTCGTGCACGAGATGGACCTCGAGGTCTTCGACATGCGCTACATCGACGAGATGGGCATGCGCCACACCATGGAGCTGGCGCTGGCCACGCTCGACGTCAACACCCACCTGCACGTGAGCTTCGACGTCGACTTCCTCGACCCCGACTTCGCACCCGGCGTGGGCACCACCGTGATGGGCGGCCCCACCTACCGCGAGGCGCAGCTGTGCATGGAGATGATCGCCGACACCGGCTGCATGGCCTCGCTCGACGTGATGGAGCTCAACCCCGCGCTCGACGTGCGCAACCGCACCGCCGAGGTGGCCGTCGACCTGATCGAGAGCCTCTTCGGGAAGAGCACCTTGATGCGGAAGTGACGGCCCCTCGGCCGCGGCTGCGCGGCCGATCCCCCAGGGGGATGCGGGCCGGCTTGGGGCGGCCCGGCGCTCGGCCCGCCGGTGACGGCCCCTCTGCCCGCGTTCGTCAGAAGCGGTAGCCGAGGGCCAGCACCGCGCTGACCGGGTTGCGCTCGCGCACGATCACGCTGTCTTTCGCATCGCCTTGCAGCGAGATCGCACTCACCACCAGCGTGGCGGCCCAGTCGCGGTTGATGAAGTAGAGGAGCGAGCTGCTCAGCTTCACGTCGCGCACGCCGGCCCCGACCGTCGACACCGCATAGCCGCTGCGCACACTCTGCTCGGGGGTGATGCCGAAATACGACTGCATCCATGCGCGGTTGACCCAGGTCGCTCCGAGCCCGAGCCCGAGGCGCCAGCGCGGCGCGAGCTGGGTGCCGGTGTGCACCCCGAAGTCGGCCACCAGGCCATCGCGGTCTTCACCGGAGCCGTAGCGCAGCGAGCTGCTGAAGCCCAGCTCGCGCGAAGGATGCCAGTTGAGGAACACTCCCGCCTGCGGCCGCCGCGGGATGTCGCCCAGCCCGCGCAGCACCTCGGAGCGGCTCTCCTTGCGGCCGAAGTCGGCAGCCAGGCGCACGCCGTACTGCAGCTGCGGGCTGCTCCCGAAGCGGTAGCCGATGCCATTGCCCACGCCGGCAAACCAGCCGTTGGCCCAGCGGTACTCCACCGTGGGCAGCAGCAGGTAGCGGCGCTCGTCGGAGCCGAGGTATCGGTGACTGGCAATCGCCGCCACGCCGACGCGGCCATGGCCTTCGCCGTCGGGGCCGTCGAGGCGCACCGAGTCGAACGATTGCGCATGGGCCACACCCGCGGCCGCACCTGCCACCACACCCAGCGCCAGCACCAGGCCACGCTCCACACCACGTCTTGCGATCAGTTTCATCACAGCTTTCATGTCAACAACGAATCTTCATGGGCAAGGACCATGCGCCTTACGGAACTCGCGCGGTTCGGTGGCAGGCACCGCAAAGAGCCCACGCCTGCCTTGCCGCGCCTGGGCCTCCTCGGCCGCATACGGGCCGAGGCTCTTGCGGTAGCGCTGGCTCCAGGCGTGGCCTTCGCGCACCATCCACGCCGCCACATCGTGCCCGTCGAGCGTGACAGTCCCGATGGTGCGCTGGTAGTCGTCTTTGGCCCGGGTGCGCACGTCCACCCGCCGGTGCAGCACGCGGGCGGCCAGCGCCTCGCGCGATTGCGCGCCCCAGGCCTGGCACCGCTCGGGCGCATCGATGCCCTGCATCCGCACCTTGACCGGCGCGCCGGCCTCGGGCCGCACCCACAGCGTGTCGCCGTCGGTCACGTGCGTGACCACGCCACTCAGTGCATGCGCGGATGCGCACGCGAGCAACGCCAAGACCACGGCCAGCCGTCTCATGCGCCGACCAGGCTTGCCAGCCACCACACGAAAAGCCCGAGGAGCACCAGCCACAGCAGCACGATCAGGAGCGCGCCCCACCACAGCCGAGGCAGCTTGTCGCGCGAGGCTTCGGCCTCACGCAGCAGGCCCTCCCACAGCGGCCGCGGCGTCAGGCGCACCACGAGCGCAATGCCCAGCGGCACGATGACCAGGTCGTCGAGCTGGCCCAGCACCGGGATGAAATCGGGGATCAGGTCGATCGGGCTCAGCACGTAGGCCAGCACCAGCACGGCGGCGACCTTGGCCGCACGCGGCGTCTGCGGGTGCTTGAAGAGCTTCCACAGCGCAATCAGGTAGGTGGCCAGCCGCGCCTTGTTGGCTGCCCGCACCAGCTTGCTCATCTTGAACACATCGGGTCCTCGTTCAATGTCGCGCGCGGCGTGCGCGCCGGTAGAACCGCATGATCGGCGTGGCCGTCGATCCGTGCAGCAGCACCGACAGCACGATGGTCACCAGCACCGCATCGGTCACGAAGGCCGCCGTCTCGCCGGCAACCCCGTGCGCCACCGCAAACGACAGGTAGTACATCGAGCCCACGCCGCGCACGCCGAACCAGGCCGCCAGCCGCCGCTGCGTCGCACTCAGCGGCAACGACCAGGTGCTCGCATACACCGCGATCGGCCGCGCCACGAAAATAAGCCCCAGCGCCACCGCGAGCGACACCGGGGTGAACGCCGCCGGTGTGAGCAGGCTGCCCACCAGCAGCATCACCGTCAGCTCCGCCAGTTTCTCCACGTCGAGCGTGAAATCGAGAACCGCCTTTGCCATGTAGGCCGAGGCCTGCGCGGGCCGCCCGGCCGACGCCCCCGCCTGCCGGTTGTCGGCGCGCTCCACCTGGCGCATGGCCAGGCCCGCGAAGAACACCGCGAGGAACCCATAGGTGTGCGCCGCAAGAGCCAGGCCGTAGGCGAGCGCGATCAGGCCAAGCGTGAGAAAGCTCTCCATGCCCAGCGCCTGCTCGCGCTCGCGCCGCAGGTAGACGACGGCGCGGCTGAAGATGGAGCCGAGCGTCCAGCCGATCGCGACGCCACCGACCACCGCCCACACGAGATCGATGCCCCACCAGCGCCAACCGCCTTGCCCCAGCTCGTGAAGGCCCAGCAGGCCGAGCGCCAGCATGACGAAGGGAAAGGCCGCGCCGTCGTTCAGCCCACCCTCGCCGGTAAGGCTGAAGCGCAGGCGGTCGCTGTCGCGTTCGTCGCGCACCTGCACCTCCGAGGCGAGCACCGGGTCGGTGGGCGCGAGCACCGCTGCCAGCAGCACGGCGCCGCCGAGCGACAGGCCCAGCGCCAGCCCGAGCCCGGTCACCAGACCGATGGTGATCAGCATCGCCAGCGTGGCCAGCACCAGCGGCGTTCGCCACAGCGCGTCGCGCACCGGTGCGCGCAGACGCAGGCCGACCGCAAACAGCGAGATGAGCACGGCCGCCTCGGTGAGCCGCTCCATCAACACGGCGTCGGTGCCCAGCGTCAAGGTGAGCAGGCCCGACACCTCGGGCCCGAGCAGGTAGCCGGCGAAGAGGTAGATGGCCGAGGCACACACCGGCAACTCCTGCCGCCAGGTGTCGGTCAGCCCGATCACGATCAGCAGCACGCCGACGATCACGCACCAGACGACGAAGGTGTCCATGGCGCAGTGGGTGAAGGCGGTGACAGCATGGGCGCTGACCTTAGCAGAGGCCGCATGCCGTGGCCGACATGCGGGCATGCCCCCCGCAGGCCCCTAACGTTGGGGACACGCATCGGGTTGTGCAGGCCTATAACCGCAGCATGAAGGCCGTCGTCCGTTTCATCAACGCGCTGGGCACCCTGATCGCCTGCGCGCTGATGACCGCCTGCGCGTCGTTCTCGCACACCAACCTGCCGCTGCCGGCGCCACCGGCGGCCAGCAGCCCCGCGCCGGCGGCCACGCGCGCGAGCTTCGAGGTCGACGGCGCGCGTGGCCACCCCAAGGTGCTGATGTTCCTGGCCCTCTCGGGCGGCGGCTCGCGTGCGGCCTATCTGTCGGCCGCGACCATGCTGCGGCTGCAGACGCTCTACCCCGAGGTCGACCTGCTCGATGAAGTGGACGTGCTGTCGTCGGTGTCGGGCGGCTCAATCACCGCCGCGCTCTACGCCGCCTCGCGCGACGTGTCGCTCAACTCGCCGCCGCTGGCCGCCGCGCTGCAGCCGTTCATCACCGGCACGGCGCTCGGCCGGCAGGTCACGCTCGACACGAGCCAACGCCTGCGCTGCAACGCCCCGCTCGACGCGAAGGACCTGCTCGCGCTGCAGCGTCGGCTGCCGGCACTCACCCACGAGCTGCGCCGCCTCGACGCCCTGTGCCGGCAGGCCCCGCTCACGCAGCTGCGCGACTGGGAGCCCGACGCCGTGCTCGACCTCACGCGCCGCAACTACCTGCGGCGCTGGTTCGCCAACTGGCTGTGGCCGCAGAACATCGTGCGCTACTGGTTCACCGCCTACGATCGCGGCGACATCATGGCGCAGACCTTCGCCGACAACCTCTACGGCACCCGCCTGATCGGCAGCGACCTCGGCTTCGCGGAGCTCAACCCGACCCGCCCCTACCTGCTCATCAACGCCACCACCGCCACCGACCAGAGCGGCCCCGGCCTGTCGGTCGACGAATACGCCTTCGGCAGCGTCTTCACCTTCACCGAAGAGGACTTCCGCAGCCGCCTCAACGCCGACCTCGGCCGCTATTCGCTTGCGCGGGCGGTGATGGCCTCGTCGTCCTTCCCGCTCGTCTTTCCGAGCCACACGCTGCAGGACTACCGGCCGGGCGCACTCGAACGCCACTGCGAGAAGGACCGCAACGATGAACTGAAGTGCACCGACAAGCAGTACCTGCACGTCTTCGACGGCGGCAACTCCGACAACCTCGGCCTCAAGTCGGTGAAACGCGCGCTGTTCCAGCTCGAAGCGAAGGGCCGCCTCGACGACTACGACCGCATCGTCGTCGTGCTGGTCGACGCCTTCACCCGCCCGCGCGGTGCGAGCCGGCTCGACCCCGACCCGCGCGGCACGCTCGGCCTGCTGCTCGACGCCAACGTGAGCGATGCGGTCGATGCCCTGCTGCAAAACAACCGCGGCCGTCTGCTCGGCGAATTCGACGGCGCCGTGCTGCGCTGGAACGACGGCAGCTGCGAGCCTGAGACACGCGAGCTGCCCAGCGCCTTGTGCCAGGCCCTCAATGCCCGGGGCCGCCCGGTGCTCAACCTCTCCAAAAGCCTGGTCTTCTATCACTTCGGCTTCGACGACGTGGTGGCCGTCGACCCGCAGCACGCGGGCCTCAAGCGCAGGCTCGACAGCATCCCCACCTCGTTCAAACTCGACGAAGGCGACGCACGCCTGCTCGACGAGGCGGTCGACCTCGTCATCGCCCCGGCCAACCCCTGCCTGCAGAAGATCCGCGACCTGGTGCGCATGCCCGAGGCGACGCCGGAGAGCGTCGTCCACGCGCGCAAGGTGTGCCGCCGCACCGAGGGCGAGCGCAGCACGCCCTCGATCGCGCCGCCCGCGTCGCCACCCTGACGCGCAGCTCAACCCGGCGGCGGCCGTTCCTTCATGGCACGCGCCAGGATCGCGGCCGTCGGCCCGATGAGCGGCCGGAACAGGTGGCGCAACAACCAGCTGGGCAGGCCGTGGCCGCGTTCTTCGAACGCCACCCGGCCGCGTTCGTGCGACATGAAGGCCGGGCCGAGCGGCCGGTAGCCGTCGCGCGACTCGCGCAGCTCGATGCGCTGCAGGTGCTTCACGCTCTTGTAGCCGTAGTGGGCCGGCGCCACGAGCCGCAGCGGCGCGCCGTGTTCGATGCCGAGCGGCTGGCCATCGAGGCGGTCGGCCAGCAGCACCTCGGGCGCCATCAGGTCGGCCAGCGGCAGGTCGGCGCGAAAGCCATCTTCGCCGCGCAGCACCACGAGGCTCACCTGCGGCGAGGCCGAGGCGCGAATGAGGGCGTCGTACACGTCGCGGAAGCGGTAGCCGCTCCACATGAGGCCGCGCCGGCTCCAGCTGGTGACGCAGTGGAAATTACTGCGCTGCTCGACGCGCGTCAGCCCCGCGAGCGCTGCAGCGTCGAGCACCAGCGGCTCGCGCAGCGCGCCCGTCCACTGCAGGCAAACCACATCCGGACGGGCGGGGAAACGCCTCGCGAAGCTCGTCACCCCGAAGCGCGGGAAGTCGTCGCGCCAGCGCTGGCCGGGCGGCAGATCGTCGTGGCCGGTCTTCATGCGCCGACCCTCACACGAGACGCGGGCAGGGCCCGCGAGCGGCGCGCATCAACCGTCGAGCGCACCGGCGGCGCCGCCAACCACAGCAGCACCAGCAGCGCGAGCACCGGCACGTTCTTCACCAGCGGGCCGCAGTGATCGATCGTCAGCTCGGGCATGTTGAGCGCAGCGGTCGTCGTGTAGCCGAGCACCGCCACCACCTGCAGCGCCATTGCCCAGGGCACCTGCCGGCGCAGCGCCAGCACGCCCAGCACGGTGTTGAGGCTGCACGAGAACACCAGCGCCGCCACGCCCCAAGAGCCCTCGAAGCCGCACCGCGCCATCAGCGCAAGCACACCCGACTCGCGCGGCAGCAAGGCGCTGATGAACGCGGTGTACAGCCACATGAAGGCGAGCGAGCCGCGTGCCACGCCCATCGCCGCCGGGCTCAGCTGCACGCGCAGGTCGACGAGCGGCTGCGGCGCGGTGACCGTGAGGCCCTGCGCCATCGTCGTGGGCGCGCGGCCCAGCAGGCGTGGCAGTGCGTTGTCGCCCGGCGTGTTGCCACGCGCGAGCAGGCGCAGCGTGTCGCGGCAATACACCTGCTGCGGCAGGGCCTCGGCGGCCCAGGCCAGCGCCTGCATCAGCGGCATCGGCACCGGCAGCCAGAGCGGCTCGCCCAGGCCCTGGGCGCGGCGGTAGGCCGCGAGCATGTCGCGGTAGCTGATGGGTGCCGGGCCGCCCAGCTCGTGTACCACCCGCAGCTCCCCCGGGTGCTCGACCAGCCGTGCCACCGCCTCGGCCAGCTCGTAGACGTGCAGCGGCTGCACGCGCTGCAGGCCGCGTCCCGGCAGCGACACCACCGGCAGGCTCGCCAGCGTGGCGAAGAGCGCCGCACTCCTGGCTGCGCGGGCCATAGACCAGCGACGGCCGCAGCACCGCCCAGTCGACCGGCAGCGAGGCCAGCGCGTCGTCGGCCATCAGCTTGCTGCTCAGGTAGGGCGTCGCAAGCGCCTCGGCATCGCCGGCGACGCCCAGCGCCGAAACCTGCAGCACCCGCCGCACCCCCGCCAGTGCCGCGCCGCGAAACAGCTCGACCGGCCCTTCGGTGTGCACCCGCTCGAAGCTCTGCCCCCGCGCCGGCATCAGGATGCCCACGCAATTGATCACCACGTCGATGCGTTCGCGCCGCAGGGCCTCGGCCCAGGCTTCGGGCCGGCGCGGCTGCATGTAGTCGACATGCATCGTGTGCCGCCCGTCGACCGCGCCGCGCGACCCCTCGACCACCGCATGGCCGCGTGCGCGCAGCGCATGCACCACCGCTGCCCCCACGCAGCCGGTGGCCCCGCTCACCAGGACTCTCATGTGTTCCTCCCTTCTTGGTTGTGATCCATCGTGCAGGCGCCGTCCGCACAGCGCCGCATGCGGCGCGCCATCTGCCGGGCACGCAGCGCGCGCAGGCCGTCGATCAGCGGTGCCGCCACGCGCGAGACCGTGCGGCGGTGGCGGGCAAAGAGCCGGTACGCCACGTCGGACACACCGCGCAGCGGGCCCCAGCCGACCGGACGCATCACCCAGCCCAGGCCCACCGCCTCGTAGGCCAGGCGCAGCACCTGCACTCCCTTCATCAGCTGGCCGTCGGCGCGCAGGGCGTGGATCTCGGCGTCCATCTCGGCCAGCGTGGCGCCGTAAGGCGTGGGGTCGAAGCCCGGCGCGCTGATGTCGACGAAGGCCAGGCGACCCGCGTCGTTGCGGGCGCGCAGGTGGTCCATTTCGAGGGCACACACCGGGCAGGCGGCGTCGTAGAGCAAGGTCAGCGGGTAGACGGCACTCATGATCCCTCCAGTTATTTCAGTCAAAACAGAAATGCTCGGGCAAAAATTTTTTGAGACTCAAGGCCCCAGCAGGTGCGCCGGGGTGACCGCCGGTGCCTCGGTGGCGGGTGCTGTCTCGTCGCGCCCGAGCAGCTTCTTCACACGGGCGCCGAGCTTGAGCACCTTGCTCAGGGTGTCGGTGTCGAGCCGCAGCATCTCGTCGCCCCAGGCGGTGAGCGTCTGCAGGAATTCGAGCGTCTCGCGCATGCGCAGCTTCGCGTCGGTCGGGTCGCGGCTGATTGCCGGATCGGCCAGCAGTTCGGTCAGCACGGCGATCGTCGGCGCGATCTCTCGGCGCTGGCGCTCGCGGATGACAGTACGCGCCAACTCCCAGACCGAGAGAGAGGTTTCGAAGTGGTCGCGCCGGTCGCCGGCGATGTGGACCAGGCGCACCAGGTTCCAGCTCTGCAGCTCACGGATGCTGTTGCTGACGTTGGAGCGCGCCACGCCGAGCGTCTCGGTGATCTCTTCGGCGTGCATTGGTCGGCCGGTGATGTAGAGCAGCGCGTGGATCTGGGCCACCGTGCGGTTGACGCCCCAGCGAGCCCCCATCTCACCCCAGTGAAGGACGAAGCGTTCGAGGGTGGGCGACAGGTTCATGAGGCCACTCTAGGTGTGGCATTCATTTCTGTCAATACAGAAATCCAAGGCACACACGCCACCCCGTATCCACGAACACCCCCGCGAACACCCTTAGTCGCACGAAACCCCCACCGAGCGTCGAGTGCGTCACGAACCGCCCGCCGGCGTGAGTCAAGAAGCCAGCCACCCGACCGATAGGGAAGAAGACGTGGTTTGCACTGCTGTTCGAAAGAGCGCGCGTGCACCAACGGCCGACCATCGAAGGAATGTACGGAACGAGCACCCGCATGAAGGGCATCACGCTGATCGAACTGAGCGTCGCACTGGGCATCCTGGCCATCCTGGCCGCGGTGATGCTGCCGCGCATCGCCCAGCTGCAGCGCAGCGCCCGCATCGGCGAGCTGCGTTATCTGCACGGCATCGTGAGCACGCGGGTGACGCTCGTCCACATGGCGGCGCAGGTGCGCCAGGGCCAGCCCGACGCTGCACCCTGCGCCGGCGGCCGCGGCACAGCCGACAACAAGCTCCAAGGTGCCGGCACGCTGTGCACGCAGCAAGGGCTCATCGCCACGCTGCACGGCTACCCGGCGGCCACGCCCACGCAGACCTACGGCCTCACGCCCGCCGAGATGCCACCCGAGCGCTACCGCGTGCGCACCGAGGGCGGCAAGACCGTCTTCATGCGCGCCGACGCCAAAGACCCCGAAGCCTGCAGCTTCACCTATTCCCAAGCCCTGGACGCCAAGACGGCGGCGGCCATTTCCGTTCCCTTGGTATCCGGATGCTGAGCCGTTGCATCCCTCGCTCTTTCTCTAGGAGATTCTCATGAACAAACAACGTGGTTTCACCCTCATCGAACTGGTGGTCGTGATCATCATCCTGGGCGTGCTGGCAGCCGTGGCGGTGCCGCGCTTCACCGACATGTCGGACCAGGCGCGCAACGCCGCCGCCAAGGGCGTGGCCGGTGCCATCTCGTCGGCGACCTCGATGAACTACGCGCAGCGCCAGGTCAGCAACCCCAACGCGATCGTCGTCAACCAGGCCAACGTGTGCACCTCGGCCGTGCTGGGCCAGTTCGTGCAGGGCGTGACGCTGCAAAACGGCGCCAACCCCACGGGCGACCAGATCTTCCGCATCCAGGCCTCGACCAACGCCGGCGCGAATGCGAACTGCAACGCAGCGACCAACCTGCCCACGGCAGAGTGCTCGGTGCGCGCCACCGGCACCGGTGCCAACATCGTCAACCAGAACTTCCTCGTCATCTGCGCCCGCTGAGCGGCCGCAGGCCGGGCCGCCCATGGGCCCGGCGACGATGAAGCAAGCCATGCGCTCGCAAGCCGGCTTCACCCTGGCCGAGCTGGTTGCCGTGATGGTGGTGATGGGCATCCTGGCGGTGTTCGCCGTGCCCCGCATGCTTGATCTCAACCAGTTCTCGGCCCGCGGCACCCGCGATTTCGTGGGGGCCGCGTTGCGCTATGCGCAGAAGTCGGCGATCGCGATGCGGCGCAACGTGTGCGTGAACGTCGGCGCCACCCAGCTCACGCTCACCCACGCCACCGCCGCCGGGGCCAACCAGCCCTGCTCGGCCAACGAGCTGCCCAACCCGGGCAACGGCCGCGCCTACAGCGACAGCAGCAACGCGCTGCCGTCGGGTGCGCAGGTCAGCACCCCCACCAGCCTGATCTTCGACGCCCAGGGCCGGCCGCTGTCGGCCCCCGGCACGCCGCGCACCACCGCCCTCACGATCTCGGTGACCGGAAATGCCACGCCCCTCACCATCGAGCCAGAGACCGGCGTCGTGCGCTGAGCGCGCGTCTCGCCCCGCACGCCAGCGCGGCCTGTCGCTGGTCGAGCTGGTGATGGCCATCATGGTGATCAGTGTGTCGGTGACCGGCCTGCTGATGGTCTTCAACTACAGCGTGCGCCACAGCGGCGACCCGATGGTGCGCAAACAGGCTGTCGCCATCGCCGAAGCCATGCTCAATGAAGTGCTGGCGCAGCCCTTCACCTACTGCGACCCGCAAGACGCGGCCAACGAAGCCGCCACACCGCCCGCGAGCACGGCCGCCTGCAGCGGCGGCGCAGCCGGCTCCCAAGACCGGGGCGGCGGCGCGCTCGGCCCGCAGCCGTCGGGCGAGGGCCGCTTCAACGCCACCAACCCCTTCGACAACGTGGCCGACTACCACGGCTACGCGACCAACGGCGTCATCTACGGCATGGACGACGGTGCCAACCGCATCACCGCACTCGACGGCTACTCGGTCTCGGTGACCGTCAGCCGCGCCGGCGCGACCTTCAGCCTCGCCGCCGATGCGGCGCTGCGGGTCGACGTGCGCGTGACCGGCCGCGGCGAGACGGTCACGCTCACCGGCTACCGTTTTCGATACGCGCCCCACAGCATCGGCTGAGCCATGCAGCGCCGCCCTCCCCGCCCCACACCGCGCCGCTCGCTGGGCTTCACGCTCTTCGAAGCGGTGCTCGTCATCATGCTGACCGGCATCGTCGGCGTGATGGTGTCGGGCTTCGTGCGCCAGCCGATCGACGCCTACATCGACCTTGGCCGCCGCGCCGAACTGACCGACGCGGCCGACCTGGCACTGCGCCGCATGGCGCGCGAGCTGCGCACCGCGTTGCCCAACAGCGTGCGGGTCGACGCGAGCGGCCAGTACGTGGAATTCCTGCCAGTGCGCTCGGCGGGACGCTACCGCGCGGCCGGCGCGGGCGACAGCCTCGACTTCAGCGCCGCCCCCGCCGTTGAAACCTTCGAGGTGCTCGGCCCTGCCGTCAGCGCCCAGGCCGGCGACCAGATCGTCGTGCACAACCTCGGCCTGCCCGGCGCCGATGCCTACGAGGGCAGCAGCCGCCGCGCACTCACGACCTTCGGCGCGGCGCTGTCGAGCGTGGGCTACACAGTGGGCGGAACGCAGTTCCCTATGCCTCGCCCAACCAGCGTTTCCACATCGTCGGCACGCCGGTGAGCTTCGGCTGCACGCCGATCGCGGGTGGCGCCGGCAGCCTGCGCCGCTACGCGGGCTATGCGATCCAGAACGCGCAGCCGACGGGCACGCTGTCTGCACTCACCGGCGCTAACAACGTGCTGCTGGCGAACTCGGTCGCGGCCTGCACCTTCACCTACAGCGCGAGCGCCACCACGCGCAACGCGGTGGTCACGCTGCGCCTCACGCTCACGAGCGGCGGCGAAAGCATCCACCTGCTGCAGCAGGTGCAGGTGGAGGGCTCGCCATGACGCGCGCACGGCACAGCCGCGGCTTCGCGATGGTGTCGGCCATCTTCCTGATGGTGGTGCTGGCGCTGCTCGGCGGCCTGATGGTCACGATGTCGAACACGCAGCAGATCAGCGCCGTGCGTGACATCGCCGGCACACGCGCCTACCAGGCCGCACGCACCGGCATCGAGTGGGGCGCCTACCGGGCACTGCAGGCCGGCGCCTGCCCGTTCACGGCCGCCCTGCCGAACGCCGTCAACGCCACCGGCTTCTCGGTGCAGGTTACCTGCACGTCAAGCGGCCCTTACGACGAGGGCGGTGCGCCCTATTCGGTCTACCAGATCACCTCCACCGCCACCACCGGCACGCTCGGGCAGCACGACCACGCCGAGCGGCAGTTGCAGGCGGTGATGCACGCACCATGAGACACCTGGCCCGCATCCTCCTGATGGCCGCGCTGGTGTGGACGGCCGCCGCCCCGCACGCGGCGGCACAGACCTACACCGCCACGGCCAACGCGACCACGCAGTCCACCTATCCGTGGATCGACATCAGCACCACGGGCACGCAGGTCCCCCTCGCCGACGATGGGGTCTCGGGCGCAGTGGCGCTGGGCTTCAACTTCACCTTCGGCAGCACCACCTACACCAGCGTGCGCATCGCGGCCAATGGCCTGCTGCAGTTCGCCTCGTCCGCGTCGATCGACTACCAGAACAGCGCGCTGCCGCTGAACGGTGCCGGCGGCAGGCCCAATATCGACGCCGCCATGCTCCCGCTGTGGGACGACCTCAACCCCGACGGCGACGGCAGCTTCATCCGCTACAGGACGGTGGGCACGAGCCCGAACCGCGTCTTCGTCGTGTCGTGGCTCGACGTGCCGTATTACTGCTCGAACAGCGGCTCCACCTGCAACAACGGCCACGACCAGACCCGCACGATCTTTGCCACCTTCCAGGTGCAGCTCCACGAGCAGGGCCACTTCGTCTACCGCTACGGCGCCGTCGATGGCGCGGGCGGCGCGCACACCGCCGGCCCGGACGTGTCCAACCCGTCGGGCGCCACCGTCGGCTACGAGCTGACGAACAGCGACTACGTGCAGCATTCGTACCGCACCGCAAGCGTCTCCAACAACACCACCATCCTCTGGCAACGGCCCTCGGCTGTGGCCCTGCCGGGCGGTTTCAACGCCTTCGACACCGGCACGGCAGCCGGCAGCATCACCGGCGTGATCAGGACGAAGGTGGCGGGCTCCGCGTTCAACCTGGCGGTGGTGGCGCTCAACAGCACCCGGACCGCCGTGCACACCACCTTCACCGGCGACGTGAGGGTGGACCTGCTCGACGCCAGCGACAGCACGGGCACCTTGAACACCAGCACCGGCTGCCGATCGAGCTGGACCAGCGTGATCTCCACCGGCACGCTCAATTTCGCCACAGGCGACGCGGGCCGCGACAACACCGCGCTCACACACGTCAACAGCTGGCGCGACGTGAGGGTGCGCGTGAGCTACCCCGCCACCGGCACGGCCACCGTCACCGGCTGCAGCACCGACAACTTCGCGATCCGGCCGGCGGGCTTCAACATCGCCGCGTCCGACACCACCAGTAGCACGGCCAACATCGCCGGCACCACACGCCTGCTCGCCAACACCAGCAGCAGCGGCGGCCACGTGCACAAGGCGGGCCGGCCCTTCACCGTGCGGGCCACGGCGGTCAACGCCAGCGGCACCACGACGAGCAACTACAACGGCACTGCGAGCGGGCGGGCGTCTTCGACGCCGTGCACCGGCACCGCCTGCGGTGGAACGCTCGGCGCGTTGACGCTCGGCACCATGACCGCATCGGGCGGCCAGCTCGTCACGCACAGCGCCAGTTACTCCGAGGCCGGAGCGTTCAACCTGCAGCTGGTGGACGACACCTTTGCCGCCGTCGATGCCGCCGACGGCTCCACCGCGGCCGAACGGGAGATCTCGGCCATCGCAGCCGTGGGCCGCTTCGTGCCCGACCACTTCGAGATCGTCGCGGCCGTCACGCCGGTGCTGCGCACCTTCGGTTCGTCCTGCGTCGCCGCACGCAGCTTCACCTATCTCGGCCAGCCCTTCGGCTACAGCACCACGCCCACCGCCACCGTCTACCCGCGTAACGCTGGCGGCGGCACGACCACCAACTACCCCGCCGCGAAGATGAGCGCGCTGCAGGTCACGCAGGCCTATGGCGTGACGCCGGCCTCGCCGGGGCTGGCCACCGCCAACGCGGCCACCCCCGCCTCGCCCACCGCCAACAGCGGCGGCACCGGCACCCTGCAGTTCCCCGCTGGCGTGCCCAACTCACTCACGATGACCAGGCCCGCCGCCGCCACGATCGCCCCCTTCACCGCGGCGATCGCGCTCGACTGGAGCGTGGCCGACGGCACCGAGAGCGCGGTCACCGGCAACGAGACCATTGCGACCGCCCAGCCCGTGCCAGGGCCCTTGTTCCCGTCGATCGCATTCGACCAGGGCAACGAATTCCGCTACGGCCAGCTCAAGCTCGGCAGCGCCTACGGCAGCGAAACCATCGCCCTCGCGGTGCCGGTGGAAACGCAGCACTGGAACGGCACCGGCTTCGTCACCAACACCGCCGACCACTGCACCGCGTTGCCGACCAGCAGCGTGTCGCTCGCCAACTTCCGCGGCAGCCTGGCGGCCTGCGAGACCGCGCCCACGGCCAGCAGCGTGAGCATGAGCAGCGGCCGCGCGACGATGCGACTGGCCGCCCCGGGCGATGGCAACAAGGGCAGCGTCGACGGCAGCCTGCAACTCGCCGCCACCCTCACCCCCGGCGCCCTGCGCTGCAGCGCCGTAGGCACCCCACCCTCGGCCGCCGTGCCCGCCAACCTGCCCTGGCTGCAAAGCCGTGCCCCGGGCGGCAGCACCTACGACCAGAACCCGAACGCGCGCTTCAGCTTCGGGCAGCACCGCTCGCCGTTGATCCAGTTGCGCGAGATGTACTGACCCGGGGCTCGTCAGACGACCAGGAGCTTTTGCTCCAGAAGCTCCTGCACGATATCGGCCTGAAGCCGATCGCGCCGGCGCTTGACCTCTTCTCGTTGTGGCGCTCGTTCCCCCATCCACCGCTTGAACTCCACAAACACCTGCGGGGAGATGGTGCGCATCATCGCCATGCGGCCGTTGACTGCGATCACCGGGTGCTCGAAGCGCGGCGCCGTGGTCAGCACCGATGCCCGAATCGCCTGCACGGGCCACAAGTCACCCTCGTCGTCCGAGAAGCGAAACGGATGGGGATCCCCGTCGACGGGCTGGCGGCGCAGGAAGTCGACCTCGAAGCCACGCGCATTGATGGCCGTCTCGTTCTGCCCTTCCTTGCGTTCGAAGCTTCGGTCGGCTCGCTTGAGCACACTCAGCACCGACGCATCGAGGTGCTGCAGGTCGCTCATGAACTGCACGCGCTTGCGTGCATCCCACAGCAGGTCGACGTCTTGCGTGGCGAGGGCGCCCTGCACGATGCGCACGCCCGCCGCGGTTTCGTAGGCGTAGAGCGCGTGCGTTCCTACCACGGTGAAGTGATCGGAGAGCCCGGCGTCTTCGAGGGCCTGAAGGACCGCCACCACGAGGTTGGGCGTGCGCCCGGCCTTCAAGGCCTTGTTCATGCGCTCTGCCTCTGTGAGCGCTTCCTGCAGTGAGGCGAGACGCGACTCCAGCGCCAGCTTGCGGCTGTGGTAGTCGGCGAACACCTGCTCGGTCTGGTCGGAGCGCGCACCCAGTCGCTCCTGTGTGCGGCGACGAGGGCGCGTCTTGACCAAGTACTCGTACGCACCCTCCCGCTTCCAATACATGCTGCCGGCGTACGGCCGAGCCTGGGCTTGAACACGCCGGAATTCCGTGAAGACCGTGGTCGAGTCGATGCCCTGCCGGACGGCGTTTTCGGGAAGAGGAAGGTAGTGCATCACCGCATTTTTCTTGAATTTCTTCATTTGCGGTGAATTCTTTCAAATCAACGACTTAAGAGCCGTCACGATCCACCCTTCCAGCGAATCGGCCCCCACCGGCAGCCCATGCCCCGGCTGCTGGCTCGCCCACGCCGCCTGCACCAGGCACAGCACCGCGTCGAGCGCATCGCCCGAGGCATCGGCCACCAGCGCATCGCGCTGCGCGTGCGACAGGCGCAGCCGCAGGCCGAGGCGGCTTCGGCCTTGCTCCAGGGCCTCGACCAGGTCCTTGCGGGCGATCAGGCGCTCGGGTGTCTGCTTGGCCCTGTCGTCGCTCTTGTAGGAGCGGCGGTCGATCAGCTCGCGGGCGAGCAGGCCGGGGTAGCCTTCGACCGCCACGCGCAGCGGGTCGCCGGCGTGCAGGCCGGGCAGGTGCACGCCGGCGTCGAGCAGCAGCGGCACCCCCGCATGCAGCATGTAGGCGACCGGCGGGTTGACCCACTTCATCGACGGCGACGACCCCGCCGGCCCGTCGCAGGCGCGGTGCGCGAACTTGGCGCCCGCCGGGCGCGCATCGCAAAAGGCGGCGAAGGTCTCGCGGATCTCCTCGCGCGACAGCGCGGTGTAGTGCCGCATCAAGGCGTGCCACTCGGTCGGCCAGCCCAGCGCCTGCACCAGCTCGCGTGGCAGGCCGAACGGGAAGTCGCAGGCCGCGAGCCAGGGGCCGGGCGTCTGCAGCCATTGCGACAGCGCCTCGAAGCTTTCATGCAGGTCGACGCGGGCGAGCTTCACCACGCCGTGCTGCAGCTCGCCGAGCGCGACCGTGACGGGCTTGCGCCGCGTGGGGCGGCTGGTGAAGTCGATGCCGGCGAGTTGCATGGCCGTCGTCTCCTCAGCCGAGCGCCAGGCCCGCCACGCCGAGCCCGATGCACAGCGCGCCGGCAATGCGCAGGCCGCGGTCGCCTTCGCCCAGCAGCCTGCCGCCCAGCAGCGCCGCGAAGAGCATCGACATCTCGCGCGCCGGCGCCACGTGCGACAGCGGCGCGATCTGCAGCGCATACAGCACCAGCAGGTAGGCCAGCGGCGCCATCAGCGCGATCAGCAGCGCATGTTTCCACTGCGCGCGAGCGGCCTGCACAAACGCCGGCCCGTCGCGCAGCGCGGCCGGCAGGTGCATCGGCAGTCGCGCCACGTTGCAGAAGTAGACGAAGAGCACAGGCTGCATCGCCAGCACCTTGATGGCATAACCGTCGATCAGCGTGTAGATGGCAATGCACACCCCGGTGGCCGCGCCCCAGCCCACGCCGGCCAGGACGCGCTGCCGCTGTGCAGCGTCATGCGCCTTCGCTTTCATGTTGGCCCACACCGCCGTGCCACCCGCCACGAGAAAGATGCCGGCAATCACGAGCAGCAGCCCGAGCCCACCGAGCCACCCCATCGACTCGCCCAGCAGCACGAGCGCGCCCAGCGAGGCCAGCAAGGGCCCGGTGCCGCGCGCCACCGGGTAGACGACGCTGAGATCGCTCAGCGCATAGCCGCGCAGCAGGGTGTGGAAGTAGACGAGGTTGGCCGCCGCGCTGGCGACGATCGCGCTCCACTCGGCCCAGCCCCAGTGCGGCACGGCCTGACAGCCGAGCCACAGCCCGAGCGGCGACCACAGCAGCACCTGGAAGATCGTCAGCAGCAGCGAGAAACGCGCATCGCCGCCGGCCGTCTTGGCCACCAGGTTCCACAGGGCATGCAGGAGTGCGGCAACGAGGACGAGGGCAAGCGCGGTGGCAGACATGGGCTCGGAATTGTGCCTGTGGGGGCTTGGCGATTTGGCTAGAGTGGCCCGATGAACCTCGTCCTCGTGAACGTGCTGCGCGGGCGCTACGCCGAGTCATGCCACCGCGGTGCCTTTGCCGTGGTCGATGCCGAAGGCACGGTGGTGGCAGAGGCCGGCGACATCGACCGGCCGGTCTACCCCCGCTCGGCCGTGAAGCTGCTGCAGGCGCTGCCGCTGGTGGCCAGCGGTGCGGCCGATCGCTTCGAAGTCTCGGCGACGCCGAACTCGCCCTCGCCTGCGCCTCGCACAACGGCGAGCCGGCGCATGCCGACACGGCCACCGGAATGCTCACGAAGGCCGGCCTCGATGTGCAGGTGCTGGAGTGCGGCGTGCACTGGCCGGCCCATGAGGGCGCCGGCCGCGCCCTCGCGCAGCAAGGGAAGCAGCCGAGCGCCCTGCACAACAACTGCTCGGGCAAACACGCGGGCTTCGTGTGCCTGGGCTGCACGCTGGCAGGGCACGAGGAGCCGCGCCGCTTCCTTCGGGGCTACACCGCGGCCGACCACCCGGTGATGCGCGAGGTGAGTGCGGCGCTGCAGGCGGCCACCGGCTTCGACCTGCGCGATGCGCCACTGGGCATCGATGGCTGCTCGATCCCCACCTACGCCATCCCGTTGCGGCGCCTGGCGCTCGCCTTCGCTCGGGTCGGCACCGGCGTGGGCCTGTCGCCCGAGCACGCCCGCGCGGCACGGCGGCTGCGTGCCGCCATCGCCCGCGCACCCTTCATGCTGGCCGGCACTGGCCGCTTCGACACCCGCGTGACCGAACGGCTCGGCGAGCGGGTGTGCCTGAAGGTCGGCGCCGAGGGCGTGTACTGCGCGGCGCTGCCCGAGCTGGGGCTGGGGGTGGCAATCAAGATGGACGACGGCAACAACGCCCGTGCCGCCGAAGTGGCGATGGCCGCGGCCATCGAGGCGCTGCTGCCGCTCGAAGGCGACGACACGGCCTTCATGCGGGCCTTGAGCGAGCCGGTGCTGCGCAACTGGAACGGGACGCACGTCGGTCAGCTCGTGCCCACCGAGACACTGCGGCGGCTGAGCGCCTGAGCCATTGCCAGGCGGCGTGGTACGCGGCGTCGAGCGCTTCGTCGCGCAGCGCATGGGCGCGGTGCACGGCGGCTTGCTTCAGGGCATACAGATCGGGGTGTTGCATGGTCAATCTCCAACAGGTGAAGACACACTAGGCGGACCCATGCCGCGGGGACAGCCCACGGCACGGAAATGCGTCTTGCATCCGCTGCAACACCGCCGCCTCTACCATCCACCCGCATGGACGGCCTGACCTTCGACGACCTCAAGCTCTTCGCCCGCGTGGCCTCGCTCGGCACGCTCTCGGCCGTGGCGCGCGAGCGCGACGTGCCGGTGAGCCAGGTGTCGCGCACCATCGCCCGCATCGAGAAGACCACCGGCGTGAAACTGATGCACCGCTCCACGCACGCGCTCGCGCTCACGCCCGAAGGCGAGACCTTTCTCGACTACTGCCACCGCATCACCGGCTCGCTCGACGAGCTGGAGGGTGAGTTCAACGCCAAGTCGCGCGAAGCAAGCGGCCTGGTGCGCGTGGCAGCCAGCACGGTGATGGCGCAGTACCGCGTGCTGCCCAGCCTGCCGGGCCTGCATGCGCGCCACCCGCGCGTGCAGGTGGAGCTGGAGGTGAGCGACCGGCTGGCCGACCTCACCCGCGATGGCATCGACATCGCGCTGCGCACCTCCAGCAGCCCCTTGCCCGAGACGGTGGTCGCGCGCCAGATCGGCACCCATGGCCGGGCGCTGTATGCGACCGCTGCCTACCTGGCCGAGAAGGGCAAGCCGCAGCACCCCGACGACCTCGCGCAGCACCGGCTGGTGACCAACAGCGCCGCGACCAACCTCAACCTGTGGCCCTTCGTCGTCGACGGGCAGGCGATGGCGCTGCCGGCCCGCGGCTTCTGGCGCACCAACGACACGGCGGTGGCCGCCAACATGGTGCTGATGGGGCTGGGCATCGGCCGGCTCTCGACCATCGCCGCCGAGCCGCTGGTGAAGGAAGGCCGGCTGGTGCCGGTGATGCCCAATCTGGTGGACCGGCAGCTCAGCCCCGTCTATGCGGTGACCGCGGGCACGCGCCACCGGCTGCCCAAGATCAAGGCCTGCATCGACTACTGGGTGGCCTGGTTCGCGAGCTGACGCGGCGGCCTACTTGGGCGCCTTGTCGCCGGCTTTCCTGGTCTGCTTCTTGGCCCCTGGCACCAGCTGCCACGGCTTGGGCTTGGGCACGGTGAGCGAGCGGGTGTGGCACGCGTTGCAGTAGAAGCTCTTGGCGCCTTTCTCGCGGGCCGACAGCGTGCGACGCGAGTGGGTGAACTGCCCTGCGCAGCCGGCGCAGGTGTAGCGCAGGTTGGCCGGGGCGGGGATCTCGCGCCGGCCCTTGCCGTGGGCCACGTTGCGCGTCTTCGGGCCTTGCTTGCGCAGCCACAGAAAGCCGCCGAGAAAGACGACCGCCGCAATCGCTGCGGCAAAGAGGAACTCCGGTGACAAGACCATGCGCGATTGTCGCGCGGCGGGCGCGCCTCAGGCCTTGTCGCTTTCCACCACCCGCAGCACCTCGCGCATGGTGACGAACTCTTCCGCGCCGGTCGGGTGGATGCCCAGCGTGCGGTCGAACACCGCCTTGGTGAGCCCGCCCTGCATCGCCACCGCGAAGCCCTGCACCACCTCGCCCGCGTCGTGGCCGACCATGTGCAGGCCCACCACCTTGTCGCTGGCGTCATCGACCAGGAGCTTCATCAGCGTGCGCTCGGTGCTCTCGCTCAGCGTGTGCTGCAGGGCCTTGAACTCGGCGCGGTACACGCGAAGTTTCGGGTAGGTGCGGCGCGCGGCCTCTTCGCTCAGGCCCACCGTGCCCACGTTGGGGTGGGTGAAGACGGCGGTGGGCACGAGGTCGTAGTCGATCGGCTGGCGCACCAGCTTGCCGGCCGGTGCGCCGAACAGGCGGTCGACCAGGTACATCGCTTCGGCCAGCGCCACCGGCGTGAGCGCCTTGCGGCCGATCAGGTCGCCGAGCGCATGGACCGAGGGCACACGCGTTTGCAGTCGATCGTCGACCGGCACCGAGCCGTCCTTGTTGACCAGGATGCCCAGCGCTTCCAGGCCCAGGCCCTCGGTGCGGGCGCGGCGGCCGGTGGCGTGCAGCACGGTGTCGGCCTCCAGGGTCTGCCCGTTGCTCAGGCACAGGCGCTGAATGCCGCCTTGCTGCTCGGCTTCGGTGACGGTCGTCTCCAGGCACACCTTCACACCCTTCTTGCGCATCTCGCCGGTGAGGAAGACGGCCATCTCCTGGTCGAAGCCACGCAGCAGGTGCGTGCCGCGGTGAACGAGCGTCACCTCGGCGCCCAGGCCCTGGAAGATGGATGCGAACTCGCAGGCGATGTAGCCACCGCCCACCACCACCAAACGCTTCGGGAAGGGGTCGAGGTCGAACATGTCGTCGGGCTTTTGGCCCATGCGTCACCCGGCAGGCCGCTCTTCTCCGGCGCGCCACCGGTGGCGAGCAGGATGTGCTGCGCCGTGATGCGCTGCTCGCCGCCGGCGCAGTCGACCGCCACCGTGTGCTCGTCGACCAGCCGCGCCCAGCCGCGCAGCAGCTGCACGCCGGCGCCGTTCAGCAGGCCCTCGTAGACGCCGTTGAGCCGCTTGATCTCGGCGGCTCGGCGCTGCTTGAGCACGGCCCAGTCGAAGCGCGGGGCCTCCCCCACCCAGCCGAAGCCATGCGACTGCTCAGCCAGCTCGCCGAAGTGGGCGGCGTAGCTGTAGAGCTTTTTCGGGATGCAGCCGACGTTGACGCAGGTGCCGCCCAGTGCGCCGGCTTCGGCGATCACCACACGCGCGCCACGCTGCGCGGCCATGCGCGCGGCACGCACACCGCCGCTGCCGGCGCCGATGACAAAGAGATCGCAGTCGTAGTGGGCCATGCCTGTTCCTGTGGTGGCGAGCCCCCTCAGTCGGAGCGGCTCATCAAAGCTTGCAGTGTCGCCAAAGTGTCGGCTTCGTGCAGCGGCTTGTCGGAACGGATGCGCAGCATGCGGGGGAATCGCACCGCGATGCCGCTCTTGTGGCGCGAACTGTGGTTGATGCCTTCGAAGCCGAGTCTCGAAGACCATGCTCGGCTTGACGCTGCGCACGGGGCCGAACTTCTCCAGCGTGGTGGCACGGATCACGCGGTCGACGTCACGGAACTCCTCGTCGGTGAGGCCGGAGTAGGCCTTGGCGAAGGGCACGAGCTGCAGGCCACCCGGCTGCGGTGGCTCGCGACGCTCGATCGCGTCGAGCACGGCCTTCGCTTCCTCGGCATCGGCGGGCTGGCGGTTCCACACCGCGAAGGTGTAGTCGGTGTAGACGCTCGCGCGGCGGCCGTGGCCCGCTTGCGCGTAGATCAGCACGCAGTCGACGGAGAGTGGCGCGATCTTCCACTTCCACCAGGTGCCGTCGGCCTTGGTGCGGCCGCTGCCGTAGCGCGCATCGCGGTGCTTGAGCATGAAGCCTTCGACGCCGCGGGCACGCGACTCTTGTCTCAACTCTTCAAGTTCAACCCAGGTAGGGCGCTCGACGGTCGGCGACACCATCAGCCCCGGCAGCGCCAGCAAAGCTTCGCGGCGGCGGTGCTGCGGCCAGGCGCGGATGTCTTCGCTCTGCCACTCCAGCAGGTCGTAGGCCATGAAGCTCACGGGAGCGTCGGCCAGGATCTTCTTGCCGAGCAGCTTGCGGCCGATGCGTTGTTGCAGCAGGTTGAAGGGCCCCGGCCTTCCGCCGGGCCGCCCCAAGGAGGGCCGAGCCCCCTCGGGGGGCAGGAGCAAAGCGACGTGGGGGTCGTCATCCGGTTTGCCGTCTTTCCACACGAGGATCTCGCCGTCGACCACCGTGCCGTCGGGCCACTGGCCGGCGATGGCCATCACCTCGGGGAAGCGCTCGGTCACGAGTTCTTCGCCGCGCGACCAGACCCAGATGTTGCCGGCGCGGCGAACCACCTGCGCGCGGATGCCGTCGTACTTCCACTCCACCAGCCAATCACTCGGCGCGCCGAGCTTGCTGTCGAACTCGTTCAGCGGCAGCTCGATCGCGTGCGCGAGGAAGAAGGGGTAGGGCTGACCCGAGTCGCTCGCCGTCTGCACCGAGGCGGGGGCCAGCAAGGCCCGGTAGCCGGCCGCATCGGGCCGCGCCGTCTTGTCGGTGTAGCCCATCATGCGCTGCGCGATGAGCTTCGCATCGAGCCCGGCATGCGCTGCGAGCGCACGCTGCACCAGCAGCTTGCTCACGCCGACGCGGAAGCCACCGCCGATCAGCTTGGTGAGCAGGAAGCGGCCGGTCGCATCGAGCTCGCGCCAGTAGCCGGCGATGCGTTCGGCCTGCTGCTCGGGGGTCGCCACGCGCAGCGGCAGCAGGCGCTGCTCGACCCATTCGGCCAGCCCCATGTCGCTCGTGTGCTCCGACATGGGCAGCACATGCGCGATGGTCTCGGCGAGATCGCCCACGGCCTGGTAGCACTCGTCGAAGAGCCACGGCTCGATGCCTGCCTGCCGCCTCGCCATCTCGCTCAGCACGCCCGTCGGGATCACCTGCCGAGGCTTGCCGCCGGAGAGGAAGTACACAGCCCAGGCGGCGTCGGCGTCGGGGGCTTCGTCGAAGTAGCGTTTCAGCGCGTCGACCTTCGCGTTGGTGGCCGTGCTCGCGTCGAGTCTCGTTGAAGAGTTGGCTGAACCGCTTCATTCGTTGCTCTCGACGTCGCCCGCGGGCTTCTCGGCGTCGACACGTTCGTCGTCGTATTCGGTCTCGAAGGCCTCCGCCTGCAGGCCCTGCTCCTGCAGCCAGCGCACCATGATCGCCTCGTAGCCGTGGGTCACGATCACACGCTCGGCACGGCTCTCGCGGATGGCACGCTGCAGGCCCGGCCAGTCGGCATGGTCGCTGAGCACGAAACCGCGGTCGACCGCGCGGCGGCGGCGGGCGCCGCGCAGCTGCATCCAGCCGCTCGCAAACGCGTCGCTTGCATCGCCGAAGCGGCGCGCCCACGCGGACCCCTGCACCGACGGCGGCGCGATCACGAGCGCACGTGACAGCGCGGCCTTGTCGAGATCGGTCACGCGGTGCGTGGCCGGCAGCGCCACACCGGCCGCGCGGTAGGCCTCGTTCAGCGGATCGACGGCACCGTGCGTGACGATCGGCCCGATGGCCGGGTCGACCCCCGCCAGGATGCGCTGCGCCTTGCCGAAGCTGTAGCCCATCAACAGGCTCGCACGTCCCGTGTCGGCATTGCGCTGCCACCAGCGGTTGATGTCGTCGAAGACCTCGCGCTGCGGCAGCCAGCGGTAGATCGGCAGGCCGAAGGTCGACTCGGTGATGAAGCAGTGGCAGCGCACCGGCTCGAAGGGCTCGCAGGTGGTGTTGTGGTCTTCCGCGCCGGAGACGAAGTAGTCGCCCGAGGCCACCCACACCTGGCCGCCATGTTCGAGCCGCACCTGCGCCGAGCCGAGCACGTGACCGGCAGGGTGCAGGCTCAGGCGCACGCCGTGGTGGTCGACCGTTTCGCCATAGGCGAGTGTCTGCAGGTGGATGTCGGCACCCAGGCGCGAGCGCAGCACGCCCTCGGACTTCTGCGACGCGAGGTAGTGCCCGTTGCCCATGCGCGCATGGTCGCCATGCGCATGCGTGATGACGGCCCGCGGCACCGGCCGCCACGGGTCGATGTAGAAGTCGCCAGGTGGGCAGTAGAGGCCTTCGGGGCGCTGGACGATGAGATCGACATTCATGTGCTCAGGCCGGCAAACGGCAGGCCGCGGTGCTGGAAGCAATCCTTTGCAATTCTTCCCCACTCCTGGGGGACAGGCGCAAGGCCGGGGGCCTTCGACAATCGCGGCCTCACCGTCCAGGGGGCAGGCCCCTTCACAAACACAACCATGATCAAAAACCATCTGGCACGCGCAACACTGCTCGCCACCACGCTGTGCCTGGCGGCCTGCGACAAGCCGCTCGAAGAGCGCGGCTGCACCGACGAAGACGTGCAGGTGCTCGCGCGCAAGCTGCTCGTCATGCAGTTCAACGACTTCGCCAAGCCCATGACGTCGGGCGAGCGCCTGATGCAGAGCTACGGGCAGAGCAGCAGCACCCAGCCGATCCTCAACAGCATCAAGACCAGCGCCTTGAAGCCCGACAGCGTGCAGCTTTCGGAGGTCAAGGCCTTGTTCGAGCCCAAGACACCACCGTCCGAGCGCCCAGTCGGCCTTCGCGAGGCGTCCTATCTGTACGGCTGCTCGGCGAAGGCGCGGGTCGAGCTGGCGCCGGCTTCGGCGGAGCGCATCGCGAAGATGCCGGTCCTGGCGAAATTCACCCAGCTCGACGGCCAGAAGCTGACGCTCGACGTGATCTACACCACCGAGCGCGAAGGCGATCGCCGCATGCAGGTGGGCGTGGCGATGAGCCACCCGATGCTCAAGACCTTGCTCGCCGTGGCCTTGCGCAACGAGCGCGAGCCGAGCGCAGAAGAGAAGGCGGAGGCCGCCTCCGCGCCGTGATGCGCCGCGCGCTCAGTACCGTCCGGTGATGCCGGCCACGCGCAAATACACGTGCGCGACCCACGCCACGAACCCGCGCCGCAACACCCCCCGCAAACTCGCCCGTCGCGCCTGCTGCGGATCGATCTCGCGCGACGCCGACACCGCGTTGTCGAACTCCGCCGCCAGCGTGTTGACGAAGTCCGCATCGCGGATCACGACGTTGGCTTCCAGGTTGAGCAGCAGCGACAGCGGGTCGATGTTGGAGCTGCCCACCGTGGCCCATTCGTCGTCGACGAGCCCCACCTTGGCGTGCAGGAAGGCCGGGGTGTACTCGTACACCTTCACGCCGTTGCTGAGCAGCTGGTCGTACAGCGCCTGCGCCGCCACCGCGGCGATGCGGTAGTCGACCTTGCCCTGCAGCAGCAGCCGCACCTGCACACCGCGCCGTGCCGCGTTGATGAGCACGCGCATGAAGGCACGGCCGGGGTAGAAGTAGGGCGAGATGAGGTCCACGCGTGTCTTGGCCTTGCGGATGGCGTGGATGTAGCTGCGCTCGATGGCCCTGCGCTGGCGCAGGTTGTCGCGCATCACGAAGGCGGCGCGAACCGGTGGCAGGTCACCGACGTCTTCGCCGGCCTTGGCGCCCTTGGGCATGCGCAGCCGGCGCAGCAGGCGGCGCGCACGCGCCACAGGTTCGGCGCTGCGCGCCAGGGCCGCCATCTCTTTGGCGAAGTTGCGGCCGACGTTGGCGCGTGTCCACAGGGCCTTCACCGCCTGTTCGATAGGGGCCACGACGGGGCCGCTCAGCTCGACGGCGAAATCGAGCCGGGGGAAATCGGTCCAGCCGTGCACCTGGTCATAACAATCGTCGAGCAGGTTGATGCCGCCGACGAAGGCCACGCGGCCATCGACCACACACAGCTTCTGGTGCAGGCGGCGCAGTTGGCTCGGCTGCAGCCAGGCCCACCAGCGGTCCAGCGGGCGGAAGATGGTGAGCTGCACACCCGCCTCGCACAGGGCGCTGCGCAGGTCGAGCAGGGTGGCGCGCGAGCCGAAGCCGTCGACCACCAGCTTCACGTGCACACCGCGCTGCGCCGCCTCGACCAGCGCCTGCGTGAGCGCGGTGACGCTCGCCACGTTGTCGTAGATGTAGGTGGCGAGCCAGATCTCGTGCCGCGCCTGCTCGACGGCCCGCACCATCGCCGGAAACAGCGCATCGCCGCCCCGCAGCAGGCGCGCCTGGTTGCCGCCGCTGTAGACCGTCGGATGGATGACCCGCATCAGGGCCGCTCTTGCGGCGTTGCGCTTGTCTGCGGCGGTGCTCATCAACCCAGTTCGAGGTCGGCCACCAGGGGCAGATGATCCGACATCCGCGCCCACACGTTGCCGCGCGGCACGAAGGTCGCGGCGCAGCGGAAGCCGCGGGTGTAGATGCGGTCGAGCGAGAAGAGCGGCACGCGCGACGGAAAGGTGCGCTGCGGCGTACCCTGCTCGGCGCGCTGCAGGCCCATCTCGCGCATCGGTGCGTCGAGCTTCTCGCCCCAGTCGTTGAAGTCGCCGGCCAGCACGACCGGCTCGCGGTGCGGGATCTTGTTGGCGATGAAGGCGGCGATGCGCTCCACCTGCCGCACCCGGCTCGAATGCATCAACCCGAGGTGAGCGACGATGCCGTGCACCACGTGGCCGTGCCAGTCGATCTTCACGTGCAGGAGGCCGCGCTGCTCGAAGCGGTGGTCCGACACGTCGTGGTGGCCGATGTCTTCATCGAGGGGCCAGCGCGAGAGCAGCGCGTTGCCGTGCTCGCCGCCATCGGTGTAGGCATTGGTGCGGTAGGCCACGTCGTAGCCCTCGGGTGCGAGGTGGTCGGCCTGCGGGACGCGCGGCCAGCCGAAGTGCGTGTCGGGAAAGCGCCGCGCCTCGGCGTTGTTGAAGCTGCGCACTTCCTGGAGGAACACCAGGTCGGCGTCGAGCGCCTCGATGCCCAGGCCGATGTTGTGGATCTCCAGCCGCTTGCGCGGGCCGATGCCACGCACGCCCTTGTGGATGTTGTAGGTGGCCACCCGCAGGATGTGCGCGGGGTGCTGGGTGCTGGAGCTTGCGCCTCGTGTCATGTGAATCGTGGCAACTGGAGGATGGCTTCGGCATTGGATGGCGAGAAGCACTGGTCGGCCGCCTCGCGCCAGTCCAGCCATTGGTAGCGTAGGTGTTCGCGCGGTGAGAGAGCAACTGGTGTTCCACCGGGCACCCGCAGGCCGAATACGTGTTCAGTGTTGTGCGTCACGCCCGGCGCATAACGATGTCGCCACACCGGGTAGATCTCGTAGATGTTGCTCAGCTGCCAGTCGCGCAGGTTGGCGAGCGGCACGGCGGGCGAGCCGATCACGATGCCGGTTTCTTCACCCACTTCGCGCACGGCGGTCTCTTGCAAGGGCTCGTCGAGCCGGTCCTTGGAGCCGGTCACGCTCTGCCAGAAGCCGGGCTTGTCGGCCCGTTCGAGCAGCAGCACCTGGCGCTCGTCGGTGTGGATGACGACCAGCACCGACTCGGGGATCTTGGGCGGGCGCGAAGGGTTCATGGAATGAAAAAGGGGCAGCGAACGCTGCCCCTCGATGATGCCAGCGATGACCGGCGATCAGCCGTTGGACACCACCTGCGGGTTGCGCAGGCGGATGTGCAGCTCGCGCAGCTGCTTCTCGTCGACCGGGCTCGGTGCGTGCGTCAGCAGGTCCTGCGCACGCTGCGTCTTCGGGAAGGCGATCACGTCACGGATCGACTCGGCCTTGGTCATCAGCGTGACCAGCCGGTCGAGGCCGAAGGCCAAGCCGCCGTGCGGCGGGGCGCCGTACTGCAGCGCATCGAGCAGGAAACCGAACTTGAGCTGTGCCTCTTCCGGCCCGATCTTGAGGGCGCTGAAGACCTTGCTCTGCACCTCGGCGCGGTGGATACGGATCGAGCCGCCGCCGAGTTCCCAGCCGTTGAGCACCATGTCGTAGGCCTTGGCAATGCACTTGCCGGGGTCGCTGTCCATGTAGTCCTCGTGGCCGTCCTTCGGCGAGGTGAACGGGTGGTGCACCGCGTTCCAGCGCTGCGCTTCCTCGTCGTACTCGAACATCGGGAAGTCGACCACCCACAACGGCGCCCACTTGTCTTCGAAGAGGCTGTTCTTCTTGCCGAACTCGCTGTGGCCGACCTTGATGCGCAGACCGCCGATGGCGTCGTTGACGATCTTGGCCTTGTCGGCACCGAAGAAGATCAGGTCGCCGTTGCGAGCGCCGGTGCGCGCGATGATCTCGGCGATGGCCGCGTCGTGGATGTTCTTGACGATCGGCGACTGCAGGCCTTCGCGGCCCTTGCCGGCGTCGTTGACCTTGATCCAGGCCAGGCCCTTGGCGCCGTAGATCTTCACGAACTCGGTGTAGGCGTCGATCTCGCCGCGGCTCATCTCGCCGCCACCGGGCACGCGCAACGCGACCACACGCCCGCCCGGCGTGGTGGCCGGGCCGCTGAACACCTTGAAGTCGACATCCTTCATCACGTCGGTCAGCTCGGTGAACTCGAGCTTCACGCGCAGGTCGGGTTTGTCGCTGCCGTAGCGGTGCATGGCCTCCTGGTAGGTCATCACCGGGTAGCCCGGCAGGTCGACGCCGATGGTGCTGCGGAAGACCGTGCGGATCATGCCTTCGAACATGCCGCGGATCTCTTCCTCGTTGAGGAAGCTGGTCTCGATGTCGATCTGGGTGAACTCGGGCTGGCGGTCAGCGCGCAGGTCTTCGTCGCGGAAGCACTTGGTGATCTGGTAGTAGCGGTCGAAGCCAGCCACCATCAGCAGCTGCTTGAAGAGCTGGGGCGACTGCGGCAACGCGAAGAACATGCCTTCGTTGACGCGGCTGGGCACGAGATAGTCGCGCGCACCTTCGGGCGTGCTCTTGGTGAGCATCGGCGTCTCGATGTCGATGAAGCCGTTGGCGTCCAAGAACTTGCGCACCTCCATCGCCACGCGGTAGCGCAGGATCATGTTCTTCTGCATGACCGGGCGGCGCAGGTCGAGCACGCGGTGCGTGAGGCGGGTGGTTTCCGACAGGTTGTCGTCGTCGAGCTGGAAGGGCGGCGTGATGCTCGGGTTCAGCACCTCGAAGCCGTGGCAGAGGATCTCGACCTTGCCGCTCGTGAGGTTGGCGTTCTCGGTGCCGGCCGGGCGCGGGCGCACCTTGCCGACCATCTTCAGGCAGAACTCGTTGCGCACGCCTTCGGCGACCTTGAAGGTCTCGGCACGGTCGGGGTCGCAAACGATCTGCACCAGGCCTTCGCGGTCACGCAGGTCAATGAAGATCACGCCGCCGTGGTCGCGCCGGCGGTGGGCCCAGCCCATCAGGGTGACGGTCTGGCCGAGGAGCGCTTCGCTGACCAGGCCGCAGTAGGTTGTTCTCATGTTCTTGCTCCGAAAAAGGGGATTGTGCGACGCCCGCCGGGGCGCGCAACGGTGTAGGCGCTAGGGGCGAATGGGCTAGCCGGAAGCCGGGCCGGCTAGCCCGGCAGGTTTCGCGCCGGCTCGGGGGCGGGCACCGGCAGCGGCGGCGCCACCACCCCCATGGAGATCACGTACTTGAGCGCCTCGTCGACGCTCATGTTGAGCACGATGACATCGGCGCGCGGCACCATCAGGAAGAAGCCCGAGGTGGGGTTGGGCGTGGTCGGCACGTAGACGCTCAGGTAGTCGCCCGAGAGGTGGATGGCGGCCTCGCCGCCCGGCTTGCCGGTGACGAATGCGATCGTCCACGAACCCTGGCGCGGGTACTGCACCAGCACCGCTTCCCGAAAAGCGTTGCCGCTGCTGGAAAACAAGGTGTCCGACACCTGCTTCACCGAGCTGTAGATCGATTTGACGATGGGGATCTTGGTGACCACCAGATTGGCCTGGTTGAGCGCCCACTGGCCGAAGATGTTGGCCGCGAACACGCCGGTGAGCAGCAGGCCGGCCACCATCACCACGACACCGAGACCGGGGATGCTGCGCAGCGATTCCAGCCAGCCGTGGGCCGCCGCCGGCAGCACCGCCTGGGAGGCGGAGATGATGGTGCCGAACATGCCGTCGAGCAGCCCCAGCACGGAGTGCAGGACCCAGATCGTGATGGCCAGCGGCAACCAGACCAGCAGGCCCGCGATCAGGTATTTCTTCACAGGGTTCCTTGGGGAAATGACGCAGGTATCAGAGGGCGTCGGGGGATGTGCTGGCAGCCGGCGCGGGCGCCGGTGCCGGGGCTGCATCGGACTTGGGAGCGTCGGATGTGGAGGGCGCGTCGGCGCTGGCGGCCGGCGCAGCAGCGGCGCCGTTGTTGCCGCCGCGGAAGTCGGTCACATACCAGCCCGAACCCTTGAGCTGGAAACCGGCGGCGGTCACTTGTTTCTTGAAGGCCGACGCCCCGCAGGACGGGCAGGTGGTGAGCACGGGGTCGGAGATCTTCTGCAGCACGTCCTTGGCGTGGCCGCAGGCCTCACACCGATAGGCGTAGATGGGCATGGCTAAACCCTTGATTCAAAACGCGAAATTATAGGTGGGGCACGCCGCAAGCCGGCGTGCCGGGCCTATGTAGGGACGCGTTTCAGTGCTTCAAGCCACAGCCTGGCGCGGTTCGGCGCGGTTCTTCAGCACCTGGGGCGCGAGCGATCCGACGAGCATGCCCACCAGCGCGGCGATCAAACCGGCCAGCTGGCCGGGGAAGACCTCTCCGAAGTTCGACACCTGCGGGAAGAAGGCGATCCACACCGCGATACCGGCCGCGACCGAGGTGACCGCGCCCTGGGTCGTCGCACGCTTCCAGTAGAGGCCGAAGACGAGCGGCACGAAAGCGCCAACCAGCGTGACCTGGTACGCCGCCGACACCAGGTCGTAGATCGGGGTGCCCTTCATCGCGATGGCATAGGCCAGCACCAGCCCGGCGAAGGCGACGATGGTGGCGCGCATCGCGAAGAGCTGCTCCTTGTCGGTCATGCCGGGGCGCAGGTTCTTCAGGATGTTCTCGACGAAGCTCGTGCTCGGGGCGAGCAGCGTGGCCGACGAGGTGCTCTTGATGGCCGACAGCAGCGCACCGAAGAAGATGATCTGCATGATGAGCGGCATCTGCGTCAGCACGAAGGTGGGCAGCAGCCGCTGGTAGTCGTTCTTCGCCATCTCGAGGGCGGAATCGCCCATCACCACCACCGCGCTCAGCACGATGAACATCGGCACGAACGCAAAGAGGATGTAGCTCACGCCGCCGATCACGGCACCGTTGCGCGCGGTGTTGGCATTCTTGGCCGACATCACCCGCTGGAAGACGTCTTGCTGCGGGATGCTCCCGAGCATCATCGTGAGGGCGGCGCCGACGAACATCGCCACCTCGGTGAAGGTGGGCGGCGGCAGGAAGTTCCACAGCTCCTTCTGGCTGGCCAGGGCGAGCACCTTGTCGGAGCCGCCGGCCAGGTCGCTCGCGAAGACCGCAATGATCGCCAGGCCGACGACGAGCACGATCATCTGGATGAAGTCGGTCCAGGCGACCGCAAGAAAGCCGCCGACCACCACGTAGATCAGCACGGCCAGCGTGCCGACGATCATGCCGGCGGTCTCGCCCATGGCACCGTTGGTGAGCACGGTGAAGACCAGGCCGAGTGCGGTGATCTGCGCGGCCACCCAGCCGAGGTAGCTCAGGATGATGGCCACCGAGCAGAAGACCTCGATGCCCTTGCCGTAACGCTGGCGGTAGAAGTCACCGATGGTGAGCAGGTTGTGCTTGTAGAGCTTGGCGGCGAAGAAGATGCCCACGAGGATCAGGCAGGTGCCCGCGCCGAACGGGTCTTCGACGATCGCGCCCAGTCCGCTCTGCACGAATTTGGCCGGGATGCCCATCACCGTCTCGGCGCCGAACCAGGTGGCGAAGGTGGTGGTGATCACCATGATCAGCGGCAGGCTGCGCCCGGCGATGGCGAAGTCGGTGGTGTTCTTGATGCGGGTGCCGGCCCAGACGCCGAGCGCCAGGGTGCCCAGGAGGTACAGCACGACAAAGGAGATGAGGGTGGTGTTCATTCGGCCTTGGCTCGCGGATCGTGTTGGCTGATGTTGGCTGGAAGGGGCGGCGCCCGCCCCGGGCGACCGGCCAGCATTATCTGTTCCAGGGAGACAAAAAAAGGCCGCCCCCTGCGGGCGAACCCTGCCTGTCAGCCGCTCGACCAGCGCAGCGCCGCTGTCACGATCACCCCGACCGCAAAGCCCAGGCCGCCGTAGATCAGCACCCGCAGCAGCCGGTTGGTGTGGCGCTGCTCGGCCAGCAGGGTTTCGACCAGGCGGGTGTCGGCGCCCCGTCCGGACTGCTGCAAGGCGTGGTGCACCAGTCGCAGCAGCTCGGGCAGCAGCTGCGCCCAATGCGGCGCTTCCTTTTTCAGCCGCTCGACCAGGCCGCGCCAGCCGATCTGGTCGTTCATCCAGCGCTCGAGGAAGGGCTTGGCGGTGCTCCAGAGGTCGAGCTTCGGGATCGAGCTGGCGGCCCAGTCCTTCGATGTTGAGCAGCGTCTTCTGCAGCAGCACGAGCTGCGGCTGGATCTCGACGTTGAAGCGCCGCGAGGTCTGGAACAGGCGCAGCAGCACCTGGCCGAGCGAGATGTCTTTCAGCGGCCGGTCGAAGTGCGGTTCACACACGGCGCGGATCGCGCCTTCCAGCTCGTCGACGCGGGTGCCCGCCGGCACCCAGCCCGATTCGAGGTGCAGCTCGGCCACGCGCTTGTAGTCGCGGCGGAAAAACGCGATGAAGTTCTGCGCGAGGTAGTCCTTGTCGACCTCGGTCAGCGTGCCCACGATGCCGAAGTCGAGCGCGATGTAGCGGCCGAAGGTCGCGCGGTCGACGCTCACCTGGATGTTGCCGGGATGCATGTCGGCGTGGAAGAAGCCGTCGCGGAAGACCTGGGTGAAGAAGATCGTCACGCCGTCGCGCGCGAGCTTCTTGATATCGACCCCGGCTTCCCGCAGGCGCTGCGTCTGGCTGATCGGCACGCCGTACATGCGCTCCATCACGATCACGCCCGAGGTGCACAGGTCCCAGATCATCTCGGGCACCATCACCAGGTTCAGGCCATCCATGTTGCGGCGAAGCTGCGCCGCGTTGGCCGCCTCGCGCACGAGGTCGAGCTCGTCGTGCAGGTACTTGTCGAACTCGGCGACCACCTCGCGCGGCTTGAGCCGCTTGCCGTCGGCCGACAGCCGCTCGACCCAGCGGGCCAGCGTGCGCAGCAGCGACAGGTCGTCGTCGATCACCGCCAGCATGCCGGGGCGGAGCACCTTCACCGCGACCTCGCGGCCGTCTTTCAGCGTGGCGAAATGCACCTGCGCAATGGACGCGCTGGCCACCGGCTCGGCCTCGAAACTCGCGAAGACGGCTTCGATCGGCAGGCCATAGGCCTTTTCGACCAGAGCACGCGCCACCGGGGCCGGGAACGGCGGCACCCGGTCCTGCAGGCGCGCCAGCTCATCGGCCACCTCGGGCGGCAGCAGATCGCGCCGGGTCGAAAGCACCTGACCGAACTTGACGAAGATCGGGCCGAGCCGCTCAAGCGCCTCGCGCAGGCGGCGACCGGGCGGCGCATCGAGGCGCCGGCCGAGTGTCATCACCCGCACCAGCGCACGCACCCAGCCCTGCTTGAAGCCGGACAGCGCCAGCTCGTCCAGCCCGAAACGCAGGACGGTGAAGACGATGAAGACCAGCCGGAAGAGATGCCTCATCGGGGCGGGCGCGACATCAACCCTTGCAGCACGCGCACCGCCTCGCGAAAGCCGCCCGCAATGCCCGACGCCACCCGCGTGAGCTCATGCGCCGGTGCCTGGCCGAGGATGCGGGCGAGATCGTCTTCGACGTCCCAGCGCAGGTTGTCGATGAGCCAGTTCACATCGGCGGCGAGGGCCGAATCACCCTCGATCACGACCTGTGGACGAACGCCCGCCAGCCACAGGCTGGCCAGCTTCATGGGGTTGGAGGCATCGACGCTCACCCGCAGGTCGGGCTGCGCCGGCACCTGATCGCCGCACCATTCGAACAGCCCCGCCGGCGTGATGGTGAAGGCCACCACAGGAGGCGGTGGCAGCAGCGGCGGCCACCCCGTCCACACCAGTTGCAGGCTGCGGCCGCTGTGGGCTTTCAGCCGCTCGGTCGCCACGGTTTCGGCAGCGACCACGTGGTTGAGCAACAAGGTGATGCGCTCCATCGCGGCTGAGCCCAGCGACGCGAAAAAGCGCGCCCCGAGAGGGGTATCGAAGGGGGTAGGCATCGGGGAATTGTAGGGGCGGGGTTATGTCACACCGACAGCGCGACACGGCCCTCCAACGCGCCATTGGAAGGTCACGATTCGTGACGCATTCAACGCATCGCCACCTCCCTAAAACGAATGTCCCCCCACACTTGCGGGTCCGGTCTGTCACATGTCTTGGGTGAGAATTCCTGCGGTCAACGCTTGTCAGCGCTCGACCACATCGATGGAGGCGATGCCTCGTGGACCAACCCGTAGCAATGTTTGAAGACCGACCGTACAAGCGAACGTTCTACAGCGCTCCGCAATCGGTGACGTCGCTCGCGGCTGCGTTTCTCGAACCGACCATCACCGTCGTCACCTTCCTCGGTGCCAATCTCTACCTCGACGCGTTCATCGGGCGGCCTGAGCTGGTGCTGTGCCTGCTCGTGTTCGCCCTCACCTTCCCCGGCCACAACCGCTTTCGCCAGAACCTGATCGCCGCCGGGGTCGACATCGTCTCCTCATGGGTCGTGCTGATGGGTGTGCTGCTGCTGTGCGGCTACGTCACCCGCAGCCTGAGTTATTTCGAGCAGCAGGCGCTCATCATCTGGGTGGTGGCCACGCCCGTCGTGCAGTGGCTGGGGGTGTGGGTCGGGCGCCGCATCGTGCTCCACCAGCTGTCGCAACCTGAAGCGCGCCGCCGCGCCATCGTCATTGGCGCCGGGCCGCAGGGCGTGAAGGTCATGCGCGCCTTGACGCTGAGCGAAGACAAGGGCGTCGACTTCCTCGGCTACTTCGATGACCGCGCCGACGCGCGTGTCGACGGCCTCGCGATGGAACAGGTCAAAGGCGGCCTGAAAGACGTGGCCGACTTCATCCGCCGTCACGGCATCCACGAGGTCTTCATCACGCTACCTCTCGGCTCCCAGCCTCGCATCGTCGAGCTGCTCGAGCAGATGCAGGACACCACGGCCTCGCTCTTCTTCGTGCCCGACATCTTCGGCATCAGCATCATCCAGGGGCGCCTGCAGGACATGAACGGCCTGCCCATCGTGGGCATCTGCGAAACCCCCTTCACCGGCACCAACGAACTGGTCAAGCGGGTGAGCGACGTGGTGCTGGCCTCGATCATCCTGGTGCTCATCTCGCCCTTGCTGCTCGCCATCGCGATCGGCGTGAAGATGAGTTCACCGGGGCCCGTGATCTTCAAGCAGCGCCGCACCGGCCTCGACGGCGAAGACATCACGGTCTACAAGTTCCGCTCGATGACCACGCAGGACAACGGCTCGGTCGTCAAGCAGGCGACCAAGGGCGATGCACGCATCACCCCGTTCGGCGCCTTCATCCGCAAGACCTCGCTCGACGAACTGCCGCAGTTCTTCAACGTGTTGCAGGGGCGCATGAGCATCGTCGGACCGCGCCCGCACGCGATTGCACACAACGAGGAGTACCGCCGCATCGTCAAGGCCTACATGGTGCGCCACAAGGTCAAGCCCGGCATCACCGGCTGGGCCCAGGTGAACGGCCAGCGCGGCGAGACCGACACGGTCGACAAGATGCAGGCCCGCGTCGAATACGACCTCGAGTACCTGCGCAACTGGTCGCTGGCGCTCGACCTGCAAATCATTGTGCGTACCATCCGGCTCGTGTTCTTCGACCGCAACGCGTACTGATCTGCCCCCGTGCCCCATGGGCGCACGTCACTGCCGAGCCCATCACATGAACAAGAGCCCGACACATCCTTGCGGTGCCGCCCTGAAACTGGCGGCCTCCATCGGCTGCCTGGCGGCCACGACCGCGGCATTTGCCCAGGCCCAGGAGGAAAGCCCGTACTACATCGGCATCAGCCAGGGCTTCACGCACGATTCCAACGTGAACCGCAGCCGCCCAGGCGCTGAAACCAGCGATTTTTATTCCAGCACCGGCCTGCTCGGCGGGGTGAACCTGCGGTTCGGCCGCCAGCGGGTGTTTGCCGATGCAGAGGCCCAGGTCCACCGCTACAACGATGTGTCAGGCCTCAACAACAAGAGCTACTCCGTGCTCGGCGGCCTGGACTGGGAAACGATCGAGACGCTGTCGGGCACTCTGCGCTACAGCGCCCGCAACAGCCTCAACAACTTCATCGCGTCCGATGGGTCGACCTTCCTGAGCGACCAGCGCACCCAGCAAGCCACCGCCTCGGCGCGCTACGGCCTGGCCTCGAACCTGAGCTTCGACCTGGGCTACGAGCACCGCACGCTGGAGATCCAATCCGCGACCGGCCGCGACTACACGCAAGACATGGTCAGCACCGGGCTGCGCTGGGCCGTCGGCGGCAAGCTCACGCTCGGTGCCGGCGTGCGTGTGACCCGCGGCGAGCAGGATGCCGTTCCCGTCACCGACGAGATCAAGCGGCGCGACATCGACCTCACCGCCATCTGGGCCACCGGCGGCGCCAGCACCTTCAACGCCCGGCTGAGCGCCACCAAGGAAACCCATTCGCTCGGCACCAACGCCGATCTCTCCGAGACCACCGGCGCCCTGAGCTGGAGCTACCGACCCACCGGCCGGCTGAGCCTGACGGCCGCGGCCACGCGCGACACCGGCAAGGAAACCACCTTCAGCCCCACCGCCGGCGGAGAGGGGGGCGAAGCGCTGCCCGTCGACAACACCCGCCTGGGCACCACCTTTGCCATCGATGCCCAGTACGAGCTCACCGGCAAAATTTCCCTGAATGGCAATGTGCGCCAGCGCAAAGGTACGCTCAGCAGTTCGCAAAGCGAAGCCGTCAAGGGCTACGGCCTGGGCCTGACGTATCTGCCCACCCGCAGCCTGGCTTTGCGCTGCAGCGTGAGCCGCGAGGACCGCACCGTTGCCAGCGCGACGGCGTACCAGGTCACCATCACCGGGTGCACCGGCGAAGTCACCCTCCGGTAAAGCGCTGCGGCGAAGATCCACCTTCCGCCGCCCAGGCCCGCACTCAGAACATCCATGGCTCTCACACCCCCCGCAAATAGCGCCGCCCCCATCGCCGTCCAGCCCGTCATCATGGCGGGCGGCAGCGGCACCCGGCTCTGGCCGCTCTCGCGTGCGCAGTACCCCAAGCAGTTCCTGGTGCTGCAAGGCAACCGCAGTCTTTTCCAACAGGCGGCCACCCGCCTGGCTAGCCTGGCCACCGAGGGCCTGGAGGTCGCGGCGCCCTGCATCGTGGGCAACGAGGAACACCGCTTCTTGGTCCTCGACCAGTTGCGTGAACTCGAGCTGCCGCCCGCTGCCGTGCTGCTCGAGCCGATGGGGCGCAACACCGCCCCCGCGATGACGCTGGCTGCGCTGCAAGCCACCGCTGCCGGCCAGGACCCGGTGCTCGTCGTGACCCCGGCCGACCAGACGGTGACCGACGAAGCCGCATTCACCACCGCGCTGCGCCAGGCCGTGCGCGACGCCGCCAACGGCACCTTCGTCATCCTCGGCATCACGCCCGACCGCGCCGAGACGGGCTACGGCTACATCCGGGCCGATGGCAGCAAGGTCGCGCAGTTCGTCGAAAAGCCCGACGCGGCCACCGCCGAGCGCTACCTGGCCGCAGGCGGCTATTTCTGGAACAGCGGCATGTTCGTGGTGCGCGCCTCGGTCTGGCTGAAGGCACTCGAGCGCTTCCGCCCCGACATCGCCAGCGCCACCCGCGCCGCGTGGGCCAGCCACAAGGTCGACGCCAGCTTCGTGCGCCCGGGCAAGGCGGAGTTCGCCGCCATCCCCAGCGAGTCGGTCGACTACGCGGTGATGGAGAAGTGCCCGGGCTCTGGCCAGTTCGACATCAGCATGGTGCCGCTGGCAGCCGGCTGGTCGGATCTCGGCGCCTGGGACGCCGTCTGGCAAGTCAGCGAGAAAGACAGCCAGGGCAACGCCGCCATCGGCGACGCGATGCTGCGCGACAGCCGCAACACCTTGGTGCACGCGACCAACCGCCTGGTCGGCGTGGTCGGCCTGGACAACGTCGTTGTCGTCGAGACACCCGATGCGGTGCTGGTCGCCGACCGCAGCCGCAGCCAGGACGTCAAGCACATCGTCAACCAGTTGCAAAGCTCGGGCCGCAGCGAGCACACCCTGCACCGCCAGGTGCACCGTCCGTGGGGCTGGTACGACAGCATCGACGCCGGCCCGCGCTTCCAGGTCAAGCGCATCATGGTCAAGCCCGGCGCGAGCCTGTCGCTGCAGATGCACCACCACCGCGCCGAACACTGGATCGTGGTGAGCGGCACCGCCGAGGTGACCAACGGCGACAAGGTCATCCTGCTCAGCGAGAACCAGAGCACCTACATCCCGCTCGGCCAGACGCATCGCCTGGCGAACCCCGGCAAGGTGCCGCTCGAAATCATTGAAGTGCAGTCGGGCAGCTACCTCGGCGAAGACGACATCGTGCGCTTCGAGGACACCTACGGCCGCGGCTGAAGCAAGACCTGACCCCATGGACAAGAACGCAAAGATCTACGTCGCAGGCCACCGCGGCATGGTGGGCAGCGCCATCGTGCGCCGCCTGCAATCGGCCGGCTACACCCGCATCGTGACGCGCACGCATGCCGAAGCTCGACCTGCTCGACCAGAAGGCGGTGCATGCCTTCCTCGCCGCCGAGAAGCCCGACTACAGCTTCATCGCCGCCGCCAAGGTGGGCGGCATCCAGGCCAACAACACCTATCGCGCCGACTTCCTTTATCAGAACCTGATGATCGAGGCCAACCTGGTCCACGGCGCGCACCTGGCCGGCCTGCAGCGGATGATGTTCCTCGGCTCCAGCTGCATCTACCCGCGCGACTGCCCGCAGCCGATCAAGGAAGACTACCTGCTGACCGGCCCGCTGGAGCAGACCAACGAGCCGTACGCCATCGCCAAGATCACCGGCATCAAGCTCTGCGACGCCTACAACGCGCAATACGGTCGCCAGTACGTGAGCGTGATGCCCACCAACCTCTACGGCCCCAACGACAACTACGACCTTGCCACCAGCCACGTGCTGCCCGCCCTGCTGCGAAAGGCTCACGAAGCACGCGAGCGTGGCGACAGCGAATACGTGGTGTGGGGCAGCGGCACCCCCAAGCGCGAGTTCCTCTACGTCGACGACCTCGCCGACGCCTGCGTGCACCTGGCCGAACAGGGCTACGACGGCCCGCTGGTCAACATCGGCACGGGTGAAGACGTGACCATCCGCGAACTGGCCGAGTCGGTGATGAAAGTGGTGGGCTTCGAGGGCTGGATCGTCTTCGACAGCAGCAAGCCCGACGGCACGCCGCGCAAGCTGCTCGACGTGAGCCGCCTCGCCTCGCTCGGCTGGCGCGCCAAGACCAGCCTGCAAGACGGCCTGCGCCTCACCTACGAGACGGCGCCGTTCCGCCAATAATTCTTTCGACCATCCTCAAGAGACCGACCATGTCCCACAAGAAAGTAGCCCTCATCACCGGCGTGACCGGCCAGGATGGCGCGTATCTCTCCGAGCTGCTGCTCAAGAAGGGCTACGAGGTGCACGGCATCAAGCGCCGCTCCAGCCTCTTCAACACCGATCGCATCGACCACCTGTATCAGGACCCGCACGTCGACAACAAGAACTTCATCCTGCACTACGGCGACCTGACGGACAGCACCAACCTGATCCGCATCATCCAGCAGGTGCAGCCCGACGAGATCTACAACCTCGCCGCCATGAGCCATGTGGCGGTGAGCTTCGAGACGCCCGAGTACACCGCGAATGCCGACGGCATCGGCACGCTGCGCATCCTCGAGGCGATCCGCATCCTCGGGCTGGAAAAGAAGACCCGCTTCTACCAGGCCAGCACCTCGGGTCTCTACGGCCTGGTGCAGGAGATCCCGCAGAAGGAAACCACACCCTTCTACCCGCGCAGCCCGTACGCCGTGGCGAAGATGTACGCCTACTGGATCACGGTCAACTACCGCGAGGCCTACGGCATCTACGCGTGCAACGGCATCCTCTTCAACCACGAGAGCCCGCTGCGTGGCGAGACCTTCGTGACGCGCAAGATCACCCGCGCCATCGCCCGCATCGCACTCGGCCTGCAGGACTGCGTGCACCTGGGCAACATGAGCGCGCTGCGCGACTGGGGCCATGCGCGCGACTACGTCGAGATGCAGTGGCTCATGCTGCAGCAAGACAAGCCCGAAGACTTCGTCATCGCCACCGGCGTGCAGTACAGCGTGCGCCAGTTCGTCGAGTTCGCGGCCAAGGAGCTGGGCGTGACCGTCACCTTCACCGGCGAAGGCGTGAACGAGATCGGTACCGTGAGCAAGGTCGAAGGCGACAAGGCCAAGTGCAAGGTCGGCGACGTGATCGTGCGCGTGGACCCGCGCTACTTCCGCCCCACCGAAGTGGAAACGCTGCTCGGCGACCCGAGCAAGGCCAAGCAGAAGCTCGGCTGGGTGCCCACCACCTCGCTGCAGGAGCTGGTGAAGGAAATGGTCGAAGCCGACTACAACTCGGCGCGCCGCGACAGCCTGGTCAAGATGGCCGGCTTCCAGGCTTACGACTACCACGAGTAAGCGCGGCGTTCACGTGGGCCGCCCTGCCCTCTTCCTCGACCGCGACGGCGTGATCAACATCGATCACGCCTACGTGCACAAGCGCGAAGACTTCGATTTCGTCGACGGCATCTTCGACCTCGTGCGCACGGCACGCGAGCGGGGCTACCTTGTCTTCGTGATCACCAACCAGGCCGGCATCGGCCGCGGCAAGTACACCGAGGCCGACTTCCACGTGCTCACCGAGTGGATGTGCGGCGAATTCGCCTCGCGCGGCGCGGTCATCGACAAGGTGTACTTCTGCCCGTACCACGCCGAGCATGGCATCGGGCACTACAAGGCCGAGTCACCGTTCCGCAAGCCCAACCCGGGGATGATCCTGCAGGCCGCGCAGGAGTTCGACGTCGACCTGCCAGCCTCCGTGCTGCTGGGCGACATGGAGACCGACATCCAGGCCGGTGCGCGGGCCGGCGTGGGCCGCACGCTGCTTTTCCGCCCTGCCAACCACCCGCGACCGGAGACGACTCAGGCCCACGCCATCGTTGCCGCGCATGCCGAGGTGCAGGCTTTCCTGCAGCAGCACGTCGCCGCATGATCCATCACGCTCCATGAAAAACGGCGCCTTTCGAGGCGCCGTTTTCTTTAGCCCGGACCGCGCGCTCTCAGCGCTGGGCCTTCACCTTGTCGGCGTAGCCCTTCGGGTACTTCTGGTGCCAGGCCCAGGCCGTCTCGACGGTGCGCTTGATGTCGTAGAACTCAGGCTTCCAGCCCAGCTGCGTCTTGAGCTTGGTCGGGTCGGCCACCAGCGCCGGTGCGTCGCCCGGGCGACGGGCGGTGACCTGCAAGGGGATCTTCCTGCCCGTGACCTCTTCGCAGGCACGGTGCACTTCCTTCACCGATTGGCCATTGCCGGTCCCGATGTTGAACACCTCGGCCGTCGTCGGCGTGGTCGCCATGATGGCGAGCATGTGTGCCTGGGCCAGGTCGTCGGTGTGCACGTAGTCGCGGATGCAGGTGCCATCGGGCGTGGGGTAGTCGTCGCCGTAGAGCATCAGCTTGTCGCGCTGGCCGAGGGCCACCTGCAGCAGCAGCGGAATCAGGTGCGTCTCGGGGTCATGCGCCTCGCCGAACTCGCCATCCCGGTCGGCGCCCGAGGCGTTGAAGTAGCGCAGCAGCGTGAAGCCCAGGCCATAGGCATGCGCGAAGTCGCGGATCATCCACTCGACCGCCAGTTTGGTGCGTGCATACGGGCTGCACGGGATCTGTGCGGCGGTCTCGTTCATCGGCACCACCGGGTTATCGCCGTAGGTCGCGCAGGTGCTGGAGAAGAGCATGCGGTTGACCTTGGCCTCGCGCATAGCGCGCAAGAGGCTCAGCGTGCCGGCGATATTGTTGTTGTAGTGGTGGTCGGGGTTGGTCACCGACTCGCCCACGTAGGTGGCCGCGGCGAAGTGCATCACGGCCTCGCTGCCGTGATCCTTCATCACCTTGGCCAGCGCGGCCGTGTCGGCAATGTCGCCCTTGACCAGCTTGCCCGCGGGCACGGCAGCTTCATACCCTTCGGAGAGGTTGTCGAACGCGATCGCGTCGTGGCCCTCGGCCAGCAACTTGCGCAGGCACGCGCTGCCCACATAACCCGCTCCGCCTGTCACCAGCACTTTCATGTCTTGTCCTCTTGTCTGAATCAGTTGAATCGGCCAGCAAAGACCCGCGGCGCCTCGGCCCGCGCAGCTTCCAGCGCCTCCAGGTTACCGATGTCGCGGTGGTAGCCCTCGTGCACATGGCCTTGCATGCGGCCCACGAACTTCGGCAGCACGTCGAAGCCGAGGTCGAAGGCCTTGGCATCGGCCATCTCGCGCCAGGCATCGGCGGTCACCGCATACACCCCTGCATTCGCCAGGTCCGACTTCGGCTCGGCCGGTTTCTCGACGAAATCGACGATGCGCCCGCTCGCATCGACCTCGGCAATGCCGCAGGCCTTCGGATTGGGCGCATGGAACAGCAGCATCGTCATGGGCAAGCCATGTGCCCGGTGGCCGGCCATGAAGGCTCGCAGGTCCAGGCTCGACAGGTTGTCGGCATAGATGATGAGCACGTCGTCGGCGTCCTCGGCCCAAGCGCGGTTGTGCGCCACGGTGCCAGCCGAGCCCAAAAGCGTTGATTCGTAGGCTTCGACAGCGTTGAAGCCCTCACGCTTCTTCGCGTCGAGAAAGGCCCGCACCGCGTCGGGTAGGTGATGGTTATTCACCAGCACATCGGTGATGCCAGCGTCACGCAGCGCCCGGAACCAGTAGTCCAGCAAGGGCCGACCGGCAATCTCGACCAAGCACTTCGGGACCGTGTTTGTCAGCGGCCGCAGGCGTGTGCCGAGGCCACCGGCCAGCAGCACTGCCTTGGTCTTCCGCTGGGTCGCGTTCACGCCTTGTTGACGTCGCGCACGACGTTGAGCGCGGCCATCTGCTGGTTGCAGTAGTCGAGGATCTGCGCCGCGTTGTCGGCGGTGGAGAGCCACGCCTTGTACGCCTCGACACTCTCGTGAACCGTGCGCGTCGGCTTCCAGCCGAGCGACTTGAGCTTGCTCACGTCGGAGCAGATGTGGCGCGTGTCGCCGAAGCGGAACTTGCCGCAGGGCTCGGCCTTGTAGCCCTTGGCACCGAAGACTTCGGCCACCACGGTCGCGAACGACGCCACGGTGTGCGCCTTGTCGCCGCCGACGTTGAACATCTCGTAGTCCGCACGCTCGTCACGCAGCACGAGAAGATTCGCGTCGACCACGTCCTGCACGTTCACGAAGTCGCGCACCTGCTGGCCGTCTTCGTAGATCATCGGCTCGCGACCGAGGTGGAAGCTCAAGGAAAACACCCGGCAGGCGCCGCTGTACGCGTTGTAGAAACTCTGGCGCGGGCCCTGCACGATGGAGTAGCGCATCGCCACGCTCGGGATGCCGTAGCGCTTGCCGAGCGAGAGCGCCACGCGCTCTTCGGCGATCTTCGACAGGCCGTACTGGTTCTGTGGGTTGGCGACCGTCTCGTCGGTTGGCTGCCAGGTAAGCGGACCGGTCGTGCCCTTGGGCGCCTGCACCTCCCACACGCCGCGTTCAAGCTGCTCGGTCGGACGGATGTCGGGCAGCACGGCACGGCCAGCGGCGTCGTGGTACAGGCCTTCGCCGAGAGCGGCCTGGCTGGAGGCCACGATCACCTTCTTCACCGGCAGCTTCTCGCGCACGATCAATTCGTAGATCAGCGCGGTGCTGGTCACGTTGACGTCGAAGAAGCGGCTGAAGGTCGGCAGGTAGTCCTGGAAAGCCGCCAGGTGGTAGACGTAATCGCTACCGCGCAAGGCGTCGAGCAGCACGGCTTCGTTGCGCACGTCGCCACGGATGAATTCGATGCGCGGGTCGAGGTAGGCCGGCTTCGCGTGGCCGGGGTGCACCGGCTCTTCGAGTGAGTCGAGCACGCGCACCTGGTAGCCCTCGCGCAGCAGCGCGTCGGCGGTGTGGGAACCGATGAAACCGGCGCCGCCGGTGATGAGCACTCGCACTGGGCCGTTCCTCTTATTGGTTGTGCAACAGACGCTGATGGTCGCTGATGAAGATGACACGGCCGCCGCGGCGGTCGATGTCGAGCGTCAGCTCGCGCGGATTGCCAAGTGCATCGCGGATCAGGTTGTGGCGCTCTTTCGGCGCGACCAGCAACAGGAACCCGCCACCGCCGGCACCGAGCAGCTTGCCGCCTTGCGCACCCAGCTTGCGGGCCTGTTCGTACCAGGCGTCCACACGCTCCATGCTGATGCCGAAGCCCAGCGAACGCTTCAGTTCCCAGCCCTGGTGCAGCAGGCGGGCGAACTCATCGAGGCCGCCCGGGCCGGTGATGGCCAGTCGCATCTCCTGCGCCAGATCGCGCATCGCACGCAGCACCGGCATGCGGTCTTTCGTGCCTTCGCTCTGGCGCTTCAGGATGCCGTCGGCATCGCGCTGCTGCTCGGTGTAGAGCAGCATCATGCGGCTCGACAGCTCCTTCATCGTCTCGGCCGGCGCTGGCACCGGCTCCACGTCGACGGTGTCGTCGGGGTTGAAGCGGATGTAGTTGAGGTTGCCGAAGGCGGCGGCGTACTGGTCCTGCTTGCCGATCGGCTTGCCGAGGATGTCGATCTCGATCTGGCAGGCCTGCTCGGCGACGTTCTTCGCGCTGATGATCTGGCCCTTGTAGGCGTAGAGCGCCTGCAGCAAGCCGACGGTCAGCGAACTCGATGAGCCCATGCCCGTGCCGGCCGGTACGTCACCCACCGTCGTGATCTCGATGTGGCGGCTGAGGCCGGTGATCCGCAGTGCCTCGCGCACCAGCTCGTGCTGGATGTCGTTGATCGACTCGGCGATCTCCACCTTGGTGTAGGCCACCCGCGCCGTCTTCTCGAAGCGCGGGCTCACCGTGACATACATGTGCTTGTCGATGGCCATCGACAGCACGGCACCGTACTCCTGTCGATAGAAGGCCGGCAGGTCGGTGCCGCCACCGGCGAAGCTCACCCGGTACGGGGTTTGCGAAATGATCATGTCGTCACCCTGGTTGGTGTGGCCGGGCCGGTGCTGCGTTGCCCAGGGGCAGCGGCAGCCAGGCTCTGGCGGAATTTGTCGATCAACGGCTCGAGGCAGTTGTTCAGGTCGAAAGTCTTCTTGAGCAGCTGCTGCCCGTTTGCGGACAGCCGCGCCGCCAGTGCCGGGTCATGCATCAAGCGGGCCATCGCATCGGCCAGCTGTGCCGGCTGATTGGGCTCGACGAGCAAACCGGTGTCTTCATGCTGCAGCAGGTCGGGGATGCCGACGAGGCGCGTCGAGATCGCCGGCAGGCCGCTCGCCATCGCTTCCATGATCATCTGCGGCAGGCCGTCGACGTCGCCATCGCTCGCCCACACGCAGGGCAGCACGTAGACGTCGCCTTCGTGCATGAAGTCGACGATCTTCTCTTGCAGCAGGGCCTTGCCGGTCACGCTGATGCGGTCGGTCAGGTTGAGGCGCTTGATCTGTGCGTTGGAGCTCGGCTTCGAGCGGGCCGCTGCCGCCGATCACGCACTCGAACTTCTCGCCGCGGTTGACGAGGATCTTGCAGGCGTCGATCAGGTCGGAGAAGCCCTTCTTCTCGACCAGACGGCCCGACGAGACGATGCGGTAGGTCTTGTTCGGATCACGCGCCTCGGTCGGTGGGTAGAACCACGAGAGGTCGATGCCGCAGTAGGCGATCACCAGTTGCTCGGGCCGCGCACCATGCTTCAGGTAGAAGTCGCGGTGGAAGGTCGAGATGCAGATGATGAAGTTCGCGCGCTCGATCTTGTCGAGCAAGGCACTGCGGTTGCGGAAGAGGTCGGTCGCATGGCCCGTCCAGCTGAACGGTGCATCGAGCAGCCATGCCCCATACATCGCGATCGTGCCGCAGGAGTTGATCCACTGCGAATGGATCTGCGACACCTTGCGGCCGCTCTTCAGGATGCCGGTCGCCCAGTGCACGGCCACCACCAGGTGGGCAATGCCGGCGAGCCGGGCACGCAGGTGCTCGCGGCGGCCGAAGAAGGCATTCCACAGCGCCGAGAGGAAGCGCCCGCGAAAGCGGAACGGTGCGGCCAGCAACGAGAAGAAGATCGCCACCAGCGGCAGCGGGTACATCAGCTCGGTGCGACGGTTCATCGCCACCGCCCAGTCGGAGTCGTGCAGCAGCTTGTCGGGCGCGCGCATAGCATGCAGCGCCACCGGGATGCCGGCCGCTTCGACGCGGCTCAGCTCGTTGGCAACCCAGGCGTTGCCGATCCCGTTTTGCGTGACGTAGTGGATCACCGCAGCATCACTTGCGCTGCTTCAGGTAGAACGCGAGGATCGATCCCGCGGCCATGTGCATGTCTTCGATCACGCCGTACTGGTCGCTCTCGACGTGGAAGCAGATGTCGACGTCCTTGCGCAGCTTGCCGCCGGTGAAGCCGGTGAGGCCGACCGTCGTGGCGCCCACGCTCTTGGCGTAGTCGTTGGCCTTCAAGACGCTGGGCGAATTCCCCGAGCCCGAGATGATGACGACCAGGTCACCCTTGCCGCACAGGTTGCGCAGCTGGCGCGCAAAGATCTCGTCGTAGCCGAGATCGTTGCCGATGGCCGTCATGAAGGCGGTGTTGTCGTTGAGCGAGATGCAGCGGATGAGCGGCTTGTTCACACGCTCTGCAGTCTTGGACCAGTCGGTGGCGATGTGCGAGGCAGTGGCCGCCGAGCCGCCGTTGCCCATCACGAAGATGGTCTTGCCGGACTTCTCGACCTTCTCGATGGCCTTCGCGATCTTCTCGAGCGCGGCGTAGTCGAAACGCTCCCACTGCTCGAGCTCGCGATCGCGGTACCACTCGGCGAAAGCTCGCACCGACAGGCCGCCAGGGCCCGTGCCCGTCATGTTGGAAGCCGCCAAACCAGGCGTCTTTTTCTCTTGGATCTTCGGGACCTTCGCCTGCTTGCTCATGAGGTTCTTTCGCTTCGGGTATGTGGATCGGAAAGCTCAAAAGATTGTATTGGCGAGATCTCTTGGAACCCTCGATGCACAGCACACGCGGGCCCCCCTGAGTGAGCGGGGACCAACAGCCCTGGCGCGACATTCCTCACACGCGGCGCACCCCGCGGCGCTGTCACGAAGGCTTCACGAAGCGCGCGAAGAGATCGGCCTGCTGTTCGATCCACAGCGGATCAAAGTGGCTTTCGTCGTAGTAGATCGGACGCTTCAGCGCTTCGTCGTACACGCGGCACGAGCGCGCGTCGCACAGGCGCCGCCGCAGGCTCACACGGTGGAAGCCGGGGGTCGCCTCCAACCCCTTGAACAAGGGCTCCATCCAGTCGGTCTGCGCGTGCAGGGCCGAGACGGGCAGGCTCAGGCGCACCTGCCCGTACCAGAACTGCTCGCGGGCGACACGGTCGGCCACACGCAGCGTCGACTCGGCGGCGCTGTCGACCAGCACCACCGTCTTGCCGCGGGCCAGCGTGGCGACGATGGCGGCCCGCATCTCGTCGAGGACGGCCTGCTGCTTGGCCGACAAGGTCGCGGGCACCGAGCACACGCCCGCGCCGCGTTCGTGGCAATACGGCGCGCCGGCAAGGCCGATGGTGGCCCAACGCGCCGCCACGACCACGGTGTCGTAGGGCTCCTGCTGCGCCTTGCGCCAGGCCTCGGCCGAATAGGCCGCACAGTGGTAGCCGGGCTGGGTGCGTCGCCAATGCGGCACCGGTGGGCACTCGGCCGCGGTGTAGAAGTCGACCGAGCCCGGGCTGTGCGTCACGAACCACGCGTAGTAGTGCTCGGCATGCGAGTCGCCGATCACCAGCGCGCGCGCCGGCGTGCCCTTGTCGATTCGGCAGGGTTTGATCTCCTGCAGCGGCTTCTTGTAGTTGCTGCAGGCATCGGGAAAGTAACGCGCACGTACCGAGGCCCAGTAGGCGGCGTGCGAATCGCTGTGGCCCGGTTGTCGAACCGGCAGCCCCGCGGTGCTCAGCACGACCCCCACCGATGCACCGGCGACCACCATCGTGGCCAGTGGTGCTGCGATCACGCGCAGGCTTCCTGCACCGCGCCGCATCAGCGGGCGTTCGACCAGCGCATGCGACGCCCAGCCCAGCAACACCGATGCCAACCCGATGGCCACCGTCGTGGCCAGCGGATGCTCCTGCGGGTAGTCGGTCAGGCGCATGCCGATGATGAGCGGCCAGTGCCAGAGGTAGATCGCATACGACCACAGGCCGAGCCGCTGCAGCACGCCCAGGCGCAGCAAGCGGTTGTCGGCATCGGCCCACAGCACCATCGCCGTCCCGAGGACCGGCAGCACGAGCCACGCCCCCGCCCCGACGCTGCGCACCCGCGCGGCCGCCATCAGAAGCGCGCCCCCCAGCACCAGCGCCAGGCCGAGGTAGCTGACGAGCCCGGCACGCCCGCTTGCCCCCGCAGCAGGACGGCCCTGCACCAGCAGTGCCACCAGCGCCCCCGCCAGCAGTTCCCACACCCGCGCAGGCAGCAGGAAGAAGCCACTCTCCGCCGCCTGACGTGCGAGCAACAAGTGCCAGGCGAACGACGCCAGCAGCAACACGGCCACCCCGGCCATCGCAACAACCCTGCGCCGCGCCACCGGTACCCAGCGCGTCAGCAGGAACAGCAGCAACGGGTAGAGCATGTAGAACTGCCACTCCACCGACAGCGACCAGGTGTGCAGCAGCCACAGCGAGTCGCCTGCATGCGTGATGTAGCCGCTGCTGGCGAGGAAGTGGTGGTTCGAGACGAACAGCAGCGTCGCCACGCCCTGCTCCGCGATGCGCAGCAGATCGAACGGCGGCAACCACAGCAGCCCGGCCAGCAGCAGCCCCGACACCAGCACGGCCAGCGCCGGCCAGATGCGCGCGGCACGTCGAGCCAGGTAGTCGCCGTAGTGGAAGCGCCCCTCCTCCATGCGGCGCCACACCATCTGCGTCATCAGGTAGCCCGACAGCACGAAGAACACGTCGACCCCGATGAAGCCGCCCGTCGCGCCCTTGAGCTGCAGATGAAAGGCGACGACGAGTGCGACGGCCAGGCCGCGCAGCCCGTTGAGATCGATCCGGTAGCCGTCGCGCTGGGCGGTGCTCACTGGACGACCCGGCGCGCTCATGCGGCGCGGGAGATGGGCGCCAGCCGGTCGAGCAGCGCCACCAGTCGCTCCCGCGCTTCGAGTCGGGTGAAGGTGTGGTCGGCGTCGGACACGAAATCGAGCGAGGCGAGCTGGCGCTCTATCAGCCGGTCGATCGCGCTGCCGCCCTGCTTGCGCAGCAGGTCGTAGCCGGGCGCGTGGGCCGCGAAAACGAAGCGCAGGCGGATGCCTTGCCGCACCGCCTGCGCCAGCTCGCCGGCCAGATCGTCGCGCAGCGGGATGCGCAGCCGGCGCGCCAGCCGCAGCAGGTACGGTTCGACGTGCCCCCAGGTGCGGCGCAAGCCGACCTGCACGATGACGCGGGCGTCGAGCTGACCGCGCAGCAGCTTCAGCCACGGCTCGCGCGTGAACACCTTGTCGCGGTAGCGCGAGGCCAGCTCACCCAGCTCGTAGTCCTTCACGTCGCGCAGCGTGTCGCCGTCGTGCCAAAAATAGGTGAGCGGGTTGATCACCGTCGACGACGCGACCGGCTGCCCCGCCACCGCAGCCTTGAAGGCATGGTAGCCACCGGAGCACAGGCCCAGCAGGTGGCATTCGCCGGCGCCCTTGGTGCCGCGCAGGTAGGCCAGTGCGTCGCTCACGTCCTGCATCGCATGGGCAGAGTAGACGACGTTCTCCGGCGCGCCGGGGCGGGCTGCGCTGTCCCCCACGCCCGAGAGATCGATGCGCAACACCGTCACGCCACGTGCGGCCCACTGCCGCGCCAGCCGCGTCCACAGGCGGTTGGGGCCGATGTGGTGGACGGCGCCCGAGTTGAGCATCAGCACCGCCGGCCGGCCGGGCTGCAGGGCCGCATCGGTGGGCTCGGTGAGGACGCCGAAGAGCGGTGTCGCGTCGCGGGTCGGTACCTGCACCGGCCGCTCCTGCACCGCAGCGGCCGGCAGCGACAGCACCTGCTCGACAGGAAGCGGCCGTGGGGTGACGGGTTGCAGCGCCAGTGCCTCGTCCCAGCGCCGCAGGTGCTGCACCACGCCTTCGATCATGCGTTGCGGTGTCACCGTCCGCTGCGGATCCTCCATCATCTTGGCGTAGCCGGGCAGGCGCTCGATCTGCACCTCGGCCCCCAGCGCCTTGAGCGGGGTCTGCCAGTCGAGGCCATCGTCGATGTCGTCGCGCGGAACGATCAATACGCGTGGGGCGGGTGCGCGCTCCAGTCGGCGGAGGTCGAGTTGGGAGAGATGCTCTTCCGTCGCACGCGCCATCACGAACCCGGCCGACTCCAGCACATCGGCCCGCGAGGCCACGGCCGTGCCACCGCCTTGCCCCAGCATCGTCAGCTCACGGATGTAGCCACGCCCGCGCACCACCGGCGCGAGGGCCACGAGCCCGGCCACGTCGTCGCGACCGGCGCCTGCCAGCGCCGCCAGCGTGGCGCCGAGGCGCACGCCGAGCAGCACCACCTGCTGCACGCCAGCGGCCGCCTTGAGGGTGTCGATCGCGGCGTTCACACCCGCCAGCCAGCGGGCCGGCACGTCGGGTGCGAACTCGTCGCCTTCGGAATCGCCGCAACCGGCGTGGTCGAAGCGCAGGCTTGGCCAGCCGGCGCCGCTGAACGCCATCGCGAACTGGCGCAGGCTGCGATGGGCACACACCTCTTCGAAGCCGAAGGGGTTGCACACCACCACCCCGAGGCCGCGGTGCGCTTCGGGGCTGGGCAGGTGCAGCCAGCCGAAGAGCCTGTTGCCTTCGGGCCCGAAGTAGAAGGGTTGCGCCGGCAAAGCGCTCATTGGACGACCCTCCGCGCACAGCGCTCCGGGATTCGCGCTTGGGAGCGGCCCGGCGCGCTCATGCCGGCACCACGATGGCGACCGGCCGGCTCGCGTTCAGCGCCCACACCCAGCCCTTCAGCGGTCGGCCGCTGGGCGCATCCACCCGCTGCAAGGCGAGCGAACGGGTGGTGCCGGGTGCGAGGTGGAAATCGTTGTCGACCGGCAGGTGCTCGTCGAGCTGCACATGCACATGCTGCGCGCAATGCGTGGTCGTGACGACGAGCTGGTCGGTGGCCGGCTCATAGCGGGCGCTGAGGCCGAGGTCGTCGCGCACCTGTTGCAGCGGGCCGGCGGGAAGGTGGAAGGCCTCGCTGAGGACCTGACCCCCGGGCGCCTTCAGCTGCGCATGGACCAGCGTCACCGGCGGAGGCCCGAAGCCGTAGGCATAGGACACGTCGGTGAAGCCGGCCAAGTGTTCGGCCAGGTCGAGGCTCGTGCTGCCGCGAGACGCCACCGACACCGGCAGGGTGGCCTCGTCGACCAGGACCTCGCCGTTGCCATAGAGGCGCAAGCACAACTCACCCAGGATCGGCGCGGCGCTTTCGTTGAGCAGATGCACCGCGACCCCGTTCACCCCTTCGTCGCTGAAGAGCACCGCCACCGGCTGCAGCACACGGCGCAGGGCGTAAAAACAGGCTTTTGGCAGGCCGCGGTCGTCGACCAGGCCCCAGCCGGCCCCGGCCCAGAGATCGCGCAGAAACCAGACCAGCGCGCCCCCGCAGCGCGAGCCGGGGCGCCGCCATTCGGCGAAGGCCGCCGCCATCGCCTCGCCCGTCACCACGCGGCTGAGGGCGAGGTACCGATCGTGGTCGACCGAGCGCAACTTCACGGGGTCGACCTTCCACAGGGCGGCGAGGTAATGGTCGCGCACGTCTTCGAAGTCCCAGCCGGCGCTCAGGTCGCGCGGCGTGCGCTCCTTCCACACCGGGTGGTGCACCCGCAGGCTCAGGCCGCCGGGCATGCGCGCCACGGTGCGCTCGTCGGGCACGTTGGCGAACGCCAGGCACTCGGTGGCAAAACTCAGGTCGGACCGGCGTGCATCGTCGAGCGGGCGCAGGTACGCGCCCACGCCGTAGTACGACGCGGTGCCGCGATTCGCCTGGTGCGGAAACGCGCCGCCGTGTGTGCTGGAGGGCCAGTAGGGCACCCCCGGCAGCGCGGCTTCGACCGCTTGCCGCAAGGTGGTGTGGAACAAGGCCGGCGCCCACGACTCGCGAGAGGCACCCCACATCGCGGCCTGCTGCTCCACCTCGCTGTTGCCGCACACGACGGCGACACAGGCCCGCCCCCGCCAGCGCGCCGTCTGCTGCGCCGCTTCGGCGCGCACGCTGTCGGCGAAGGTCGCGTCCTGCTGGGGGTAGTCCATGTTGGCGAACATGAACTCCTGCCACACCAGCATGCCGAGCGCGTCGCAGGCGTCGAAGAAGGCCTCGCCCTCGTACACCATGGTGCCGCCCACCCGCAGCATGTTCATGCCGGCGTCGCGGGCCTGCTGCACGGTGGCATGCAGGGCATCGGCACTCGCCAGCAGGCTCACGGGATCGAGCGGCGTCCAGCAGGCGCCGCGGCAGAACACCTGCACGCCATTGACCCGCAGCTCGAAGCGGCCGCCATCGGTGTCGGCCTCGATGCGCCGAAAGCCGAAGGGCCGCAGCGCCTGCACCACCGGCTGCAACGCATCACGCCGATGGACGATGAGCCGCGCCTGGTGAAGCACCGGTTCGCCGTGCGTGTGCGGCCACCACAGCGCCGGCCGTTCGACCACGAGCGTGCCCTCGCAATGCTCGCCGTGAAGGGTGAGCGGCACGCGCCAGGCGTCCTGGCCCTGCCGCACTTCCAGCTCGACGCGTTCGATCTGCGCGGTGGCGGCGGGTGTCAAGACACAGTCGACGCGCACGAGGCCACGGCCTTCGGCGTCGACGGTTGCATGCAGTTGTGGTCTGAGCGGGGCTACGGGATCGCGCCGCTCCCACCAGACGGCGCCCGTCGGCCCCACGGGGGCGGCCGGAGGCGACCACCCCGGCGTGCGCCCGAGCAAGGTGGTGCGGTGCCAGCGCAATTGCTGGTGCGGCAGCATCGGCACGCGCCACCGGGGCCGCGGCCGTTTCGCCGCCAGCAGCGCGTCGAGCGACTGGAAGTGGATGACCAGCTGGTTCTCGCCTGCGGCCAGATGCGGTGTCACCTCGCACTCGTGCGCCAGGAACATGTTGTCGCTGCGCAGGATCGGCTGACCGTTGAGCCAGACCTCGGCCACGGTGGCCAGGCCATCGAAGCCCAGCCAGAAGCGCTCACCGGCGGCCAGCGGTGGCGGCGTGAAGCTCGTCCGGTACCACCAGTCCTCGGCATCGAAACGGCGGGGCGGCCCGTCGAGCGACCAGCGGCCGGCCTCGCGCAGCATCGCGGCCGCGGTGCCGGGCGACGAGGAGGCAAGCCACTCGCCGGGATCGAGGCTGTCGAGTTGTGCGGGAGAGGTGCAGCGCCCCGGCGCGGTGGCGCAGATGTGCCACACCCCGCCCAGCACTACCCGTTGTGGGCCGTCCTGGGCGATGGGTGTCATTTCACGAATCAGGCGTGGGTGAGTTCGGCCACGGCGTCACGGATCGACGCCACGCTGGTGAAGACGCTGCGCTTGAGCATGTGGTCGGCGAACTCGATGTCGAACGCACCTTCGAGCGCCAGCATCACGTTGACGCTGGCGTGGGAGGTCATGCCGGCTTGGTAGAGATCGGTCGTCAGGTCGATCTGGTCCAGAGGTTTGCTGAGGCGTGCGTGGTCTCGCAGCACCTCCCGGATCTTTTCTTCTATCTCTTCAGCCGTGTTCATGGAAACCTCAGGAAAAATGCTTGGAATCGGCGCCGGGCGCCAGCAACGCCGTCACCACCGCGGCCGCGAAATCGCCGTCGTGGCTCAGGCTAAGTGCGATCTCGCTGACCCCCAGACGCTGCGCCTCGGCGGCAGCCCGGCCATGCAGGGCAAGGCGGCACGCTCCGCTGGGCAATTTCTGGACCTCGATGTCGCGCCAGCCCACGCCGAGTTCGGCCAGGTCGAACGCCTTGATGGCCGCTTCCTTGGCCGCGAAGCGTGCGGCCAGACGCTCGGCGGCCTGACCCTCGCCGGACTGGGCGTAGGCGATTTCGTCGTCGCTGAAGAGGCGTTGTGCGAAACGCGGACCAAACCGCTCGATGGATTCGCTGACGCGCCGGATGTCGACCACGTCGAGCCCCACACGCAGGCGCGCCGAGGCGGGCGGGGCGATGTGCAGCTGATCGATGGCGTGTGACATGGCGCGCGTGTGAATGGGTGCAAGGGCTAGCATGGGCGATCCTGCCTCGCGATGAAATCCCCTTCATGGAGGGGGCCATCGATGAAGCACCCAAGTTCTAGGGAGGTGTGGACTCGTGCACGCACGATTTACCGATGGCATCCGCATCTGCGGGATGCGCCAGGCCAAAACGCAGCGCTATCCTTGCCCGGTTGCCGCAGCCCATGGCACCACACGCCCTTCATGACCGCTCCGATTCCCAGCTTCGACACCCTGCTGAACTCAATCCGCGAGGTCACCACCACCGTGGCAGCACGGCATGCGAACGAGGTCGATGCGCAGGCGCGCTTCCCGTCGGAGACCATTGCTGCACTGCGTGATGCAGGGCTGCTGAGTGCACCCGTCCAGCAGGCCTTCGGCGGCGCCGGTTGCTCGATGCTGCAACTCGCCCAGCTGTGCGCGACGCTCGCGCAAGGCTGCGGCGCCAGCGGCATGGTGCTTGCCATGCACTACATCCAGGTGGCCTGCCTCGTCCGCCATGGAGCCGATGACGCCTTCTTCGCCGAATACCTTCGCGATCTGGTCAAGTACCAGCCGCTGCTCGCCTCGATGACGTCCGAGGTGGGCACCTTTGGCGACACCCGATCGAGCGTGTGCGCCGTCGAACGACAGGGCGCGCGCTTCGTGCTCAACAAGGACGCGACCACTGGCTCGTATTGCGCCCACGCCGACGCCATCCTCGTCACCAGCCGGCGCGATGCGCAGGCGCCCGCGAGCGACCAGGTGCTGGTTCTCGTGAAGCGCGAAGACTCCACCCTCACCCAGACCACCTCGTGGGACACGCTCGGCATGCGGGGCACCTGCAGCCCCGGCTTCCGGCTCGAATCGTCGGCACCCGTCGAGCAGATCGTGCCCGGCGCGTTCGGCGACATCGCCGCCCAGACCATGGTGCCGTACTCGCACATCCTCTGGTCGGCGCTGTGGTGGGGCATCGCGGCCGATGCCGTGAACCGCGCGGCCGCCTACGTTCGCGGTGAAGCGCGCAAAAATCCCGGCACCGTGCCGCCGACGGCTATGCGCCTAGCCGAGGTGTCGGCGCAGTTGCAGGGCATGCGCCAGCAATGGCAAGCGTCTGCGCAGGCTTTCGATCAGGCGAGCGAGCAGGAGCTGCTCGACATGGCCTGGGCCCTGCGGCTCAACAACCTCAAGATCGCCTGCTCGGACGCGGCACCGCAGATCGTTCACCGCGCCCTGCAGATCGTCGGTGTGCTCGGCTACAAGAACGACTCGCCGTTCTCGCTCGGCCGCCACTACCGCGATGTGCTTTCGGCGTCTCTGATGATCTCGAACGAACGCATTGCGGCCAAGAGCGCGTCGATGCTGCTCGTTCACAAAGACACGCTGGGCATTTGATGTACGACATCGACACCTTCTACCAAGGCCTGGTCGAACACGGCCTCATCCTGCCCACCGGCATCCGCGGCGGCTATGGCCGCGGGCCGGTGTTTGAGAAGATCCTGCGCGGCTTCAACGAACTCGTCTCGCACACCGCGGCCGACGACGGCGCCGAGGAGCTGATGTTCCCGCCCATCGTGGCGCGGCAGCTGATCGAGAAGGTCGGCTACATGAACAGCTTCCCGCAGCTCGCCGGCTCGGTGCACAGCTTCTTCGGCAACGAGACCCAGGCCCGAGAGATCACCGCACGCACGCAGGCCGGCGAACGCTGGGAGGACCTGCTCGACATCACCGAGGTGATGCTCACCCCGGCGGCCTGCTACCCCGTCTACCCGATCTTCAGCGGCCTGCTGCCGCAGGGCGGGCGCCTCGTCACCGTGCTCAACTGGGTCTATCGCCACGAGCCGTCGGACGAGCCGACCCGGCTGCAATCGTTCCGCATGCGCGAGTTCATCCGCGTCGCCAGTTCGGACGAGGTGGTGCAGTGGCGCAACGACTGGCTCCAGCGCTCGCTGAACCTGCTGCAAGGGCTCGGGCTCGATGCCCGCAGCGACATCGCCTCCGACCCCTTCTTCGGCCGTGCCGGCAAGATGATGGCGGCCAACCAAGTCGACCAGAAGCTCAAGTTCGAGATCCTCGTACCCGTGATCTCCGAAGAGAAGCCGACCGCAATCTGCTCCTTCAACTGGCACCAGGACCACTTCTCCGGCAAGTTCGGCATCCGCAACGCCGACGACACGCTGGCCAGCACCGCCTGCCTCGGCTTCGGGCTGGAGCGTGTGACGCTGGCGCTCATCAAGACACACGGCTTCGACCCCTCGCACTGGCCCGAGGCGGTGCGGCAGCAACTGTCGCTGTGAACGCGCCGCGTGCCTGCGCCCTGCCCGGCCTGTCGCCCGAGGCCTATGTGCGCCACAGCCTGCACGGCGACGAGCGGGTGTGGGTCGAGAAGAACTGCTACGCCGATGTCTGGATCGAGCTGCTGCACTGCTTGAAGCTGGAGCCGATTGCGCTGATGCCCTTCACGCTGACCGCCGATTTCGAAGGCGACCACTGGACCTTCTTCAAGCCGCCCTTGCCAGACCTTCAGCGGCTCTACGGGATCGACGTGCAGGAGCCAACGTGTGGCGCCCGCTGATCGAGCACGCGGCCGAGCACCTGGCGGCCGGCAAGCTGCTCAGCACCGAGGCCGACGCCTTCTGGCTGCCCGACACCGCTGGCACCGACTACCACCAGCAGCACGTGAAAACGACCATCGTGCTCAACGATCTCGACGTGGCGGGTGAACGGCTCGGCTACTTCCACAACGCCGGCTATTACCGGTTGGAGGGCGAAGACTTCCGGCAACTCTTTCAGCCTCGCGAACTGCCGCTCTATGCCGAACTGGTGCGGTTCGATCGGCTGCAGCGACGTACCCCCGACGCGATGGCCGAGGTGTCATGGCAATTGCTGCAGGAGCATTTCGCCTGGCGCCCGGCGAGCAACCCGGTCGAACGCTTCGCCGGACGTTTTGCCAGTGACCTGCCGCAGCTGCACGAACGCGGCCTCGCGCACTACCACGCATGGGCCTTCACGACGGTGCGCCAGCTGGGCGCTGCCTTCGAGCTGGCGGCCGCCTGCCTGCGCTGGCTGCAGCCTTACCGGCCCGAAGCGCCGCTGTCCGCGGCGGCTGAGCAGTTCGACGTGATCGCGCAGGAGAGCAAGGCACTGATCCTGAAAGGTGCCCGCGTGGTCAACGCGCGCCGCACCTTTGACGCCAGGCAGGCCTTGGCGCCGACGGCCGAGGCCTGGGCGCAGGGCATGGCCCTGCTGGCGCCGGCCCTCGCCCGATCTGAACCTTAAGGCTTCTTCAGCGACGCCAGCACCGCCTCGGCGATCACCTTGTGGCCGAGCGAGGTCGGGTGGCCGTCGGACGTGGGCGGGTAGATCTGCACGTGCTGGCGCACCTGCTCTTCCATCGCCGCAGTCGGATCCACGTAGGCGATGCCCTTGGCTTGGAAGGCCTGCAGCAGCTCCGTCTTGTTGGCCTCTTCCAGATCGCACAGCTTCAGGTGCGCCGGCGGCAGGTTGGCCTTGGTCGACTTGAGGTAGGCGCAGTAGACGCGCTCGCGTGTCGGGATCAGCACCACGCGCAGCGGGATGCCCTGCTTGTCGGCCTCGTCCTTGATCGCGGCGAAGGCGCGCTTGGTGATCTCCATGCCCTCTCGCATGGTGGGCTGCGTCTGGTCTTGCGCCGAAGCGCGCTGCTGTGCCGTGAACACGGTCTTGATGTCGGGCGCGGCCGGGTCGGACCAGCTCATGCGCTCGTCGGGCGTCATCTTGTCGGCGAGCTTCTTCTGCTCGGCCACCGCGAAGGGCGCGAGCACCGTGGTGCGCAGCAGGCCGTAGAGCACGCTGTGGCGCGAGAGCCAGTCGCGCAACGCACCACCGCGCTTGGTCGGCTTGGGCGCGGCTTCGCTCGGTGCCACGGCGGGTGCGGCCGCAGGCGCGGAAGCTGCACCGCTCGGTCTCCAGGAGGCCCAGTTCGGCAGGTTCTGCGGCAGCATGGCGGCGTCGATGAAGTCGTTGCCGAAATAGAAGCTCACCAGCAGCTGCTTGGGCTTGAACTGCTTGGCCTGGTGGCCGGCTAGGTGCAGGTACTGCAGCGGGCCGTAGCCGCCCAGGCCCATGTTGTAGACGCTGTCGCCGCTCAAGACGGCCAGCTGCTGCGGCCAGGCCCCGTCACGCGGCGCACCAGAGCCGTAGGTCATCGAGTCGCCGATGGCGACGATGTTGGCCTGCGCCGGCACCGAACGATTGCGAAAGCCCAGTTCGTCGTGCCCGCCCGCACCGGGTGCGAGCTTGTGGCCGAGATACGCATCGGCCACCGGGTCGACGTTGAGGAAGTCGGCCGCATCGACCACGAGGCGCGAGGCGCCTTCGGCGAGCAGCACCGACACGGCAATCGCCACCACGGCAAGTCCGGCGGACTGCAGCTTGCTTTTAAGAGAACTCATCTTCGCCCCGCTCTCCAAATGAAAAAAGGCGGCCGCACGGGCCGCCCCTGTTCGCTTCGACGCTCAGTCGAGTTCGAAGGCCGTTTCGTAGTTCTGCTTCAGAGACGGGTCCTGCTGCTCCTTGCGCAGGTAGCAGTTGCCGACCGCGAGCACGTCGAGTTCGGTGCCCATGAAGCAGCGGAAGGCGTCTTCCGGCGTGCCGACGATGGGCTCGCCGCGCACGTTGAAGCTGGTGTTGACCAGCACCGGGCAGCCCGTCTTGCGCTCGAAGGCCGACAGCAGCGCGTGGTAGCGCGGATTGACGTCCTTCTCGACGGTCTGGATGCGCGCCGAGTAGTCGACGTGCGTCACGGCCGGGATGTCGGAGCGCGGCACGTTGAGCTTGTCGATGCCAAAGAGCTTCTGCTGCTCAGGCGTCATTTCCAGCCGGCGCGACTTGACCACGTCGGCCACCATCAGCATGTAGGGGCTGTCGCCATCGAGCTCGAACCACTCGGCCACCTTCTCGCGCAGCACCGAAGGTGCGAACGGGCGGAAGGACTCGCGATACTTGACCTTGAGGTTGAGCGTCTTCTGCATCGAGGGCGAACGCGGGTCGCCGATGATGGAGCGGTTGCCGAGCGCCCGCGGGCCGAACTCCATGCGGCCCTGGAACCAGCCCATGGCCTTGCCTTCGGCGAGGTCGGCGGCCGAGGTTTCGAGCAGCGCCTCGTCGGAGAGGGTCTCGAACTTCGCACCGGCCGCCTTCAGGCGGGCTTCGATGTCGGCCTGGTCGAACTGCGGGCCCAGGTAGGAGCCGCGCATCTTGTCGCCGTCGACGGTGCGCGGCTGGTCGAGCTGCATGTGGTAGCCCACGAGCGCAGCACCAAGCGCGCCACCCGCGTCACCGGCCGCCGGCTGCACGTAGACGTTCTTGAACTTTGCGTCGCGCAGCACCTTGCCGTTGGCCACGCAGTTGAGCGCCACGCCGCCGGCGAGGCACAGGTTGTCGATGCCGGTCTCTTCACGCAGCGAGCGGGTGAGCCTGAGCACGATGTCTTCGGTCACGGCCTGCAGCGAGGCCGCCAGGTCCATGTGGTGCTGCGTCAGCGGTTCGCTGGCCTTGCGCGGCGGGCCACCGAACACCTTGGCGAACTTGTCGTTCGTCATCGTGAGGCCGGTGGCGTAGTTGAAGTAGCTCATGTCCATGCGGAACGAGCCGTCGGGCTTGACGTCGATCAGGTGCTTGTAGATGAGGTCGACATACTTGGGCACGCCGTACGGCGCGAGGCCCATGACCTTGTACTCACCCGAGTTCACCTTGAAGCCGGTGTAGTACGTCATCGCCGAATACAGCAGTCCGAGCGAGTGCGGGAAGTGGATTTCCTTGCGCACCTCCAGCTGGTGGCCACGGCCGATGGCCACCGAGGTGGTGGCCCATTCGCCCACGCCGTCCATCGTGAGCACCACCGCCTCTTCGAAGGGCGACGGGAAAAACGCGCTGGCCGCGTGGCTCAGGTGGTGCTCGCTGAAGAGCAACTCGCCGTTCCACTTCTTGGCGGTGTCGATCTTCTGGAAGGCCTTTTGCAGCAAGTCCTTCAGGAAGAGCTTCTCGCGCAGCCACAGCGGGATCGACATGCGGAACGACTTGAAACCATGGGGCGCAAAAGCGAGGTAGGTTTCCAGCAGCCGCTCGAACTTCAGGAAGGGCTTGTCGTAGAAGACGACACGGTCGACGCCTTCCAGGCCCACCCCGGCGCGCTTCAGGCAGTAGTCGATCGCGTGGGTGGGGAAGTTCGCGTCGTGCTTCTTGCGCGTGAAACGTTCTTCCTGTGCCGCGGCCACGATGACGCCGTCTTCCACCAGCGCAGCGGCGCTGTCGTGGTAGTAGGCAGATATCCCGAGAATGCGCATCGTCGGCTCAGAACAGGGTGTAGATGAACGGTGCGACGGCCGAGCCCTTGGCCAGCACGATCAGCATGCCCAGGAGCGCCATCATCAGGAAGATCGGCCACAGCCACACCTTCTTGCGGGCACGCATGAAAGCCCACAGTTCCTTGATCATCGACATTGCGTGCTCCCGGTATTCAGAATTGGTTGGTCATGGATTGCGGCGGCGGGCCAGGAGGCTCACGGTCGATCCAGTACGACTTGGCGTTAGGGTCGGCCTTCAGGCGCAACGGGTCCTTGCCCGCCATGCGCATCACGAGCCCGATGGGCGTGAAGACCAGGTAGAAGAGGATGCCCAGCGCGACGGGGCTCACGATCTTGGCCAGCAGCAGGCCGAACTTCATCCACAGCCGGTTCGGCACCGCGAGGATGCTCGGCATGACCACGGCGACCGCAGCGAACGCACCGGCAACACCCACCGACCACCAGCGGATCGCACCCGAATGCAGCAAAGGCCAGGCAGCAATGATGAGGAACACCACCGCAAACACGATGCCAAACGAGCGATCGGAAGAGCCTTCGACCTCGTCTTCGCGGGTCAGGTCTTCATGGGACATGCAAGCACTCCTGGTGGTCTGTTTTGAGCGCAGCGAGTGTATCCCGCAGCCTCTGAAAAGCTGATTGCAGCGCGGGTCGAAACGAGGGGGTTCCCCCCGAATAGAGGCCCGAGCCGCATGCGATAAATCACGCATCGCCGCAGTGCGCCGGAGGTGCTTCCCGCACCACCTTGCACCGCTTTCGAACTACTTGTATTCGATCAACCGGGCCGTCTGGCCCGACAGTCGCAGGCGCAGGAACTTGAGTTGCCCCGCCACTTCGGCGAACTTGCCGAGCACCATGAAAAAGGCGCGTGCGGCACGGCCACGCGTCGAGCCGGCCGATGCGACATAGACGCGCAGCATCTGCACCGGGTAGAGCAGCAGCAACGCCAGCAGCCACGGGCTCACCACGATCGCCCCCAGCACGGCCACGAGCGGGATCACGAGGCCCCAGATCCAGGTGCGGCGCGACTCGACCACACGGTGCCGCTCGGGCGGCTTGCCATGCATGTGCGCACCTTCGGCGAAGGTGTAGCCGGCGCGCATGGAGCGCTTCCACCACTGGCTGAAATGAAACATTGCCGCATCGTGCAAGGTCATCTCGGCGGCCAGGCGCCAGACCTTCCAGCCCTTGGCGCGCATGCGCACGCACAACTCGGGCTCTTCGCCGGCGATCAGCTTGGGGTTGTAGCCGTCGACTGCCACGAGCGCGGCGGCGCGGATCATCACGTCGCCACCACAAGCCTTGGTCTGACCGGCGGCGGCGGAGCCCCATTCCTGGTCGCACAGCAAGTTGTAGATGGAGCGCTCGGGGTAACGCTCGCGGCGGCGGCCGCAGACGGCGGCCACGTCGGTGTGGCTCTTCAGGAACTCTTGCGCCGTCGAGAGCCAGGCCGGATCGACCGCGCAATCGCCGTCGACGAATTGGACGAACTCGATGTGCGGCGCCAGTTCGAGCACATGGCGCCAGCCGGCGTTGCGCGCGAGGGCGGCGGTGAAGACGACGTCCTTCGGCAACACGACCACGTGCACGCCTTTGGCCTGCGCCATCGCGACCGAGTCGTCGGTGGAGCCAGAGTCGACATAGACCACGACTTCCGCGGTGCCGACAACCGAAGTCAGGCAGGCCCGCAGGCGCTCGCCTTCGTTGCGCCCGATGGCGACAACTGCAACACCCGGAAGGCTCATGACTGCGCCTGCTCGGCAGCCGCCGGGCGTTGCAGTTTCCAGAGCGTGTCGTCGACAAGCTTCCAGCCGTCCATGCCGCCTCGGCACAGCAGCTTGAACATCCACAGCGCGTCGCCGCCCTCCACCTTCACGCGCGGCAGGCGCGCGAGAGGCGCTCCCCGACGCAGGATGCCGTGCTGGGCGATGAAGATGCTGTCGTAGCCGCACTCGGAGAGCACGCGCGCCGTGGTCTCGCTCTCGTCGGTGCGCATGCCGAAGGGGTAGGCGAACGATCGCACCGGCACGCCGACGTGCTGCTCCAGCAGCGCCTTCGAGCGGCTGCCTTCTTCGCGGATCTCGTCGGTCGTGAGCTTGGCGATCGAGCGGTGCATGTGCGCATGCGAGCCGATCGTGAGGCCTGCCTTCGACAGTTTGGCCACCTCGTCCCAAGTGAGGTAAGGCTCGCCCGAGATGCTGGTCGTGCCGACGAAGCTGGTCGTCACGTAGGCCACCGCCGGAATGGCGTGACGCTGCAGGATGGGCGTGGCGATGTTCAGCCAGCTGCTGAATCCATCGTCCATGGTGACCAGCACCGAGCCATTGGGCAGATCGATCTCGCCGCGCGCGAAACGCTCCACCTGCTCCAGCGACACCGCGAGCTTGTGCTCGGCCAGCCAGCGCATCTGCTCTTCGAAAGCTGCGGCGCTCACGCACCACGGGTCACGCACCGCATCGCCGAAGCGGTGGTAGGTGATCACGCGGATGGTCGTCGTGCCACGGCCGGCCAGGCGACGCAGCGCGAGGGAGCCACTGATGAAACTGCCCAGCACCATCGCGGTCCGGGCAGTCTTTTTGACGATCCAGCGAAGCGTGGAGATGGTCATGGATGTCGTTTGCGGTCGTGGCGCTTGTCGTGGCGGAGAAGCCAGCTGCGCACGATGCGACCGAGGAATTTCGGATTACCGATCAGGTAACGGCCCGCCTTGTGCGGCTGGCGGCTCAGCAGGTGCAGCCACTCGTAACCCAACTTGCGCACCCACTTCGGCGCCCGCACCAGGTCACCCACCCAGTAATCGAAGAGCCCCCCGGTCGCCAGGCACAGTGGCACGGTCAGCTGGTCGAGGTGATCGTGGATCCACTGCTCCTGCTTGGGGTTGCCCATGCCGACGAGCATCAGGTCGGCGCCCGAGGCGTTGATCTTCTCGATCACCTTGGCGTGGTCGTCCGGGCCGAGGTAGCCGGTGTGATAACCCGCGAGCGTCCAGCCGGGGAACATCTCCTGCGCACGCTTGGCGGCGATGGCGATGCGCTCCGGCGTATTGCCGAGCAGGAAGTAGCGCAGGCCCTGGTTGGCCCAGCGCGAGAACATCAGCGGCACGAGGTCGGTGCCGTTGACGTTGTCCTTGAGGGTCACGCCGTGCAGGATGCGCGAGGCCCAACGCACGCCGGTACCGTCGCCGAACACACGGTCGGCCGACTGCAGCACGTGGCGGTAGGCGGGGTTGTCGCAGGCATTGTTGAGCGTGTGCGCGTTGACGAAGTAGACCGAGTGCGCACGGCGCGGCTGCTCGTAGAGCATGTTCTGCAAGAGGCCGAGCGCATGCTCCATGGTCACGTCGGTCACCGGCACCCCAAGCACCGGCAGGATGCTGCTCTCGGCCGGCGGCGGTGCCGGCACGAAGACCGGCGACAGCGCACCGGGCACTGTGGCGATGTCGTTGGGGCTCATCGGGTTCATGCGATGGCAGCCGGTTGCGCGAGCGAGGCCAGCAGGGCCTTGCGGTCGACCTTGCCGTTCGCGTTGAGAGGGAATTCGGAGACGAGGCGCAGCTCGCTCGGGTGCATGTACGGCGGCAGGCGCGAGATCACACGCTGGCGGATGGCATCGGTATCGGCACTGTCCGCCCCGAGGAAGCCGACGATGCCGTCAGCACCGCTCGCATTCACCGGCCAGCCGATGGCGATGGCCACATCGACGCCGGCCTCTTGGCGCATCACCGCTTCGATCTCACCGAAGCTCCACGCGGTAGCCCTGGATCTTGATCTGGTTGTCGATGCGGCCGAAGTAGACAAGCGGCTGCCCAGGTTGCGGGCGGCGCACACGGTCGCCCGTGCGGTAGTACACCTCGCTCTGGCCCGGCGGCACGACGAAGGCAGCGGCCGTGCGGTCGGCATCCTTGTAGTAGCCAAGCGTGAGCTGCGGGCCAGTCATCAGCAGTTCGCCGGCTTCACCGACCGGCACTTCGCGCAGCTGCTCGTCGGCCACCAGCACCTTCATGCCGGGATAGGGTTCACCGATCGGCACGACACCCATCTCGGCTTGTGCGGGAGATGTCTCGTTGTTCCAGCGGTAGAGCGTGCAGGCGATCGTGAAGCTCCAGTCGGGCCGTAGAGGTTTTCGAGGATCGATTGCGGCGCGGCCTCGGCCCACTTCTGCACGATTTCGACCGGCAGCGCTTCGCCGCAGAAGAGGCTGAAGCGCAGGCCCGGGTACTTGCCCGGCTTGAGCATCTTGAGCTTGCCCATCAGCACCGCGGTCGACGGCACCGAGAACCACATGGTGATGCCGCAGTCGGTGATGTATTTCCCCGGGAACATCTTCTGGCCGTTCGTCGGCGCACAAAGGCAGGCGCCGCGCTCCCAGCAGACGAACATGTCGTGCACCGAGAGGTCGAAGGTCAGGTCGAAGGTCTGCGAGAAGCGGTCGTGCTCGGTGACGGCGTAGCGCTCGACCATCGCATCGACATACGGGACCGCGTTGCGGTGCGCCACCATCACGCCCTTGGGCTGGCCAGTGCTGCCCGAGGTGAAAAGCAGGTAGGCGATGCCGTTGGGGTCGACCGGGCCCTCGGCCCAGCCGTTGCTGTCGGCGAGGTCGGCCTTGCCGAGGAAACGATGCTGCGGCCACACGGCAGCCAGTTCGCTCACGTCGTCGTGGTCGGGCAAGAGCAGCACCAGCGGACGCTCCACGCCTTGCAGCACTTCGGCCAGTTGAGTCGCGCCATGGGCGTCGACGATCAGGCTCTGGCATTCCGAGCGGATCAGCATGCCGCGCGTGCGGTCGGTGGGGAAGCCGGGGTTGAGCGGCACATAGCCGTGGCCACGGAAGAGGCCGCCGAGCACGCCCGCATAAGCCGTGATCGATCGGTGTGCGAAGACGGCCGTCAACGCAGGCTCGCCAGCCGGCGCATGCTTCTGCAGCGTCTGCGCCAGCGAGGCCGCACGTGCACGCAGCTCGCGGTAGCTCAGCACCACCCCGTCGAGCTGCAGCGCCGGCCGATCGCCGTGCTGTGCTGCCGACTTGAGGAAGCCGCTGCGGAGGCTGCGCGCGTCGTGGGGCATCAGGCCACCTGGGTGAAGAACGCCGTGTACAGCGTGTTGATGCTGGTGAAGACCGCGGGCTCGATGTCGTCGGTGTCGATGTCTTCGCCGCGCAGGCTCTCGATGAAGAGCACGAATTCGACGATGTCGAGCGAGGACAGGATGCCCTCTTCGAGGATCTTGGTGTCGTCGCCGAAGTTCGCCTTGCCCGGGGCCTTGGAGTGCTTGACGATCCAGTCGCGCAGCTTGGCCCTGATCTCTTGTTCTTGCATGTGCTTGGGGTCTGTTGGGTGGCCCCGGCGCTCAGAGCGCAGGCTCCTCGGCCAGCAGGCCGGTCTTGATGAAGTAGTTGACGACCTTGGACGACGCGCGCTTGCGGAACTCGGCGCACACCGGGTGGCTCATCGCCATCTGGCGCAACTCGTACGAGTCGGCGAGGCCCGCATCCCGGTACATCGTCGGGTTGTAGTAGTCGCCCCAGGAGGCGCGCAGGTAGTCGCCCAGCCACTGGCGAAAGCCGGCCAGCGTCTCGGCCGACCATCCAGGCGCGAACTTGTTGAAGAGCTCCGCGAGCTGCACGCGGCCAAAGGCCAGGTGACGGGCTTCGTCGATGTGGTGGACCTTGTTGACCTCGCGCACCAGCGGATCGCAGCGCTCGTCCTTCTCGATGGCGAGATTGTAGAAATCGCCCAGTTCCTCGACGACCATCACCTTGCAGTAGAAGGCGACCTCTTCCTCGCCCTTGGCGTATTCGCGGGGCAGGATGATTTTCTTCTCGGGGTACACCTTGCCGACGTAGCGGTTGCAGAACTCGCCGAACATCACCATGTGCTTGTTTTCTTCGTCGACGAAGTGATGCAGGTATTCGTTGACGGACGTGCTGTTGCCCTTGGCGTACAGGCGGTCGACCAGGCCGGCCACCAGCGGGCGCTCGCCCTGCAGGACTAGGCTGAAGAAGTTGCCGAGCTCATACAGGCTCAGGCGCTTGCGCTGCTCCTCGGTGAGCGCGTCCCAGGCCGGTGTGCCATAGAGCGAGATCAGTTCGGGCGGCATGTACCAGGCGTTGGCGTCCAGCGCCTCGGGCCATTCGAAGAAGTTGTAGACATCCCAGAGCTTCTTGCGCGAGGCCTTGGTCAGGCGAACGGCCAGCTCAGATGCGGTTTCCATGTCAGCGTCCCTGGTAACAAAATTTGAGCCGAAAGTATCGGCACGAAGTCAAGTCAAAAGCAATCCCGCGAAGCCGGGACGCTACAGGGCCATCGGCCCGTGGCCGTCCATATTTGTCAGGTGCAGGCCTTTTGACACTTCTGTGAAGGGTTCCAGCGCTTCCTGAAGCTGGGGCGACATCGCAAACAACCGTTTGTCGGGCAGCACGGCATAGCCGTTTTGCGCAAAGCCCTTGGCCCAATCAGGGTGAGCCTGGTTGGAGACGACGATGTCCACACCCTTTGTCACCAAATGCCGGGTCGCGGCATGCACCACCTCACCGGCCTGGGACGGCAGCGCCAGCGTGTCGACGATGGAGCCCACGTGCAGGTCACCGAAACGGTGCTCACCTTTCATGTGCGTGTCCATCACCAGCGCCCAGCCGATGACCTGTCCGTCGCGCTCCACCTTGAGGCGGGTGACGGGCGGCCAGGCGCCTTCAGGGGCCAGGGCGTTCATCGAAGCGGCGTCGCGCACGGCAATCGCCCTGTAGCTGCTCTTGCAGCGCTCCCACAAAGCATCGGCCCAGGGTCCGAAGTTGGGCACTTCCATGGCGGTGGCTTTGAATCCGCCGCCCTTGGCTTTCAGCTTGAGGCCGAAATGAAGCGCCTTGAGGCCCAGCCAGCCAAGGCCGGTCCAGGCACCGAGGTCCAGCAGCAAACGGCGGGCCGCGGTTTGCCGCAGCAGGGCATTGAGCCGCAGGAAACGGAAGGGTTTCACCACCAGCAGGCAGAACGGCGTGGGGTGCAGGAGCCAGTTCATCTTGCGCAGCATCTGCACTACTGGCTGGTCGTCGCCGCCGTGGCCCCAGCTGTAGAGCAGCGGGCGCTTCTTCAGCATGTCGCGGATCATGCGCAGGCCCAGCATGCCGTGCCGCGTGTCGATCACACCTTCGGAGAACGGGCCCTGCCAGTCGGTCACGACCTGGACCTGGCCGTTGATCAGCCAGTCCTGCGGCTTGAGGGCGAAGCAGCCGCGCACCGCTTCACCGTCTTCCACCGCCAGGTGGTACTCGCGCCACACGTTCTGGCCGTCGCGCGGGGGAATCCAGTCGGGCACGGGGTCGACATAGAAGCTCCAGCCGGAACCGCCGGCGCGCATGCGCTCGTTGAAGGCCTGGACGGCTTCGCGCCACTCAGCGCTGTGGGGAACGATCTGGATGGCCATGGTCGGGAGACGGCGAAACGGCTGCATTGAAGGGCAGGCCGCGATGAAACAGGGCGGAATGGCGCAGGAAGTCGCCGAGGAAGTGCGGAGGGTACTCGCCCGATTTGCGCTGCACGACACTGCGCAGCCGGTAGGTCAGGAAGGCAAGCACCCACAGGAGGTCGGTCGCCGCCGCATAGAACCAGCCGTGGTTCTTGACCCAGTAGCGGCGGCGCGACTCGAACCAGTACGCCGGCCGCCGGTTCTTGGCCGCATGGTGGCCGCTGACCTGCGTGCTCTGGCCGACGAGGTGCAGCACCACGCTTTGCGGCACGTGCCAGGTCTGCCAGCCGGCACGGCGGGCGGCGAGGCAGAAATCGGTTTCCTCGAAGTAGAGGAAGTAGCCCTCGTCCATCAGGCCGATGGTCTGGAAGACCTCACGGCGCACCAGCAGGCTGGCGCCGGGCAGCCAGTCGGCCTCGGCCGGCTGGTCACCCATCAGGCGCAGTCCGGCCCGGTTCTTCATCAGCCGGGCGACCAGGCTCAGGCGCAGGCCGCCGGCGAGTTCGCTCCAGATGCTCGGAAAATGGAAGGCGTAGGGCCAGGCTTCGCCGCTTTCGAGCAGGAAACGGCTGCCGGCGATGCCCGCCTTCGGGTGAGCATCGAGGAAGTCAACCAGGGCGCGCAGGGCACCAGGCTTGATGCGGGTGTCGGGGTTGAGCAGCCAGTAGTAGGCGGGGCCGTTGGTGTCGTTCAACGTCCGCCGCACGGCGAAGTTGTTGCCGTACGAGAAGCCGCCGTTGACCGGCGCTGGCAGCAGTTGCGCCCACGATGACCAGCCTTCGGCGGCGATGGCTTTCGCGATCACCTCGGTCGAGTCATCGCCCGAGCGGTTGTCGACCACGGTGACGACGGTGCCCGGCACCGCCGCCACCTCGTCGACCAGCGATCGCAGGCAATCGACCGCCAGCCGGCCGGTCTTGTAGTTGACGATGACGACCTGCACCCGCGCAGGCGAGGTCATGGCTCCACTCGCCGCAACTGCAGCGGACCCGGCTCGCCCTTGACGACTGCGCTGTGGCGCACGAAGTCGCCAATGAAATGCGGGGCATGCCGATTCGGCCTGCGGCGCAGGGCATCGAGCAGGCGCCCGATCGGGTAAGCCAGCACGACGCCGATGTCGGCCAGCGCCGCATACAGGCGCCCGTGGTGCAGCACGAAGTAGCGCCGGCGCGAGTCGAACCAGTAGCCCGGCACCCGCTTCTTCGGCGCATTGCGCACCGTCACGCCACTCGATTGGCCGACGAGGTGCACGATGCGCGACTGCGGCACATGCCACACCTCCCAACCGGCCAGCTTGGCGCGGCGGGTGTAGTCGGTCTCTTCAAAGTAGAGGAAGTAGGTCTCGTCCATCAGACCGATCTGCTCGATCACGCCCTTGCGGATCAGCATGTAGGCCCCCGACACCCAGTCGACAGGCACCGGCTGCTGCGGGATGCCGACACGCGTCAGGCGTTTGGCGAACAGGCGATCGAGCACGCCGATACCCAGGTAGCCCAGCACCTCGTTCACCGCGTTCGGGAAACGGAAGCAGCACATCTGCGGTGTCGCATCGAGGTCTTCGCTGCGGCCACCGGCGATGCCGACCTTCGGGTGCTCGACCATGAAATCGAGCAGCGTGCGCAGCGCACCCGGCCGCACGATCGTGTCGGGGTTGAGCAGCAGCACGTAGTCGGCGTCCTGCGACTGGCGGATCGCGATGTTGTTGCCGGCGGCAAAGCCGTTGTTACCGGGCGCACGAATGAGCGTGGCCCACGCATCCCAGCCGTTGTCGGCAATCGCCTGGGCCACGCGGTCGGCCGCCCCATCGGGCGAGGCGTTGTCGACCACGATGACACGCATGCCCGGCACCGACGGCAACTCCGGCTCGATCGAACGCAGGCAGTCGATGGTGAGATCGGCACCCTTGTAGGCGACGATCGAGATGACGACGCGTGGCGTCGCGCTCACTGGACGACCCTCCGCGCAAAACGCTCCGGGATTCGCGCTTGGGAGCGGCCCGGCGCGCTCATGCCCGCGCGTTGACCCGAATCGCCAGATTGCCCGACGGGTGGGTGTTGGTGTGCAGCAGCTGGTGCGCCTTGCCCACTTCGTCGAACTCGAAGACATCGGCCAGCGCCGGGTCGACCAGGCCGTCGATCACCATGTCGTTCAGCGCCTTGCACTGCTCGGTGTTGGCGAAGTGCGAGCCCTGCAGGCGCTTCTGGCGCATCCACAGGTAGCGCAGGTCCACGTCGGCGTTGTAGCCGGTGGTGCCGGCGCAGATCACCACCATGCCGGCGTTGTCGCACACGAGGATGGAGGTCGGGATGGTCGACTCGCCCGGGTGCTCCAGCACGATGCGCGGGCCCTGGCGCGAGCCCAGCAGCTCCGACCACTTCTTGCGGAAGGCGTTGGCACCCTTCATCCATTCGGCATAGGCTGCCGCATCGGCGGTGTCGGGCAGGCGACCCCAGTGGGTGAACGACGGGTCGGTGCGGTTGATCACGCCGTGCGCACCGAGCTTGCGGCAGTGCTCCATGCGGCTTTCCGACGAGACCACCGCGATCGGGATGCCGCCCTTGGCCTTGACGATCTGGATCGCCATCGACCCGAGGCCGCCCGAGCCGCCCCAGATCAGCACCGGGTCGCCCGGCTTCACCGTGTGCGGCTCCCAGCCCATCAGCTGGCGGTAGGCCGTGGCGCCGACCAGCATGTAGGCGGCCGCGGCCTCCCACGAGAGCTTGGGCGGCTTCTTGAAGCACTGGTAATCGTCGACGCGGGTGAACTGCGCGAACGAGCCCCAGTTCTCTTCGTAGCCCCAGATCTTGCAGCTCGTGGAAGTGATCGGGTCGGCGCCGGCCTGGATGTCGGCGGCGTTCTCGTCCCACATCGCGCACGAGAGCACGACCTCGTCGCCCACGCGGACGTTGGTCACGCCCTCACCCACCGCCCATACGATGCCCGAGGCATCGGAGCCACCGATGTGGAAGGCCTCGGCGGCCGGGTTCTGCTTGCGGCGCGCTGCGACCACGTCGACCGGCGTGCCGAGCGCGGCCCACACGTTGTTGTAGTTGATGCCCGCGGCCATCACGTAGACCAGCACCTGCCGCGGACCAGGTTTCGGGGTGTCGACCACCTCCACCTTGAACGCCTGCTCGGGCTCGCCATAGCGCTCAGGGCGAATCAGGCTCGCATACATCTTGGCCGGCACATGGCCGAGCGGCGGCATCTCGCCGAGTTCGTACAGGTCTTTCGTGCTCATGCGGTCACTCCCTTTTTCTCGTCCTGGCTGGAGCCTTTGCTCAGGCCCTCGATCACCCGCCGCAACAGCGACACCAGCACCCGCACGTTGGGCTCGAGCACCATGTTGTCGTGGTTGCCCGGCACCTCGAACACCTGCAGGTGGCCGACGTGCGGCGTCCAGAAGTTGTCTTCACGGACGTAGTTGCGGTAGGAATCCACCAGCCGTCCCCCTGACAGCCGGAACTTCACATCCAGCTTGGGGCGGAACACCGCCACCTTCACCGGGACCTTCGGAATCTTGTATTTCGCCAAGGCGCGCAAGAAGGCATCGCCGATGCGGCGCGACTGGAAGTTGGCCGTGTTGGCCTCGGCCGCAGCGTTGCCGTTGTTGGCAGCGCGCTCTTCCTGGCGACGGCGCTTTTCCTTCTCCCACTCGATGCGGGCGGCGATCTTCTTGCCGACGATGCCGAGGCCTTCGCGCTGCGCGCTCTGCAGCAGCATCGTGAGCTTGTCGCCGAGGCTGAAGTTGGGGATCTCGCGCGCCGGTGTGTCGAGCATCAGCACGCCCTGCACCTCCTCGCCCTTGGCCATCAGCTGGCGTGCCATCTCGTAGGCGATCAGGCCGCCACCCGAGAAGCCGCCCAGCAGGTACGGGCCCTGCGGCTGGATCTGCACGATCTCGGCGATGTAGTCGGCCGCGGCCTCTTCGAAGTTGTCGTGCGGCTCCACGTCGCCGTACAGGCCACGCGCCTGCAGCGCGTAGAACGGCCGGTCTTCGCCCAGCAGGTGCGCGAGGTGGCTCAGGTTGAGTACGTTGCCGAACATGCCCGCCACCACGAAGAGCGGCGTGCGGCCGGCCACTGGGCCGGTGTGCATCGGCACCACGTGGCGGAAGCGCAACTCGGCCTTCTGGCGCGGCGCGGCGGCGGCACCGTTCTCCGCTTCGGCCGCGGCCGCTTCTTCGCTGTAGGCATCGCCCCGCACCAGCGTCGCCAGGCCCTCGATGGTCGGGGACTGCATCAGCACCGACATCGGCAGGTCGACCTCGAACTTGTCGGCGATCTCGTTGAAGAGACGCACCGCGATCAGCGAGTGACCGCCCAGGTCGAAGAAGCTGTCGCGGATGCCCACGCCTTCCACGCCGAGCAGCTTGCCCCACAGCTCGGCCAGGCCCTTCTCGAAGCTGTCGCGCGGTGGCGCGAAATCGCTGTCGGCTTCGGGGCGCGAGAAGCGCGCTTCGCCGCTGCTGAGCGCAGCGCGGCTGAGCGACTCGGCCTGTGCGATCAACTCGCCGATCTTCATCGAGCTCACGATCACTTCGCTCGGCATGTCGCCGCGCAAGATGCGGTCGAGGGCCTTCAGGCCGTCGGCCGGCGCGATGCCCTGGCTCACGTTGTGGCGCAGCGCGATCTCGCCGGGCGAGAGGGTCTTGGCCCGAGCGGCAGGCTCGGTCGCGCCCTCGCCTGCGGCATCCACGCCCGCTTCGGGCTTGGGCGCATGCCACGGGCCATCGAGGCGGCGCAGCGTCAGGCGGTCGACTTCGGCGAGCACACGGCCCTGCGTGTCGGTGAGCGTCACGTCGAAGGCGGCGAAGTCGCTCGCCACCGAACCTTCGCTCGCGAGGCGCACCCAGCTGTGGATCTCGCCGGCGAGCGGCGCGTTGAAGCGCAGGCCGCGGTAGGAGATTGGCGCCCACAGGTTCTGCACCACGTCCTGGTCGGCGTAACCGGGGATCAGGTCCATGGCGTAGCCGGTCGCGATGTCGAGCAGGCCGGGGTGCAAGCCGTTCGTCGCGAGGTCGCCGTGGAACTCGGGCGGCAACTGCAGGTGGGCGATGGCTTCCGTCTGGCCAAGCTGCAGGCGCTTCAGCACCCGCCAGCGCGGGCCGAACTTGATGTGGCTCTCCTGCCGCGTGCGCAGCGCGCCAGAGCCCGCGGCAACTTCGCTCTTGCCGGTGCAGCGGGCCTCGATCTCGGCGATCTTCACCGGCGCCGAGGCATCGCCCTTGGCCGGCGTGACACGCGCGGTCGCGCAGCGCACGAAGCGGCCCGGCTGCTCTGCAGCGGCCAGGATCTCCACGTCCCAGCGTTGCTCGTCGCCCCGCAGGCGGACGCGGAATTCGCGGCTGCTGCCGTCGGCCACGAAGAGCGGGTTTTCGAACACGAGGTTGCTCAGCTGCCAGCCGCTGGTCTGACCCAGCTCGGCCAGCGCAGCGCGCACCAGTTCGAGGTAGCCGGTGCCGGGCAGCAGCGCTTCGCCGCTGCCGAGGCGGTGTTCGTCGATCACCCAGTCGGTGCTCTTGAGCACGCCGGTGAAAAGTTCCAGCTGCGCGAGCCCATCACGGGCCGAGAAGCGCTTGTCGAAGTGCGGGTTGTGGACGGGCAGCGGCTGGCCTTGCGTCACGCCTGCGTCGTTGTTCTGCCCCGCATCGGCCGGCGCGCCCAGCTGGCCCACCATGCCGACATCCTTCCAGATGCCCCAGGCGATGGAGGTGACGGGGTACGGGCGCGCACCGCGGCACGACTCGGCAAACGCATTGACGAAGGCGCTCGCGCCCACGTAATCAATCTGGCCGCTCGGTGCGATGTAGGTACTGGTCGACGAGAAGAGCACCATGAAATCGAGCGCTTGCTCGCGGAAGATCTCGTCCAGCACCAGCGTCCCGTAAACCTTGGCCGAGAACACGTCTTCGATGTCGCGCGGGCTCTTCACCTGGATCAGGCTGTCGCGGATCGTGCCGGCTGCGTGGAACACGCCGTGGATCTGCTTGAACACGGCGCGCGCCTCGTCCACCACTTCTTTCATGCGGTCGGCCACGGCCACGTCGGCCGAGAGCGGCAGCACGCTGGCGCCCAGCGACTCGAGCTGGCGCACCTTGCGGATGCCCTGGGCGATGGAGTCGCCGGCGTCATGTTCGGCCAGCCACGCATCCCACTCGCCACGCGCCGGCAGCGGCGTGCGGCCCAGCAGCACGAGCTTGGCCTTGTACTCGCGGGCCAGCCACTCGGCCATCAGGCCGCCGATGCCGCCGAGGCCACCGGTGATCAGGTAGACGCCGCCCTCTCTTAACTTTGTTGCAGGGAGCTTCGTCTTCGGCAGCTCGCCAGCCGGCGACTTGACGTTGCTGAGATGACGCTCCCAGCGCACGCCGTTGCGCCACGCGATCACGCGCGTACCCGGCTCGGCCAGCAGCTCGCCGCTCACGTCGGCCGCCATCTTGGCGAGCGCGAGGTCGTTCTGCGAGGTGCGCTTCGTCCCGGTGCGTGGAGCACCCAGGTCGACGTCGACAAACGCGCAGGTGACGTTCGGGAACTCGCGCGGGATCACGGCCGCCGGGCCGAGCGCGGTCGCCTTGTCGGGGAACAGCAAGGCCTCGTCGCCCACGCGCAGCGCGCCGTTGGAAACGACCGTCATGTGCAGGCCACGGTCGGCGAGGCCGGCCTTGGCGAGTGCACGCGCCAGGTGGAACAGCGAATAGAAGCCGTGCTCCTGGTTGCGATGGAAGAAGGTGGAGCCGGCACGGAAGGCACGATCGAGCGTCACGAGCCAGGTGTGAAGCACGCGCTCGGGCACGATGCCGCGCTCTTCCAGCGACTGCATCAGCTCGGGGTAGCCCACGCCGCCGGCTTCGGCGGCGATGGTGTAGGTGGTGTCGTCGACCTGGCTGAAGGTGTCACCCGGCAGCACCGAGATCACGGTGTGGCCGTCTTCGCGCAGGCCCGAGACCATCGCGAGCGACAGCGGCTCGCGACCGTGGAAGGCCAGCCACGTCTTGGGCTCGTCGTTCGAGTCGAGGATGCCCTGCTGCACCCAGCGCGGCTTCTTGAACCAGTCGGCCATCTCGGCCTGGCGCAGCGGGCGCTCGGCATCGGCACGGCCGGCGCCGAGCTTGCCGGTGCCGGGTTCGATCCAATAGTGGCCGTGCTGGAAGGCGTAGCTCGGCAGCGTGACGCGGTGGCGGTTCTTGCCCCACAGGCGCGTCGCGTCGAAGTCGACGCCCAGCGCCCACAGCCGGCCCATCACGGTGCGGAAGTACACATGGTCGGGCAGCGGGTCGTTCGGATGGCGCATCGACGACAGCACGCGCTGCGTCGGCGAGCGCGGGTTCTGGCGCACGAAGGAGCCGAGCATGTTGCCCGGGCCGACTTCGAGGAAGACCAGGTTGTCGTTCTCGAGCAGCGTGTCCACGCCGTCGGCAAAGAGGATGGAATTGCGGAAGTGCTGGACCCAGTACTCCGGGTCGCGCGCCTTGCCCGGCTCCAGCCACTTGCCGGTGAAGTTGGAGATGACCTTGAGCTTGGGCTCGTGGAGCTGGATGCTCTGCAGGTACTGGCGGAAGCGCGGCAGGATGCCGTCGAGCAGGCGCGAATGCGCGGCCACGTCGACCTTGACGCGCTGGCTGTCCACATCCATCGCGCTCAGCCTGGCGGCCAGCGCTTCCAGGGGCTCTGGCGGCCCGGAGGCCACCGAGAGCTGAGGGCTGTTCGACGCGGCGAGGTCGAGTTCCGAGCCGAGCAGCGGCCTCAGCTCCTTGGCGGCCATCGGCACGCTGATCATCGAGCCGCGCGGGGTCTGTTCGACCAGCTGGCCGCGCAGCAGCAAGAGGCCCAGGCCATCTTCGAAGGAGAACACCCCGGCGATGCAGGCCGCGGCGTTCTCGCCCATGCTGTGGCCGATCACCATGTCGGGCTTGACGCCGTAGGACTCCCACAGCTTGGTCAGCGCGATCTCGACCAGAAAGGTCAACGGAAGCTGCACCGAGGGCTTGGCGATCGCCTCGCTCAGCTCGGGCGTCACCTCCTTGGCCAGCAACACGGACGCAAGGTCGGCGTTGAAGCGGTTCTTCAGGATCGCGAGGCCCTTGTCGACCCACTCGCGGAAGACGGGCTCTTTCTCGTAGAGGCCGGCGCCCATGCGCACGTACTGCGCACCACCGCCCGGGAACATGAACACCACCTGCGGGTGCTCCAGTTCGTTGGTGTGGTTGAAGACCCGCTTGGCGTCGTTGCCTTCCAGCAGTGCGATCGCTTCCTCGCGGCTGGTGGCCGCCAGCACACGGCGTTGCTCGAAGCCACGGCGACCCACACGCAGCGTGTAGGCCACGTCGGCCAGCGGCTGCTCGGGATGGTCGCGCAGCCAGGCGGCGAGGCGTTTGGCGTTGTCGTCGAGCGCCTTGCGGTTGCGGGCCGAGAGCAACAACACCTGGGTGCTGTCGTCGAGGGCGCTCGGCTTGCGGGCCGGCGGCTCCTGCAGCACGACGAAGGCATTGGTGCCGCCCACGCCCAGCGAGTTGACGCCGGCGCGGCGCGGGCCGCCATCGGTTGTCCAGTCGGCGAGCTTGGCGGCCACGGTGAAGGGGCTGCCCTCGAAGCCGATGCGCGGGTTGGGCGCTTCGAAGTTGAGCGACGGCGGGATCTGCTTGTGCTCGAGTGCGAGCGTGGCCTTGATGAGGCTCGCGACACCGGCGGCGGTGTCGAGGTGGCCGATGTTGGTCTTGACCGAGCCGACCTTGCAGTAGCCGACCTTGTCGGTGGTATCGCGGAAGGCCTGCGTGAGCGCGGCGATCTCGATCGGGTCACCGACCGGCGTGGCGGTGCCGTGGCATTCGACATAGCTCAGCGTGTCGGCGGTCACGTCGGACACCGCCAGCGCTTCGGTGATGCACGCCGCCTGGCCGTCGACGCTCGGGGCGAGGTAGCCGACCTTGCGGGCACCGTCGTTGTTGACCGCGCTGCCCTTGATCACCGCATGGATGTGGTCGCCGTCGCGCAGCGCGTCTTCCAGGCGGCGCAGCACCACGACACCGGCGCCGCTGCCGAACACGGTGCCCTTGGATCGGTGGTCGAAGGTGCGGCAATGGCCGTCGGGCGAGAGCACCTCGCCTTCCTTGTAGTGGTAGCCCACGCCATGCGGAATCTCGATCGTGACACCACCGGCCAGCGCCATGTCGCACTCGCGCGAGAGCAGGCTCTGCACCGCCATGTGCGTGGCGACGAGCGAGGTCGAGCAGGCGGTCTGCACGTTGACACAAGGGCCGTGCAGGTTGAAGGCGTAGGAGACACGCGTCGACAAGAAGTCTTTGTCGTTGCCGGTGTGGCGCAACAGGAAGAGGCCGACCGAATCGACCAGCTCGGGGTTCGAGAGCAGGTTGAAGGTGAAGTACGCGCCCATGCCGCAGCCCGCGAAGAGGCCCACCGCGCCTTCGAAGGTCTCGGGCGGGTGACCGGCGCGTTCGAGGGCCTCCCAGCAGATTTCGTAGAACTGGCGATGCTGAGGGTCGAGGATCGCCGCTTCCTTCTGGCTGAAGCCGAAGAACTCGGGGTCGAAGGCGTCGAGGTCCTGGAGCTGGATGCCGGCCTTCACATAGTTGGGGTCGGCCAGCGTGCTCTGCGACACGCCCTTGGCGAGCAGTTCTTCGTCGGTGTAGGTGCGCGTGGCTTCGACGCCGTTGCGCAGGTTGGCCCAGAACTCCTCGGGGTTCGAGGCCCCCGGCACGCGGATCGCCATGCCCACGATGGCGATGTCGGTCTCGTTCACCTCGTCGGTCATGCGTTCAATCCCTGCGGGCAGCCTGCCTCTGTCGAGCGGTTCATCGGTTGTCGGATTCCTGAAACTTCTTCTTGTGTCGAGCGGGTTTGTCAGACGCGGGTGGCCTGGCGACGCTGCTGCAGCACGGCGCGGCGGCCCTGCGCACGCGCATTGCCGGCCTTGGCGCCGGCGTCGTCCACACCGCCTTCGCCCAGATAGGCACTCAGGCTCTGGATGGTGGGGAAGCGGAAGATGTCGGTGATGGAGATGTCGCGCTGCAGCGCGTCACGCAGGCGGCGGTGAGCCTGCACGGCCAGGAGCGAGTGACCACCGAGGTCGAAAAAGTTGTCGCGTGCGCCGACCTGCGGCAGCTTGAGCACGTCTTTCCAGATGGCAGCGATCTGCTCTTCGAGGTCGCTCGCGGGGGCGACGAAGGCTTCGGTCGCGACGGGCGCCTTGCTCGCCTCGGGCGCAGGCAGCTGCTTGCGGTCGATCTTGCCGTTGGGCGTCTGCGGCAATGCGTCGAGCGTGACGAAGTGCGCCGGCACCATGAAGTCGGGCATGCGGGTGCGCAGGTGCTCCTTCAGCTCGGCCGCGGGCGCGCTGTCTTTCGCCGACGGCACGATGTAGGCAACCAGGCGCACGTCGCCCGGCGTGTCTTCGCGTGCGACGACCACCGTCTCACGCACGCCGGTGTGGCTCAGCAACGAGGCCTCGATCTCACCCAGCTCGATACGGTAGCCGCGCACCTTCACCTGGTGGTCGAAGCGGCCGAGGAATTCGAGCGAGCCATCATCACGCAGGCGCGCGAGGTCGCCGGTGCGGTAGACACGGCCGCCGGCCGCGCCCTTCAGCGGGTGCGGCAGAAAACGCTCGGCGGTCAGCTCAGGGCGGTGCAGGTAGCCGCGCACCACGCCCTTGCCGCCGATCACGAGTTCGCCGGGCACGCCGACCGGCGTGGGCTGCTGGCGGGTGTCGAGGATGTAGATCGCCTGGTTGGCCAGCGGCTTGCCGAGCGGCACGATGCCATCGACGGTGTCGACCCGGTGCACCGACGACCAGATGGTCGTCTCGGTCGGGCCGTACATGTTCATCAGGTGGCCGTTGCTGGCGATCGCGCCCTTCAGCTCGCGGGCGAGCGGCGCCTGCAGCGCTTCGCCGCCGACCATCATGCGCTTGAGGCCCCGCAGACCATCGGCCGCCGCCGGGTCGAGCAGCAGCATGCGCGCCATCGACGGCGTGCACTGCAGGTGCGTGGCCTGGTGGCGCTTGAGCAGCGTGGGGATGGAGTAGTCGGTGTTGACGGTCGCGGCGGCACGGCGTGGCGTGGCGTTCTTGCGCAGCTCGTTCAGGTACTCCAGGTGCGCGAGCACCGACGGCGAGTCCACACCGAAATCGATCAGGCAGGCCACTTCGTCGACGCCGATCGCCTTGATCGCATCGACCTGCTTCAGGCAGCTCTCGGGCGTGCCGAAGAGGCCGCTGGTCTCGTAGTAGCGGTTGAACGAGTGCTCCATCAGACCTTGCATCTCCTCGTCGCTGAGGCTTTGCAGGTCGAGGCTGGCGGTGGAGTTGGGGCCGTCCATGCCCTCGCGCTTCTTGAACGCGGGGAACGACCAGGCGTACTGCTTGACGAGGTTGAGCGAGGTCTTGAGATAGTCGATCAGCGGCTGCTTGACCTTGGCGCGCACCTCGGCTTCATCGGGGCCGACAAAGGTGTGCAGCATCAGCGTCACGTAGCCCTCGCCCGGGTGGCCAGCATCTTTCCAGGCCTTGCGGTAGGCGGCGAGCTTGCCGTCGAGCTCTTCCACCGTCTGGCCCAGGAGGTGGGTCAGCACATTGGCGCCAAGCTTGCCGGCGGCGATGAAGGTCTCGGGGTTGCCAGCGGAGGTGACCCAGTACGGCAGGTCCTTCTGCACAGGTCGCGGCAGGATGCCCACTTCGACATCGGTGCCGGTGGCACCGGGGAAGCTGCACTTCTCGCCGCGCCATAGCTTGCGCACGGTCTCGATGTTGCGCAGCATGATGTTCTTGTTGTCGGCGAAATTCTCAGGCTTCAGCACGAAGTCGTTCGGCTGCCAGCCGGACGCGAACGAGATGCCGACACGGCCCTTCGAGATGTTGTCGACGACCGACCACTCCTCGGCCACGCGCAGTGGGTGGTGCAGCGGCAGCACGACGCTGCCAGCGCGGATCTTGATGCGCTCGGTGACCGCGGCTATCGCGGCGCCGGCCACAGCCGGGTTCGGATAGAGACCACCGAAGGCGTGGAAGTGGCGCTCGGGCGTCCACACCGCCGAGAAGCCATGCTGGTCGCCGTACTTGGCGCCTTCGAGCAGCAGCTTGTACTTGTCGTGCTTCTCCTGGCCCTCGCCTTCGGCTTCGTTGGCCGAAAAGTAGAAGAGGCTGAAGTCGAGCGGGCGCGAGGCGGCCGCGCCGCGCGGGGCCGCGCCGGAGCGCTCTTCGCCGGTGGCGATGACGACATGGAAGCCGCGCGTGAGCGTCCAGCAGAGTTCGAGCACCGAGATGTCGAAGCTGAGGCTGGTCACCGCCACCCAGGTGCCCGGGCCGTCTTCACCGAGGTGGTGATCCATCCCCGCGAAGAAGTTGACGACGTTGCGGTGCTCGACCATCACGCCCTTGGGCTTGCCGGTCGAACCCGAGGTGTAGATCACATAGGCCAGGTGCTGCGGCTCGGCGCCACCGTCGAAGGGCTCGGCCGACTCGGTGGCGATCGAGGCCCAGTCGGTGTCGAGCTTGATGACCTTGGCGCTGTGCTTGGGCAACTCCACACGGTCCTGCGTCAGCAGCACCGGCACCTTGGAGTCTTCGACCATGTAGGCGATGCGGTCCTTCGGGTAGCTCGGGTCCAGCGGCACGTAAGCGCCACCGGCCTTGTGGATGGCGATCAGGCCGATCATCATTTCCACCGAGCGCTCAGCGCACAGGCCCACCAGCACGTCGGGGCCAACGCCCAGCGACTTGAGGCGGCGGGCCAACTGGTTGGCGCGGCGATTGAGTTCGTCGTAGGTCAGCGATTGGTCTTCGCAGGTCACCGCGGTCGCGTTCGGCGTACGGGCGGCCTGCTCTTCGAAGAGGCGGTGCACGCAGGCGTCGGTGCGGGCCGGCGCGTCGGTGGCGTTCCACTGGTCGAGCACGCGGCTGCGCTCTGCGGCGTCCCACAGGGGGAGCTCGGCGAGGGCGCGCGTGGCATCGGCTTCGGCGGCCTTCAACAACTCGGCGGCCTGCTGCTGCATCGCAGACACGGTGCCGCGCGAAAGCTTGGAAGCGTCGAAGATCCAGCGGCTTTGTGCGCCGTCGGCGGTCACGGCAATGGTGAGTTCGCTGCCCGTCAGCGCGGCGGCACCGTCGAGCTGGTCAACGATGAGCAGCGCGACCGGCTGCACGCGCGGGTCTTTCTGGGTCGCGGCGGCGCGCAGCTCGGGCGAACGGGCCACGATGTCGCTGGCGTAGCCCACGCGCTTGCGCAGCGTGGCCAGCTCGTCGGCGATGGCGCTGCGCAGCGCATCGAAGCCGCGCGTGAAGTCGAGCGAGACACGCAGCTGCACCTGTTGCGCGAACCAGGCCGGCGCAGCACCCACGGCGCGGCGCAGCGCGGGGTCGGCGAAGCCGAGGTCGAAGCCGTCCTTGTCCGTGAGGCGTGCGAGGTAGCCGACGAGGGCCGCGATGCGCGCATCGGCGTCACCGGCCGGCAGCGCCGCATCGAGCTGCTGCCACTGCGTGGCGACCGGCGCCGCGCTGCGGTCGATGTAGGGCAGCTCCAGCGGCACCTGGGTTTCGAGGCGGCGCAGCCAGAAGGTCTCGTGTGCGGACAGCGTGGCGTTGATGCTGCTCAGCTGATCGGCGGTGGCCGCATCGAGCACCTCGAAGCGGCTACCGGCGCGCAGGTCGAGCACCGGGCAGTTGAGGAAGCGCGGCTTGCCGTCGAGTGTTTCCAGACGCTTGAACTCGACGTCGACGTCGGCCGTCGCGACGACGACCGAATGCTCGTTCGCCGACACGATGGTGCCGGCGGGCTGCGTCGAGGCCGTCTCCGTCACACGCAGCTCAGGCACGATCACCAACTGGCCGTTGTACAGCGCCTTGGCCGCACCGATCGGGTTGGCATAGGTGCCGAAGTCGAGCGCACGCACGAGCGTGGCGATCTGTGCGGCAGGTTGGTCCCAACGGATGGCACAAGCTGCGGCAGGCCGATCCTTGCGGCCGAAATACTTCAGCACGCCTTCGGTCTGCGGGCGGCCCTGCAGCGAGCCTTCCGTCAACCCCTTCACCAACTCTTCGAAGCTTTCCATGCCGGCTTCGAAGCACTTGGTGTTGAGCGTGAGCGCAGTCTCGCCTTCGGAGAGATCGAATCGGCGCTGCACCAGGATGTCGCCCTGGTCGACCTGGTTCGTCATCAGGTGCCAGGTGATGCCGTGGCGGCCTTCGCCGTTGAGCATGGCCCAGACCGGCGTGTTGAGGCCGGCGTATTCGGGCAGCGGGCCATCGTGGAAGTTGATCGCGGCACGCGTGGGCATCGCGATCACTTCGGGAGACAGCACCGAGAGGTTGGTGATCGAGAACAGGTAGTCGAACGGGCGGATGTCTTGCGCGGCGAGGAGCGCGGCCGAGTCGGCCAGCACGCGAATGCCTTTTTCCGCAGCCCAGCGGCGGATGGCGGCACGCGTCGTCACCACGGCCACGATCTGGTGGCCCGCCTGCTCGAGAACCTGCCCGCATTGGATCAGCAGGGATTCGGAACCGATGAGGACGCTACGCACTGAGTTCGCCATGTTTTCTCTTGGTCAATTGCCGGGGGCGGGCAAGGGCTGGGTCGTGACACAACGCACATCGTGCATCGCCGAAAAAACACGCCGATGACGGGCCCAAGCTACGCAAAAACCCGCGGAATTATGTGCGGCAATATTGGGGGTCCAGACCCCCTAGTTGAGCGTAAGACCGTGGGGCCAAACGAGAATCGGCGGCATCGCCAGTGAAATAATCCGCAGCCTTTCGATCCACACGCGACGTGACCCGAACGCCTGCACAAGCCGAGCGCCTCGGCCGCCGGAAATTTCTTGCAGTCAGCTCTCTGGCCGGCAGCGGCCTCGTGCTCGGCCTGGTCCTGCGTGCGTCGGGCGACGCGGCCACCGCAGCCGAGCCGCCACACCGCGCCAAGGCCGCCAGCGAGTTCAAGCCCAGCGTCTTCATCCGCATTACGACTGACGGCGTGGTGACGCTCGTCTCCAAGCAGATGGAGGTCGGACAGGGCGTGAAGACGGCGCTGCCGATGGTGCTGGCTGAGGAACTCGAGGTCGACTGGAAAGACGTGGTCGTCGAACAAGGGGCCCTCGACGAGGCTTACGGCAACCAGTTCAGCGGCGCGAGCAGCTCCACGCTCAAGAACTACGCAGCGTTTCGCCTGCTCGGCGCGACCGCACGCACCTTGCTTGTGCAGGCTGCCGCCAACGCCTGGGGCGTGCCCGCGCAGGAGTGCCACGCCGCGCTGAGCACGGTGCATCACCGCGCCTCGGGCCGCTCATTGCGATACGGGGAGCTGGCCACGCGCGCCGCCGCCTTGCCGGTGCCCACGGGTCGCGCCGTCAAGCTCAAGTCACCGCGCGACTTCAAGCTCGTCGGCACGCGTGTGGGTGGCGTCGACAACGACAAGATCGTGCGCGGCGCACCGCTCTTCGGCATCGACGTGCGCCTGCCCGGCATGCGCCATGCGGTGTTCGAGAAGAGCCCGGTGTTCGGCGCAAGTGTTGCAAGCGCCAATCTCGCCGAGGTGAAGGCCCTGCCCGGTGTGCTCGATGCCTTTGTCGTCGAGGGCATCGGCGGCGTGCTCGGCCTGCGACCGGGGGTGGCGATCGTGGCCGAGTCGACCTGGGCTGCGTTCAGCGCGCGCAAGAAGCTCAAGGTGCAGTGGGCCGACAGCCCGGTGGTGCAACAGGGCTGGAGCGCCTTCGCCGAGCAGGCCGCGCGCATCGCCCGGCAGCCGGGCGCCAATGTGTCGCGCCAAGAAGGCAACGTCGCCAAGGCGCTGGCCTCGGCCTCGCAACGTGTCGAGGCCTTCTACACCTACCCGTTCATCGCCCACGCGGCCATGGAGCCGCTCAACTGCACCGCCTGGTTCAAGGACGGCGCCCTGCAGCTGTGGACGGCGTCGCAGGCGCCTGCGTGGGCGCGCGACCACGTGAGCAAGAGCCTCGGCGTGCCGCCCGCCGCGATCCAGATGCACATCGTGCGTGGGGGGCGGCTCGTTCGGCCGGCGACTGTCGAGCGACTACGTGGTCGAGGCCGCCGCCATCGCCATGCGCTCGTCGGGGCCGGTGCAGCTCGTGTGGTCGCGCGAAGATGACCTGCAGCACGACCACTTTCGCGCTGCCGGCTTCCACCTCCTGCGAGGCGGCCTCGACGCCAGGGGCGATGTGGTCGCCTGGCACGACCACTTCGTCGGCTTCGGGCGCGGCGGCCCGATCGACCCGCATCTCGGCCAGGAATTCCCGGCACCCTGGGTGGCCGATTGCACGGTGGAGCAGAGCGCCATCGACTGCGGCGTGCCGATGGGCGCGTGGCGGGCGCCGCATGCGAACGTGAGCGCCTGGGTGGTGCAGAGCTTCGTCGACGAACTGGCGCATGCCGCAAAGCAGGACCCGCTGGCCTTCCGCCTCGCCCTGCTCGGCGACCGCAAGGAAATGCGGCCCGGCGGGTTCTTCTCGCGGCAGGGCGTGTACCAGGTCGAGCGCATGCGCCGCGTGCTGCAGGCGGTGGCGGAAAAAGCCAGTGGGGTCGCCCCCTGCCCCGCGGCCAGGCGCAGGGCATCGCGTTCCACGCAAGCTACGGCGGCTATGTCGCCCAGGTGGCCGAGGTGACGGTGTCGCCCGAGGGTCAGCTACGCGTGAACCGGGTGGTCTGCGTCTGCGACGTCGGCGAGCAAATCGTCAATCTGAGCGGCGCCGAGGCCCAGGTGCAGGGTTCCATCCTCGATGGCCTGAGCGCCGCCTGGCTGCAGGTGGTCGACATCGAAGGCGGTCGGGCGAAGCAGAGCAACTTCCACGAGTACCCGCTGCTGCGCATGGCCGATGCGCCGGCGATCGAGGTGCACTTCCTGCGCTCCGACAACCCGATCGGCGGCCTCGGCGAGCCGGCCTTGCCGCCCGTCGCACCCGCGGTGTGCAACGCGATCTTCCGCGCCACCGGGCACCGGGTGCGCGAACTGCCGATTCAGCGCGCCAGGCTCGCGTGGGCGTGACGGGCGCCGCCGCAGCGGCGTGATCTGCGTCACGGGCGCGGCCCTCGATTGAGTGGGTTCCCACCGTGCTGGCAGCGGCAACAATCGGCCGCTGCACGATGCGCTGGCCGGTCCACACATGAAAGATTCCAAGCGGGTTGTCATCCTCATCACGGTGCACCAACCCACCTTCACGCCGCTGGAAGAGATTTCGCTGCGGCAGTGCTTCAAGGTGCTGGGGCACTACCCGATCAGGCTCGTCTGCCCCGAGGGCATGGACACGAGCGCCTACCGCGCCGTCATCCCCCAGATCGAGGTCGACCACATCCCGCCGCACTGGCAGTCGAGCTACGCGAACTTCACGCTGATGAAGATCGAGCCCTTCCTGTACCGGCGCTATGCGCAGTACGAGTACGTGCTCTTCTACGGAAACCGACGCCTTCGTCTTCCGCGACGAACTTGCCGCCTGGTGCGAGCGTGGGCTCGACTACATCGGCGCCCCCTGGTTCGAAGGCATGGTTGCGGCCAAGGACAACGCGGCCGTTCACGGCGTGGGCAACGGCGGGTTTTCGCTGCGCAAGGTCTCGGCCATGTTGCGCGGCCGGCTCTCGAAGCGGCTGTGGCTGCGCCTGCTGCTCTCGGAAGCACGCCACCAGCCGCTGCAGGCGCTGCGCCGCGCCGTCACCGATCTTCCGCGCATGCTCTTTGGCGGCGACCCGACGATCCACTACACGCGCGGCGAAGACAGTTTCTGGGGCCTGGTCGTGAATCGCCATCTGCCGTGGTTCAAGGTCGCCTCGTTCGACGAGGCGCGCCAGTTCTCGTTCGAGACGCTGCCCCGCCGGCTCTACAAGCTGAACGGCGAGCGCCTGCCCTTCGGCTGCCACGCCTGGACGCGCTACGACCTCGACTTCTTCCGCCCGCACGTCGAGGCCTGCGGCTACAGGCTCGAAGGGCTGGTGCCGCGATCGACCTTCCACACGCTCGAAAAAGTCGACTGAACCCCAGGTCGTGGCGCCGGGAAACTACACTGGCTTTTCGTCGCCCTCGCGGCCCATCTGCTGTACCGGAGAAGCTGGTTGCCTGAGCATCTGAGAGCCCTCGTCTTCATCCTGCCCATCGCGTGGGTGGTGTTCCTGTTCGCGAAGAAGGCGATCACGACGAGCGGGATCACCACGGTCGAAGACTTCAACCGGCGCCGCAACCTGTGGTTTGCGCTGACGCTCACGGCCTTTCTCGCCCACAACTTCTGGCTTTTCGCCGCGCTCGCGACGGTGGCGATCATCTTCCTGTCGCGCGACGAGCCGAACAAGTGCGCCCTGCACCTCGCGGTGCTGGTCTGCCTGCCGCGTCTGACAGCCTCGATCTCCGGCGGCGGCATCGTGAAGGAGCTGTTCGCGATCGACCCGCTGCGGCTGCTCGCCCTGTTCATCCTCGTGCCGGCCTGGTGGCAGTTGCGAAAGCGTGCCGACGTCGAGCCGTTCGGCAGGCTCGTGACCGACAAGATCATGATCGCGATGTTCGCGCTCGAGATCGTGCTCACGCTGCCGGAGCGCACCCTGCCGAGCGTGATGCGAGACAGCGTCTTCTACGCGTTCACCAACGTCTTCCTGCTGTACTACGTGAGCAGCCGGTCGCTGCGTTCGATGCCGGCGTTCCGTGAAGCGATGGGGGCGTTGGTCGTGGGCCTGTGGGTGTTCTGCGCGCTGGTGGCCTTCGAGTTCCTGCGCCGCTGGCTGCTCTACTCGTCGCTCGAACGCGCGCTCGGCGTGAGCATGGGCGACCGCGGCTACCTGATCCGCTCGGGCATGCTGCGTGCCGAGGGCACAGCCGGTCAATCGATCATCGCCGGCTACACCGCGGCGGTGGGCATCGGCATCTACCTGTACGTGCGCACGCTGATCCAGAACCCCTGGCTGCGCCGCCTGGGCATGGCGCTGATGTTCGCCGGCATCATCGGCGCGTTTGCACGCGGACCCTGGGTCGGCGGCGTGGCGATCATCGCGGTCTTCATCCTGCTCGGGCCGTCGCCGATCGGCAATTTCGGCAAGATCATCGGCGCAATATTGCTGTCGCTGCCGCTGCTCCTGAGCACGCAGGCGGGCATGACGATCATCGACCACCTGCCCTGGATCGGCACCGTCGATTCGCGCAACGTCGACTTCCGCGAGAACCTCTTCGACGTCGCCGTCCGGGTGATCATGCAATACCCGTTCTTCGGCAACTTCGACTTCGCGCTCATCCCCGAGATCGAGGCGCTGCGCGGCAACGACGGCATCATCGACGTGGTCAACACCTACATCATGATCGCGCTCAAGGGTGGCCTCGTCTCGCTGGCGCTGTTCGCGGGCATCGTCCTGGTCGCGATGTGGGGCGTGTTCACCACCCTCCTGAAGCTCGACAAGCACAACGACGAGCGCCATGTGCTGGGCCGTTCGCTGCTCGCCACCATGGTCGGCGTGCTCGTGACCATCGCCACCGTGAGCCCCATCTTCTTCGTCTACCCGATCTACTGGTGCCTGGTCGGCCTGATGGTCGGATTCACGCAGCTGGTGGCGCGCGGGGAGCCGGTCACCTCGGCCGGCACGGCCAAGGCGGTCACCAAGAAGCCCTACGTGATGTCGACACGCCACCACGTGCCGGGGCGCATGCTCTAGCGACTCAACGCGCGCAGGCGCCGCGCGTCGCGGCGTCGCCGGTCAAGGTGAGGTTGTCGCTGACGCTTGCGCCGTGAGAGGCCACTCGCACGGCAACCTGGCTCGACGCAGCGGCCGGGAAACACGCCACGTTGCCGCGGATCACCGCATCGCGGTCGTCGGCATCGCCCGGGCCCTTGTTGCCGCGGGCGATCATCACAGCGGTGTGGGCGCTCGTCTGGTCGTTGAAGACGCGGTTGTTCTCGACCACGATGCCGGGCGAGGCGTTGAGGCAGAAGGCGCACTCGCCCAGGTTGACCACCGTGTTGCCGCGGATCACGAAGTTGCGGAACCACTCCGCCGTCTTGTAGCCGCTGTTGATCGAGAAGCCCCAGCAGCTGCGCGCCGAGGCCCGCTGCTCGATGGTGTTGCCCTCGATCAGCATGCCGTCCATCTGGCCGTGCATGGTGACGTTGCCGCCGCGGCACACGCCGTCGACCACCGAGTTGTGGCGAAACACGTTGCGGCGCACGATGTTGTTGCGCCCACCGGCCTCGTTGCCCGAGAGGTAGATGGCGTGGTCGTAGTCGCTGCCCGAGAAGTTGTTGCCTTCGAAGTGGTTGTCTTCGATCACGCTGTCGCTGAACTGGCCCAGGATGCCCATGCCCTTGTTGCGACTGATCGCGTTGCGACGGATCACCACATGGTTCACCCCGTGCGGTCCCCGGGCTTGGGAATGGATGCCGATGTGAAAGCCGGTGATCTCGCTGTCTTCGATGGTGACGTGGTGCAGGTTGTGGATGAGGAAGAGACCCCACTGCGCAGTGCCCATGCCGTCGAGCTTCAGGTTGCGCAGCGTGTAGCCGCCGTCGTAGGAGGTGTTGTTGTACTTGCCGAACATGAAGACCGCATTCTTCACGCCGGGCGCTTGCAGCCAGGGGCGCTCGCCCTGCCCGTAGGCGTCGAACACGAGCGGCTTCTCGGCGGTGACGTGGGGGTTGTCGATGATCATCATCGACTGCACCCACACACCGCCTCGCGCGAGCAGCAGCTTGCTGCCGGCCGGCAAGGCGTTGAGATTGACGCTTTCGAGCCTGCGCTTCGGGCTCTTCGGGCTCAGCCCGTCGTTGGCGTCGTCGCCTGGCACGCAGCCCTTGGCTGCGCCCGGCTGGCAGTCCGAGAAGTAATAGGTGGCCGCATGCGCGGGCGCCGCAACTGCGAAGGCGCCCGCCAGCGCCAGCGTGCTCAGCGCGCGCACACGCCGGTCTTGGCTGCGGCGCCCGAGAGCACCACGTTGTTGTCGACCTTGCTGTTGGCCGCGAGCACACGCGCGGCGGCGCTGCCCGACGGCGACTGGAAGCAGGCGGTGTTGTTGCGCACGACGGCGTCGCCATCGCCGACGTCGCCGTTCGGGTAGTCGCGGTTGCCGGCGATGGCGATGGCCGTCTGCGGCGTGGACTGCGTGTTGATGAAGACGTTGCCCTCGATCACGATGCCCGGCGCCGACTGCACCGCCATGCCGGTGTTGCCGAGGTTGACGAACTTGTTGTTGCGCACCACGAAGTTGCGGAACCACTCCGGCGTGTTGTAGCCCTGGGTGATCGACATGCCCCAGCACTGCGGGGCCGCGCTGTCTTGCAGGATGGTGTTGCCCTCGATCACCACGCCGTCCATCTGGCCGTGGAAGGTCATGTTGCCGCCCTTGCACTGGCCGTTGACGGTGGAATTGCGGATGAAGCGGTTGTTGCGCAGCGTGACGTTCTTGCCGCTGTACGGATCGGTGCCCGAGAGGTAGGTGCCGTGGTCGAAGGTGCTGCCGCTGAAGTTGTTGGCTTCGAAGAGGTTGCCCTCGATCACGCTGTCGCTGAACTGGCCGAGGATGCCCATGCCCTTGTTGCGGCTGATGCTGTTGTTGCGGATGACGACGTGCGTCACGCCCTTCGGGCCACGCGCCTGCGAATGGATACCGATGTGGAAGCCGGTGATCTCGCTGTCTTCGATGGTCACGTGGTGCAGGTTGTGCACCAGGAAGAAGCCCCAGTCGGAGCTGCCCATGCCGTCGATCTTGAGGTTGCGCAGCGTGTAGCCGCCGTCGTAATTGGTGTTGTTGTAGAGGCCGAAGAGGAAGGCGCCGTTCTTGGTGTTGGGCACCTGGATCCACGGTTTGTCGCCCTTGCCGTAGGCATCGATGACGATCGGCTCTTCGGCGGTGGCACGCGGGTTGTCAAACAGCATCAAGCCCTGCACCCAGACCCCACCCCGCGCGAGGAGCAGCTTGCTGCCGGCCGGCAGCGAGTTGATGTTGACGCTGGCCAGCGTGCGCTTGGGCGAACGCTCGGTCTGCCCGGAGTTGCTGTCGTCGCCCGGTACGCAGTCCTTGGCGGCGCCCGGCTGGCAATCCGAGAAGTAATAGGTGCGGCCGATCGCCGACGCCGAGGTGGAGCAGCCGGCGCTGATGCACGCCAGGGCCACCAGGCAGGCCATCTCCATCCGCTTGTGAATCCGCATCTGCTTTCTCCGCGACACCGAGTTGAGGCGCAGCAAGAATACACGCGGCCCATGAAAAAGGCCTCGCAGCACGCTGCGAGGCCTTTGCCGGACGAAGCCGGAGGGTTGCTACCGCTGATCAGCGGGCGCAGATGCCGGTGGTCGCCGCCGCGCCGGTCACGGCCACGTTGTTGGTGACGGTGGCGCCCGGGGAGTTGACGCTCGCCACAGAGCCGGCTGCGCTGGCGTTGGCGCGGCAGGCGGTGTTGTTGCGCACCACGGCGTTGGCGTCGCCGGCATCGCCGTCGGCGTAGGGGCCGGGGCCGCTGCCGATCGCGAAGGCGGTCTGCGAGGTGGCCTGCGTGTTGATCGCCACGTTGCCCTCGATCACCACACCAGGCGCCGACTGCACTGCCATCACGGTGTTGCCGCCGTTGATGAGCTTGTTGTTGCGCACCACGAAGTTGCGGAAGGCTTCAGCCGTGCTGTAACCCTGGGTGATGGACATCAGCCAGCAGCTGGCCGTCGCGGCGTCCTGCTCAATGGTGTTGCCTTCGATGAGGGCACCGTTGATCTGGCCGTGGAAGGTCATGTTGCCGCCGGTGCAGACACCGTTCACGGACGAGTTGCGCAGGTAGCGGTTGTTGCGGATCGTGATGTTCTCGCCGCCGCCGATGTACGAACCGTGGTCGAAGGTGCTGCCGCCGAAGTTGTTGGCTTCGAACAGGTTGCCCTCGATCAGCATGTCGTGGTAGTGACCCAGCAGGCCCATCGCACGGTTGCGGTGGATGTGGTTGTTGCGCAGCGTGATGTGCGAGACACCGTAAGGCGCACCGTCGTTGGAGTTGATGCCGATGCGGAAGCCGGTGATCTCGTTGTTCTCGAAGGTCACGTCATGCACGTTCTGGATGAACCAGACACCCCATTCGGCGGTGTTCATGCCGTCCATCTTCAGGTTGCGGATCAGGTAGCCACCGTCGTTGGTGGTGTTGCCCCAGCCGCCGCCGATGTTGAACATGTTGCCGGAGGCGATGCGCATCAGCGGAGCAGAGCCGGTACCCCAGGCGTCAAAGGTCAGGGGCGCGGCAGCGGTCGCGTTGGGGTTGTCGAGCGACACGGCGAAGTTCGCCCAGGCGCCGCCACGCTTGAACAGCAGGCGGGTGCCGGCGGGCAGCGCGTTCACGTTGATGCCCGACAGGTTCTGCTTGGGCAGGGCCTGGGTGCCAGGGTTGCCGTTGCTGCCGGGGACGCAGCCGGTGGCGGCGCCAGCCTGGCAGTCGGAGAAGTAGTAGGTCGGGGCGCCAGGGGTGGGAGCCGGAGCCGGAGCCGGAGCCGGAGCCGGAGCCGGTGCCGGTGCCGGTGCCGGTGCCGGTGCGGGGGCAGGGGCCGGAGCCGGTGCGGGAGCAGGAGCCGGCGCGGGGGCAGGTGCCGGTGCCGGTGCCGGTGCGGGGGCAGGGGCCGGAGCCGGTGCGGGAGCAGGAGCCGGCGCGGGGGCAGGTGCCGGTGCCGGGGCGGGAGCAGGTGCCGGCGCGGGAGCCGGAGCAGTCACCGGCGGCACATAGCAGGCCTTCGCGTATTGCGGACGCGGGTCACGGTTGAAGATGGCATTCCCGCAGGTATACGTCCCGGCGGCGAAGCTGCGCTGGACATACGAACTGCCCGAGCCGTAGCGCACGGTGGTCAACGCCGTCAGGGTGAAGCGCTGGTTCTCGTTGGCCACACGGGTCCAGCCGGTCGGCACGGGCGCAGGAGGCGCCACGACGCCCAGGGCAGATTCGGTCGGCGTTTCAGAGTCGGCCTGGGCACCTTCCGTGGTGGAGGTGTCGCTGCCGCCGCAGGCCGCCAGGGCCATGCACAGGGCAGACAGGGGGATCAGCTTCAGTCGGGTTTCAGTCGAGAAAGACAACATTTCAAATTCCGGTAAGTTGACGCCCGTTTCGGGGCTGCTTCGGGCGTCGCACAACAAGGGGGTTTGCAACACGCTTCAAAATTGAGGACTACCAACCTGAGCGGCTGCCACCATTTCGGTGCATCACCATCACGCAGAGACCTCGGCCTAGCCAGCCTGAGCCCCGGTCTTCCGGGACTGCAGACTTGGTATGAGCAGTTTCGGCGCGGCCGACCTAGGCGCTGTAAGTCGACCTGTCAACACGTATCCGCCGGGGTTTTCTCTAGAAGGCAACGGAAACCACCCGAGACCCCCACAACTAGGGGGTTTGCGGCCGACGAGGCGCCGAGGCGGTGTGTCGAAAAACTTACAAACCAGAACCGTCGTAACAGGCAGGCACAGGCGGGCCACCCCGGAAGCGCGGGAGATGGGCGGTATTTCCACCGCATTTGCCGGGGTTCGGCCCCTGCGCTCCAGCCGGACGCCACCGCCCACGGCAGAATTTGCCCGGGCCGTCGCCCCCGAGGAATCGCGTTCATGGTGTCCAGGCTTCGAATCGCCGCCTTGCTGGCAGCGCTGATGTGCTCGGCGTCGGTCATCATGGCCTTCGTGCCGCAGCCCAATACGCAAACGCGGAAGCTGGCGCCGAGCATCCTGCTCGAGCAAGCCATCCCCCGGCAGTTTGGCGAGTGGCGCCTCGATTCCGCGCAGGCCGTGCTCGTGGTCAACCCGCAGACACAGCAGCTGCTCGACAAGCTCTATGGCCAGGTGCTCAGCCGCACCTACGTCAACCCGCAGGGCTACCGGATCATGTTGTCAGTGGCGTATGGCAGCCACCAGCGTGGTGCACTGCAAGCGCACAAGCCGGAGGTCTGCTACCCGGCCCAAGGCTTCAACCTGCTGCACAGCGAGAGCGCCGAGATCGGCACCGCCTACGGCGCGATTCCCGGGCGGCGCATGAACACGCAGCTCGGGAGCCGCATAGAACCCGTCACCTACTGGTTCACGCTTGGCGATCAAACGGTGCGCTCGCGCTTCGAGCAACGCATGGCCGAGATCCGCACCACGCTCACCGGGCAGATTCCCGACGGCCTGCTGTTCCGCGTCTCTTCGATCGACGGCGATTCGAAACGCGCCTACGTCGAACATGACCGCTTCGTGAACGATCTGCTTGCCGCCACCGCATCAGCAGACCGCGTGCGTTTGAGCGGCCTTTCAGGCCCGCCTTCGCGAGCGAAAACGATGTGAATCGTGGACGCCGGAAGTGAACATTTCACACCTCTGACGCAGGCCTCGTTCGCCCCCTCAATCCGGGTGCGGGCCGGAACAAACTCAACCGCTACACTCAAAAGCTTCAGGGTCTCAGCGCGCGCCTGCGAGCACTCAGGCCCCGCTTTCGATGCAATGCGATCCCCTTGACGAACCCAGTCCGGAGACAGCCTGAATGAACCCGCAGCGACAACCCGGCAAGCAACGCACATGGCCTGCCGTCGCATGCGTGATCGCGGTGTCGGGAACCTTTCTCGCGGGCTGCGGCAAGTCCGATGACAAGCCTGCCTCGCAGGTGGTCGCGAAGGTCAACAAGCAAGAGATCACGATCCACCAGGTCAACTTCGTGCTCGAGCAGCAGCGGGGCCTGCGGCCCGAGCAGGTCGAGGCCGCGCGCAAGCAGGCACTCGAGCGCCTGATCGACCAGGAGCTGGCGATCCAGAAGCTCGGCGAGATCAAGCTCGACCGCGACCCGCGTGTGATGCAGCAGCTCGAAGCCGCGCGCCGCGAGGTCCTGGCCCGCGCCTACTACGAGCGTGTCGGTGAAGGCGCCAGCAAGCCAAGCGAGGCCCAGGTCTACAAGTACTACAACGACAACCCGGCACTCTTCGCAGAGCGGCGCGTCTATCGACTGCAGGAGTGGCTGATTGAAGCCGCGCCGGCGCAGATCGACGCCGTGCGCGAGAAGGCGCAATCGGGCAAGGCACTGATCGAGCTGACCGATTACCTGCGTGCCAACAACATCAAGTTCGACTTCAACCAAGCCGTGCGTCCCGCGGAGCAACTGCCGCTCGACAGCCTTGCGTCCTTCGCCAAGATGAAGGAGGGTGAAACGCTCATCGTGGCCAAGCCGAACGGCCTGCAGGTGATCGCCATGGCCAACTCGCGCCTGGAGCCGGTCGAGCTGGCCCGCGCCAAGTCCGCCATCGAGCAGTTCCTGCTCAACGACCAGAAGCGCCGCATCATTGCCGATGACATCAAGGCGCTGCGTGCCGCCGCCGGCATTCGCTACCTCGGCAGCTTTGCCGGCCAGGCCGAGGCGGCCGCATCGCAACCGTCGCCTGCCGTCACGTCGCAAGACCCGGCCTCTGGCCAAGGCACGACCGCAGGCACCAGCGAGAACCCGAAATGAGCAAGTCCCACCGCCTGTTTCACCAGATCGCCGCCGGCGCTGCGCTGCTGGCCGGCCTGTGCCTCACCGCTTTCGTGCAACCCGCCTTCGCACAAGCCGCCGGCACCGCGAGTGCGCAATACCGCCTGGCCGCCGGCGACGTGATCCGCATCACCGTCTTCCAGAACCCCGACCTTACGCTTGAAGCGCGCGTCAGCGAAACAGGTGTCATCTCCTTCCCGCTGATCGGCTCGGTGGCGATCGGCAACCTCACGCTGCTGCAGGCCGAGAAGAAGATTGCCGATGGCCTGAGAGACGGCAACTTCGTCAAGCAGCCGCAAGTTTCCATCCTGGTCACACAGGTGCGCGGCCACCAGGTCTCGGTGCTCGGTCATGTGGGCCGCCCGGGTCGTTTTCCGCTCGAACTGGCCGATACCAAGCTGACCGACATCCTGGCGACGGCCGGTGGCGTGTCGGCGACCGGTGCCGACACCGTGGTGCTGGTTGGGCGCCGCAACGGCCAGCCCTACCGTGTCGAGATCGACCTGCCCGGCATCTTCGGCCCCGGCCGCCGCGGTGACGATGTCGTCCTGCAGAACGGCGACGTGATCTGGGTCGAACGCGCCCCGGTGGTCTATCTCTATGGCGAGATCGCCCGCCCCGGCGCGCTGCGCCTGGAGCGCGGCATGAGCCTGGTGCAGGCGCTGGCCAGCGCCGGCGGCATCACCCAGCGCGGCACGGCCCGCGGGCTGAAGGTGCACCGCCGAGAGGCCGACGGCAAGGTGCAGATCCTCGACGTGCAGATGAACGATTCGCTGCGTGCCGATGACGTGGTCTACGTCCGCGAATCCGTCTTCTGACCTGCCGCCATGAACGGTCTCAACCTCCGTCAAATCCTGCTGATCCTGCGACTGCGCTGGCCGCTGGTGCTGGCGCTTTTCGTGCTCGTCATGGCCGTCGCCTTCGTGGTGTCGCTGCGCATGCCGAAGAAGTTCACCGCCGAGACCTCGCTGCTGCTCGACGTGCGCGCCGACCCGCTGGTGGCGACCTTGATGCCGTCGATCGCCTCGCGCGAGTTCCTGGGCACGCAGGTGGAGATCATCCAGAGCGAGCGCCTGGCCGGACGCGTCGCCAAGATGCTCGGCATGACCGAGGGCCCCGCGGCCGTCGAACAGTGGCGCCAGGCCACGCAGGGCCGTGTGCCCATCGAGTCGTATTACGGGTCGATGCTGCGCAACGGGCTGAGCGTGGTGCCGGCACGCAACACCAACCTCATCGACATCGGCTTCACCGGCGGTGACCCGCGCTTCGTCGCGGCGGCCGCGAATGCCTTTGCCAAGGCCTACATCGAATTCAGCGTCGAGTTGCGCATCGAGCCGTCTCGCCAGTACGGCACCTTCTTCGACGAACGGCTCAAGATCCTTCGCACGCAGCTCGAAGAGGCGCAGCGCAAGCTGTCGACCTTCCAGCGCGAGCGCGGCATCATCGCCACCGAGCGGGTCGATCTTGAAAGCTCGCGCCTGGCCACGACGATGGCCCAGCTCGCAGCCGCGCAGGCCGAACTGGCCGACACCAACAGCCGCCAGCGCAACACCGGCACCGAAACCTCTCCCGACGTGCAGTCGAGCGCCGTCGTGCAGGGCCTCAAGTCCGAAGCTCGCCCGCGCCGAAACGAGGCTCCAGGAAATCAGCTCCATCGTCGGCTCCAACCACCCGCAGCGCGTGCAGCTCGAAGCGCAGATCGCCAGCATCAAGCAGCAGATCACGTCCGAGATGCGCCGCGTGTCGGGCGTGACCGCCACGGTGAACCGCGCCACGGGACAAAAGATCGCCGAACTCGCCGCGGTGGCCGAAGCGCAGAAGCGCACCGTGCTGGGTCTGCGCGCACAGCTCGACGAGATGGCGCTGCTGCAACGCGACGTCGAAACCGCCCAACGTGCCCACGACGCCGTGGCCAATCGCCGCAGCCAAGTGTCGCTCGAAAGCCAAGCCGACCAGGCCAGCGCCCGTGTGCTGACGCCTGCCGTCGAGCCGCTCGGGCCGTCGAGCCCGAAGATCGCCAAGAACATGGCGGCCGCCGCAGCGCTGGGCCTGGTGCTCGCCATCGCCGCCGCGCTTGGGTGGGAGATGCTCGACCGGCGCGTGCGCAGCGCAGCTGACCTCGACATCGTCGAAGGCGTGCCCGTACTGGGCGTCGTCTCGCCGTGGGCCGACCCGAACCGGCGAGGCCCGCACCGCCCGCGCGGGCCGCAGCGCCTACCACCGGCGGACAAAAACTTCCCGCCACAACTTACCTTGGAAGAGGGCACCTGATGGCGACGATGTCCTCGGGCAAGGCGCGAGAGGCAGACCGATCAATTGGGGCGATTCTGGTGAGTTCAGGGCGTCTGGCGATCGAAGACGTTGAACGCATCATCAACTTCCAGAAAGAACGTGATCTGCGCTTCGGCGATGCCGGCATGCAGCTCGGGCTGCTGACCGAAGCCGACATCTTCTATGCGCTCTCGCTGCAGTTCGACTACCCCTACCTGAGCGGCCCCGGCCACCCGGTCAGCGATGAAGTGGTGGTGGCCTACCGCCCCTTCAGCGCCGAGGGCGAACGCCTTCGCTCGCTGCGCAGCCAGTTGCAATTGCGCTGGTTCCGGGAGGGGGCTTCTCGCGTGGCCCTGGCGGTCATCGGCACACGTCCCGGCGAAGGCCGCAGCCTGCTCGCCGCCAACCTCGCGGTCACCTTTGCCCAGGCGAAGGAACGCACGCTGCTCATCGACGGCGACCTGCGCAACCCACGCCAGAACTCGCTGTTCCGCGTCGAAAACCAGACCGGCTTGTCCAATCTGCTGACGGGCCGGATGCACGAGCAGGTGATCAAGCTCGTGCCGGGCATCCCGGGTCTGGCGGTGCTGCCGTCCGGGCCGATCCCTCCCAACCCCGAAGAACTGCTCGGCCGGGCGTCGTTCGCCCGCATCCTGGAGCAGAGCATGTCGGCCTTCGATGTGATCATCATCGACACGCCCGCCCTCACCTGCGGTGCAGACGTGACGCTGCTGGCGCGATTCGCCGGTGCGGCGCTGGTGGTGGCGCGCAACAACATGACGCGCACGGCCGAACTTCGAGATCTTGTCGCTCACATGCAGGACGCAGGCGTCAAGGTCGTCGGGTCGGTGCTCGTGGACGCGCCTTTCACGAAGCCTTCCACCAAGCTGAAGAAGCAAGGTGAGGCCGGTGAGCGCTGAGTCGACCCGAACGGTGGCGACGGTGCGCCCCCTCTCCCCGTGGCTGCTGTTGCTCGCGGGCCTGGCGGCCATGTACGCGCCGGTCTACTGGGCGGCGAGCCAGACGCTCTGGCAAAGCGAAGAAATGGGCCACGGGCCGATCATCCTCGCGCTCGTGCTGTGGTTGTTCTGGCGCGCACGCGAGCGCATCGCGACGCAGTCCACGGCTCCCCTGCACGCCCTGGGCTGGCCGCTCTTTGCGGTCGGCGTCGTGCTGTATGCCTTCGGGCGCGCCTTCTCCGTTGCCAGTGTCGAGTTCGCCTCGCAGATCTTCGTGCTGGCCAGCGGCCTCGCGCTGCTGGGCGGCCGCGGTGCGCTGAAGGCGGCGTGGTTCCCCTTGCTGTACCTGCTCTTCCTGGTGCCCCTGCCGGCCAGCATGGTCGATGCCATCACGGGCTCGCTCAAGAGCTGGGTGTCGGTGCTCGTGGTCGACCTTCTCTATGCCCTCGGGTACCCGATCGCCCGCACCGGCGTGATGATCTCCATCGGCCCCTACCAACTGCTGGTGGCCGATGCCTGCTCGGGCCTGAACTCCATGTTCAGCCTGACCGCCATCGGCGCGCTCTTCATCTACTTCAAGCACCGCGCACAGCGCTTGCATAACCTGATCATGATTGCCTCGATCCTGCCGATCGCCTTCATGGCCAACATCGTGCGCGTGACCATCCTGTCGTTGATCACCTATCACTTTGGTGATGAAGCCGGCGCTGGCTTCCTGCACAGCGCTGCGGGCTTCGTGCTGATGGCCGTGGCTGTGGGCCTGCTATTCGCGCTCGACGCAGTGCTGGCAGCCACGCTCGGCCGGCGCAACCGCCAGACTCCTTCCACCGCACAAACGTGAGCGAGGGTGAATGACCGAAGCTCATGACCGGTTCGGCCGGCGCGGTGTTGCCAGGGCTGCGATCTGGACCTTGGCCGGCTACGCGATCTCCATCGTGATCCGTCTGGGCAGCAACCTCGTGATGACGCGGTTGCTCGCCCCGGAGATGTTCGGCCTGATGGCGTTGTCGATGGCGATCATCCAGGGCCTGGCGATGATCTCCGACCTGGGGCTGCAGCAGCTCGCCGTGAGTTCCAAGAACTTCGAAGACCGCGAGTTCAAGCAGACGCTCTGGACGGTGCAGGTCGCCCGCGGCTGCGTGATCTTCCTGTCGATGCTGCTCGTGGCGGGCGGGCTGCTGGCCCTCGGCGATTCATGGGGTCCGTCCGAGAGCGTCTACCTCGACCCGGTCTTCCCCTATGTGCTGATGGCGCTCGCGGTTGCGCCCCTGCTCACCTCGCTCGAGCCGACCGGCATGCTGGGCCTGGCCCGGCAGATGAACGTGCGGGTGACGGTCAAGCTGGAGCTTGCAGTCCAGATCGTGACGCTGCTTTGCATGATCACCGCCGCCCAGGTCACGCCGACGGTCTGGGCCCTGGTCATCGGCACGCTGTGCGGCAACGTGTTCCGCCTGATCGTCTCGTACGTGCTGTTCCCGACCTGGCCCAAGCTGCATATTGCCAAGGCGCCGTTCGCCGAGGTCTTCCGCTTCGGCAAGTGGCTGACCATCGCCTCGGCGCTTGGCTTCACCGCGTTGAGCGGCGACCGCCTCCTGCTGGGAACGCTGGTGCCGGCCCACCTGCTGGGCCTGTACGCCATCGCGCACCTGCTCGTCATGGCCATCGAGCAGGGCCTGAACAAGATCATCAACGCCGTTGCGTTCCCGGTGCTCAGCAACACCTTCCGCAACAAGCCGGAAGATTTGCCGAAGGTGTACTACCGCCTGCTGGTGCCCATCGCCGCACTGATGTGGTTCACCGCCTTCTTCCTGTTCGAGACCGCGCCGATCGTCGTCGACCTGCTGTACGACGAACGCTACGCCAAGGCGGCCGACGTCTTCGCGTGGTTGTCGTTGCTGCTTTTGTCCATCCCGGCAAGGCTCGCGCTACAGGCCTTGATGACCACCGGCGACGTGAAGTCCACCGCGATTGCCGCGGCGGTGCGCACCGCGGTGTCACTGGGCGCGATCTGGTTGCTGTACCCGGTGATGGGCTTGTCCGGCGCCGCCATGGGCGCGGTGCTGGGCTCGCTGATCGTATTTCCCATCGTCTACAAACGCCTGCTGGAGGGAGGAATCCTCCGGTTGAAGCTCGAGCTGTGCCCGCTACCCGCCGGACTGGTGGGTTATTTCACGGGGTGGCTGGTGCTGCGTGCGTTCAACTGATGGTTCACAGACATACTGTTTTCAGAGTGAGGAGGACGACTTGACCTACACCAAACCCCGTTCGATCAAGTACCGGGTGAGCAGCACCGCCAAGAAAGTGCTGGCCGACCTGACCGCCCGCATCCTCAAGACGACCGGCAAGTCGGACTACCGACGCTGGCGCGAGGTCGACAACTTGAGCCCCCTCTGGGACGCGCGCACCCAGAAGATCGCCGACATGATCCCGGCCAACAAGGCGGTGCTCGAGTTCGGCGCCGGCCGCATGGTGCTGGCCAAGATGCTCAAACAGCCCGCGCGCTACACGCCAAGCGACCTGGTCGATCGCGGCCCGGGCACCATCGTGTGCGACCTGAACGCACGCCCCCTGCCCGACTTCCCGACGCACGATGTGGTGGTCTTCAGCGGCGTGCTCGAGTACGTCAATGACGTGCCCTCATTCCTTCAACACCTCGCACCGCGCACCACGGAAATCATCGCGTCATACGCCGTGCTGGAGAAGAACGCGACCGGCCGCCGCGCCGGGGGATGGGTCAACGACTACACCGCGGCCGAGTTCCTGAGCGTCTTCGAGGACGCCGGCTTCAAGGCCACCGAGTCCCTCGACTGGGAAAACCAGGTCATCCATCGCTTTGCCAAGCGCACCACTTCCTGACGTCGAGAGTTCACGGTAGGCCTTCATGAAATCTGACCAGATCGCGGTCTGCGGGTCGTTCGGCTTCGGCAACGCAGGCGACGAAGCGGTGCCGCTGGCATTGCAAGACATGCTGCAGGAACTGGGGCTGAAGCATCGTCTGTCGGTGGTGTCGCGCTTTCGCTCCGGCACGCTCGACTCCATCACCTACATGGGCCCGCAAGATGCGCAGCGCCGCAAGGAACTGGCCGGCGTGCCGATGCTGGTGTGCGGCGGCGGCGTGATCGAGCCGCACCCGGCCGCCGTGCTCTACCGCGCGAGGCCCTTGCTGCGCTCGGCCGCCAAAGGCAAGGCCGCGGTGCTCGGCTCCTCGGTCGAGCCGGGCGTGCGCTATGGCTTGCGCGCCCGCCTGCGGCTGCTGCGTTCGCTGATGGGGCTGGGCACCGTCTACACCCGCGACAAGCTCTCGGAGCGCTCGCTCAACAAGATCGCCCCTTGGGTGAAGACCGAAACCATCGGCGACCTGGTGCTGTGGATGAAGCCGCAGCACGACACGCCGCTGCTGGCCAAGCTGGCCCTGCCCTCGCGCTACATCTCGGTGGTGCTCGCGCCGCGCTGGAGCGAAGACGCCGGCTGGACGACCTGGATCACCGACGAGCTGGCCGCGCTCGCCCGCAAGCTCGACGCCGCCATCGTGTTCGTGCCGATGTCGTCTCTGCACGATGACGATCGCGTCGAGCATCGCCGCATCGCCACGCAGCTGGCCAAGCATCACGGCGACGTGAAGGTCGTCGACGTGCAAGAGGCGCTGGAACCGCGCGAAGTCTGCTCGCTGCTTGCGCGCTCCATCCTCACCACCTCGATGCGCCTGCACGGCTGCGTGATGGCGTATGCGCAGCGTGTGCCGATCGTGTGCATTGCGTACCACCCGAAGCTGCTCGGTTTCTCCGAAACCGTGGACTGCATGAAGTCGACCCTGCCGCACGTGCACCCCGATCAGCAGACCTCGGGCTTCTACGGCTACGACTTCCCCGACCTTCGCTTGAAGCCGGGCGATCTGATTGAAGTCGCCGAGGTGGCGATGAAGTCGCAGCAGTACGCACGCCTCGATGAGTTCAAGACGAAATCGCTCAACGCCTTGAAGCAGTTCCTCGCGCGCTGACAGCGGCGGTGCGAACTGGTCCAGGGCTTGCTAACACGGACCACATGCCAAAGAGAACCGCATGACACGCACCATCGCCATCGTTGGGGGAGGCCTGAGCGGCACGCTCACCGCCGTGCACCTCATGCGGCGCGCCGTCGAGGCCGACCTCAAGATCGTTCTGATCAACCGCTCGGGCCTGTTGGCCCGTGGCGTGGCGTACGGCACCCGCAGCGCCGACCACGTGCTCAACGTGCCGGCCGCGCGCATGAGCGCCTTCGAAGACGATGAAGGCCACTTCCTGCGCTACGCGCAGACGCAGGAGCCCGGCGTGCAGGGCGGCACCTTCGTGCGCCGGGGTCTCTATGGCGACTACCTCGAGTGGACGCTGCACCAGGCACAAGCCCAGCTGACGGAGCCGCAGCGCTTCGAGCACCGCTGCGAGCACGTCGAGTCACTCGAACTCACCGACCACGGCACGGTGCTGCACTTCGGCCAGGGCTCGTCGCTCGAAGCCGACCGCACGGTGCTCGCACTCGGCCACTTCGCGCCGGCCGACCCGCGGCTCGACGACAGCACCGTGCTCGCCAGCACCCGCTATGTGCGCGACCCCTGGCGCGCCGATGCCCTGTCGCGCATCGGGCGCGACGAGGCGGTGCTGCTGCTCGGCACCGGCCTCACGATGGTCGACATCGCGCTCGCCCTCGAAGCGCGCGGCCACCAAGGCCCGATGATCAGCCTGTCGCGCCGCGGCCTGCTGCCGCAGCCCCACCGCACCGGCGGTGCTCCGCCGATCGGCATCACCCTGCCCGATGAGTTGCTCGCCGGCCCACCCGATCTCAAGCACTGGCTGAGGATCATCCGCACGCAGTGCGACACGCTGGCCGACCAGGGCATCGACTGGCGCGAGACGCTCGCGTCATTGCGCAACGCCACGCCCGACCTGTGGCAGCGCCTCGACCATCGCCAGCGTGCGCAGTTCCTGCGTCACGTGCAGGCTTACTGGGACGTGCACCGCCATCGCCTTGCCCCAGCGCTCAACGAGCGCCTGCGAGCCCTGCTCAAGAGCGGTCAGCTGCAGGTGCGCGCCGGTCGCTTGCAGTCACTGCAGGCCGGTGAGGCCGGCGGCCTCACCGCGGTCTATCGCCCACGCGGCGGGCATGGCGCCACCTCGCTGCGCGTCGGCCACGTGATCAACTGCACCGGCCCCAGCACCGACCTGAAGCGAGCCCGCGAGCCCCTGATGCAATCGCTGCTCGCCTGCGGCCAGGCCACCCCTGACAAGCTCGGCCTGGGCCTGGCCACCGGCGACCACTACGCCCTGCTCGACGCCAAGGGCCGCCCCTCACCCGTGCTGCGCTACCTCGGCCCCTTCCTGCGGGCCCAGTACTGGGAGTGCACCGCGGTGCCCGAGCTGCGCCGGCATGCCAAGGCGCTCGCCGAGGTGCTCTGCGCCGAGCGCCTCGCCGCGCTGGCGCACTGAAGAAAAGACGCGCAGGCCGCTCAGGCGGCGCTGGCCACGAAGTGCGGGTTGTCGAAGCCCGGCTTGCCGTAGCGCAGCGCCTCGCCGGTCAGCGTCTCCACCTTGCCGCCTGCCGCAGCCAGCACGGCGTGGCCGGCGGCAATGTCCCATTCCATCGTGCGGCCCAGGCGCGGGTACAGGTCGGCCTCTCCCGCGGCCACCAGGCACAGCTTGAGAGACGAACCGGCGTTCGCCAGCGCCGCCACCTTGCGCCCGGCCAGGAACTGGTCGAGCGCCGCGGCATCGCCGTGCGAGCGGCTGGCGACGACGGTGAGGCCCTCGGGCGGCACGGCACGGCAGCGGATGTCGCGGCGGCCCTGGGCGTCTTCCACATAGGCACCCGTCCCCACCCGTCCGGCGAACAGGCGCTGCAGCGCCGGCGCCAGCACCACGCCCAGCGTCGGCCGGCCCTCTTCGATGAGCGCGATGTTGACGGTGAACTCGCCGTTGCGGTTGATGAACTCCTTGGTCCCGTCGAGCGGGTCGACGAGCCAGAAGCGGTTGCCCACCTGCGGGATCTTCCCGGCCGACACGGCCTCCTCGGCCACGATGGGGATGTCCGGCGTCAGGGCGGCCAGGGCGTTGGTGATCACCACCTCGGCCCGCTCATCCGCCTCGGTCACCGGTGACGCATCGGCCTTGCCTCGGGTGCTGAAGTCGGTGGCGTAGACCGCGAGGATCACCTTGCCGGCATCGCGGGCGATCTTCACGATGGTGTCGAGCAAGGCGTCCGCTGAGTTGAGGGGGAGGGTCACAAAATTCCTTTATCGAAGCAGGGGATTCGAATAAGGTACACGAAGTTTTTCATGCACCGATCGATTGGCATTAAATTTTTACTGTCTGTGATGAGTTCCGAAACCGCAACCAACCTCGATCAATGGAACGCAAAGCGCAAGCGGGCGGTTGAACTGCGGGTGGCCGGCAAGTCGCTGCCCCACATCCGTCGCGAAACCGGGCTCAGCGCCCCCACCGTGATCGCGGCTCACAAGGCCTACCTCGAAGGCGGCTGGGACGCCGTGCCCCTCGAAGGCCGTGGACGCAAACGCGGCGTGGGCCGGGTGCTGGATGCCGCGCAGGAGCATGCGACGCGCGCCGCACTGTCACAAGCCCCCGAAACGGTAGGGGTCGCTACGGGGGTGTGGACTTTGTCGAATACCGCACGGTGGGTGCACGAGCGCTTCGGCGTCGCAGTCGAAGAACGCACCCTGGCCCGATACGTCGCACGCTGGGGCCTGGCACTCGCCCCCTGGCGCAAGGTCGCGAGCATGGGCAACGCGACCGTCGAGTGGTGGAACACGCGCCTGCCGGAGCTGGTCAAGACGGCGCGTTCGCGTGAGGCGCAAGTCGTCTGGGTCTGTGCATCGCCTCTGCCCACCGGCGAAGGCAGCCTGCTGCGCGCCCAGACGCTCAAGGGCCGGATCGCCTGGCGAGTCGTCCCAGCGGCCGTCGATGATGCAGCCATTCGCCACTTCATCGAGCAGTTGTCGCAGGCCTTAGGCACGCCGCTGTGTGTCGCCTTTCACGGACACGCGCTGGCCGAGGCGGGCCGGCCCGACGACGTGTGGCCCTGCCCCGTCGGCCCCGAACCACAGGCCTCCACGCCTGCTACTGCCGCCGAAGCCCAGCCCGCGCCGCCTGCCGCACTCGCTCGCGGCCCCCTCAACACGCCGTCTCTCCCCGAGGCCTCTGCCGTCATGACCCCCAAGCTGACCCACCTGCAACGCCTCGAAGCCGAGAGCATCCATATCCTTCGGGAAGTGGTGGCCGAGTGCGAGAACCCGGTGATGCTCTATTCCATCGGCAAAGACAGCGCGGTGATGCTGCACCTGGCGCGCAAGGCCTTCTACCCCGCGCCGCCGCCCTTCCCGCTGCTGCATGTCGACACGACGTGGAAGTTCCGCGACATGTACGCCATGCGCGAGCGCATGGCGAAAGAGCTCGACATGAAGCTCATCGTCCACCAGAACCCGGAAGCCGTGGCCCTGGGCATCAACCCCTTCATGCATGGCTCGCAGATCCACACCGACCTGTGGAAGACGCAAGGCCTGAAGCAGGCACTCGATCTGCACAAGTTCGACGCAGCATTCGGCGGCGCGCGCCGCGACGAGGAGAAGTCGCGTGCCAAGGAACGCATCTTCTCGTTCCGCTCCGCCCAGCACCGCTGGGACCCGAAGAACCAGCGCCCCGAACTCTGGCACCTCTACAACGCACGCATGCACAAGGGTGAGTCGATGCGCGTGTTCCCCATCTCCAACTGGACCGAACTCGACGTCTGGCAGTACATCTACCTGGAGAACATTCCCATCGTGCCGCTTTACTTCGCTGCAGTCCGCCCGGTGGTGGAGCGCGACGGTGCTCTGATCATGGTCGACGACGACCGCATGCCGCTCAAGCCGGGCGAGAAGCCGCAGATGCGCAAGGTGCGGTTCCGCACCCTGGGCTGCTACCCGCTCACCGGCGCGGTCGAATCGAGCGCTCAGACGTTGCCCGAGATCATCCAGGAGATGCTGCTCACCCGCACCTCGGAGCGGCAAGGCCGCGTGATCGACCACGACGCCTCGGCGTCGATGGAGAAGAAAAAGCAAGAAGGCTATTTCTAAGCCGCAAGGATCAAGACCATGGCCCACGTTTCAGACCTCATCGCCAAAGACATCGACCAGTACCTGCGCAAGCACGAGCACAAGAGCCTCTTGCGCTTCATCACCTGCGGCAGCGTCGACGACGGCAAGAGCACGCTCATCGGCCGCCTGTTGTACGAATCGAAGATGCTCTTCGACGACCAACTCGCCGCCATCGAGGCCGACTCCAGGAAGTGGGGCACACAAGGCGGCGAGATCGACTTCGCGCTGCTCGTCGATGGCCTGGCGGCCGAGCGCGAGCAGGGCATCACCATCGACGTCGCCTACCGCTTCTTCTCGACCGACCGGCGCAAGTTCATCGTCGCCGACACCCCGGGCCACGAGCAGTACACCCGCAACATGATCACCGGCGCCTCCACCGCCGATGTGGCGGTGATCCTGGTCGACGCACGGCGCGGCCTGCTCACGCAGACGCGCCGCCACAGCTACCTCGTCTCGCTGATGGGCATCCGCAAGGTGGTGCTGGCCATCAACAAGATGGACCTGATCGACTACTCGGAGAAGACCTTCCGCGGCATCGTCGAGGAGTACCGCAACTTCGCGTCGCAATTCGGCCTGGAAGACATCACCGCAATCCCGATGTCGGCGCTCCGGGGCGACAACATCATCGAGCACAGCGCACGCATGCCCTGGTACCACGGCTCCACGCTGATGGGCTACCTGGAGACGGTGAGCATCGGCCCGAATGATGGTGACGGGCAGCAGCAAACGAGCCCCTTCCGCCTGCCGGTGCAGTGGGTCAACCGGCCGCACCTCGACTTCCGCGGCTTCTGCGGCACGGTGGCCAGCGGCACCATCAAGCCGGGCGACCGCATCCGGGTGCAGCCGTCTGGCCGCGAGAGCCGCGTGGCGCGCATCGTCACCGCCAACGGCGACCTGCCCATGGCCGTCGCCGGCCAGGCCATCACGCTCACGCTGACCGACGAGGTCGACGTGTCTCGCGGCGACACGATCTCGATCGCGACCAGCCCGGCCGAAGTGGCCGACCAGTTCGAGACCACGCTCGTGTGGATGTCCGAGGAAGCGATGCTGCCCGGGCGGCCCTACCTGCTCAAGATCGGCACCCGCACGCTGAGCGCGACCATCACCGAGCCCAAGTACAAGATCAACGTCAACACGATGGAGCACCTGGCAGCCAAGAAGCTGGAGTCCAACGAGATCGGCGTGTGCAACATCGCGCTCGACCGTCCCATCGCGTTCGACGCCTACAAGGACAACCCTGACACCGGCGCCTTCATCCTCATCAACCGGATGACCAACAACACGGTCGGCGCCGGCATGCTGCACTTCGCGCTGCGCCGAGCACACAACGTGCACCTGCAACCGGTCGATCTGGACAAGGCGGCCCGCGCCCGCAGCAAGGGCCAGCGCCCGGCGGTACTGTGGTTCACCGGCCTTTCGGGCGCGGGCAAGTCAACCATTGCCAACATCGTCGACAAGAAACTGCATGCGATGGGCCGCCACACCTACCTGCTCGACGGCGACAACCTGCGCCACGGGCTCAACAAGGACCTGGGCTTCACCGATGCCGACCGGGTGGAGAACATCCGTCGCGTGGCCGAGGTGGCGCACCTGTTCGTCGACGCGGGCGTCATCGTGCTCACCGCCTTCATTTCGCCGTTCCGGGCCGAGCGGGCCATGGCGCGAGGGCTCTTCGAACAAGGCGAATTCATCGAAGTGCACGTCGACACACCGCTCGATGTGGCCGAGGCCCGCGACGTGAAAGGCCTGTACCGCAAGGCCCGGCGTGGCGAGCTGCGCAACTTCACCGGCGTCGACTCACCCTACGAGCCGCCGGAGTCACCGGAGATTCGCGTCAACACCGAACACCAGAGTGCCGAAGCGGCCGCCGATGCCGTGATCGCGAAACTGCGAGAACTGGGATTGCTGAACTGAGCCGTGACGGGGCGCAAGCCCCAGCACGACGACCCGATCACTTGAGCGTCTTCGCCTTGATCGGGAACATCTTCAGCCGTGCGGCGCGGACCATGCCGCGCAGGCCGAGGTGGCGCGCGACGACATCCTGCATCCAGTTGCCGACGCCATAGGTGCGCAGGCCCACGCGGTGGCGTGCCACGGTGTTCTGCACCTTCAGCGACAGAAGCGTCCAGGCACTCAATCGCGGCTGCGTGGGGTGGACGAGGTCGTAGCCGCGCGCCGCCAGCATCGGGCCGACGCGCGCTTCGATCAGCTTGACGTCTTGAGGGGCCATGGTGCGACGCCACTGGTTGGCGAAGCGCGGCGATGGCGGCTCGTAGGTGGTGCCGCTCAAGTCCATCATCTGCGGCTCGAACTGCAGGCCGAGGAACTTGCAGATCTGCGTCAGCACCTTCTCGGGCTCCGCCACCAGTTCCTCGTAGCGCACCTCGATGTACTGCTCAGGTTTGAGGCGGGGACGCAGGCGATCCCAGCTTTCCTCTGAGTTCATCCACGGCTCCAGCCCATAGTAGACATTGCCGGAGAACGAAGCTGCCACGGCCGACTTGGCACAGTCGCGTGCATCGCGCAGCAAATGAATGAAGCGCGCCTGGGGAAAGATTTCGTGGGCACTCACGAAATTGCGGTGAATCGACAACGCCAGGCAAGGCACGCCTTTGGCATAGCGACTCACGAGTTCATGGAGCCGCTGCGGCACGGGCCCAGGGGGACCGAGCTTCTCGGGAGAGAACAGAAAACCACGGTGGTCGCTGTAGAAATCGTCGAGCTCTTCGGAACTCATCTCCTGGGCTTCGGCCAAGCCGCCATCGACGCCGAACGCATCGAAGAGAAAGTCGAACTCGCCCGGATTCTTGAGCGAAGAGTGCCGGTCCAGCATCAAGGTCAACAAGGTGGACCCCGAGCGAAGCGGGCCTGCCACGAAGACCAGCGAACAAGGCAGGCGACGAGGGGCCTGGGCTTGCATCACAAGGTCTCGAGCACCGCGGCTGAGAGGACTGGGCAGGGCGTTCATCGATCTGATGGATGGGATGATCGGCGCGCTCTTCAGTGCGCCACGGTCACCGCACACAAATGCAAAAAACTCATTTGCTAGAGCGGAAATTGTAGAACAAGGGGTGCGCGAAGCCCCCCTCTATTCGCCGGGTGACGCCACGAATCGACACGTTTGCGACGCAAATACCGGCACTGCGTCACATCTGAGTCACACATGCGCAGGCATTGGCGCCAAGCCCTGCCGCTGGGCGGTGAGGCCACACAACTGTTGCCATGCCTCGACGACGGACCTTCCCTCCACTTCCTTCGAGTAGTGGGTGCGCAGGAAGTCGGCGTAGTCGGCCGCCTGCTGTTGCAGGCGCTGCGGGTCACGCGTGAACTCGGCCAGCACTGCTTCCAGCGTTTGCGCAAAACCGAGCACGTCGCCCTGCGCGATCGGGTAGCAGTACTGCGGCAGCATGAACTCGCGGGCCGCATAGCCGGTATAGCCCACCACCACGCACGCGCTGGCACCGGCTTCCAGCGGAGGCAGGCCGAACCCCTCATCGTGGCAGGTAGACAAGAAGATCGCCGATTCGCGCAGCGACCGCGCGACGTCGGCTTCGCTCATGCCATCGATGGGGCACAGCGTCCAGCCTTCGAGCGACCCGCGGCCCCTCAACATCTGCAACACCTGCACGATGCTGGTCGGCAGTTTGCGGGGCATGAAGGCGATCTGCTTCTTCTTCTCGCCGCCGGGGAAGAACCGCGTTCCGTCAACGCCATTGGGCGTGAGCAGCACCGGCAACTCTCGGAACGCGAACTGCAGATACTCGCAGATGTGCTGCGAAACGCCCAATGCCCCCAGCACGTGGCCGCGGTAGATGAAGCCATTCAGCGAATCGGAATGTGCGAAGCCGGTGAAGGTGTAGTGCGCGTTCTGGTTGAACACCACGAGCTTCGAGCCGAAGCCGCAGGGTTGCAGCGCTTTGCCGAAGTACTCGGGCAAGACGATGATGTCGCTGGCGCCGAGGCGGCGTTCAAGAGCGCGTGCGCCCGGACGGGCGATCTCGATTTCGGGGCCGACGGACGCCGTGAGCCAGGGGATCTGGTTCTTGCGCCGAGCGGAGCGGCGCAGGTCCCAGAACCGCCTCTGCGCTTTGACCTTGGCGATGGCGGCCGATGAGTCGAACCACGCCGGCATCTTGGGTTCGAGCGCCAGCACATAGGCGTCGAAGCCAGCAGCGTTCAAGGCCTCGACGTGGCGGAATATCTGCTTGATACCCCCGGTCGGCTTGGGCGACCACGGACAGATATAGAAGATGGTCAATTCGCGTCCCGTCGCTGAAGTCGGTGGGGAATAAGTGTCGTGCTTCGCATCGCAGCGCGCCGCGGAGTGTGGACGTCACCGACAAGCCTTGTGCACCCCCCAACAACAGGGTTTTCCAGCCCTGGCGCCACGGCCATACTCTGCCCGGGCTGGAGCGGCCGCTGTGGGGCCGCCGCGTCGGCTCGGCGACTGCAGTCATGACGCGAGCCATGCATCTTCACGCCGCCCACGCACACGCACACGGCCTGTGCCCATCGCGCTGACAACCCAAGCCAACGCTCCTGCACACCGGCCATGAATTTCGCCTCCCTTGAGTTCACCTACTTCCTGCTCATCGGTTTCGGCCTCTACGCGCTGATCCGCAACCACGAAGTCCAGAACCTTCTGCTGCTCGCAGGGAGCTACTACTTCTACGCCTGCTGGGACGCGCGCTTCCTGTTGCTCATCTGGCTGGTGACCGGTGCGAGCTTCATCACAGGGCGCGCCATCGGATCGACCGACGACACACGCAGGCGCATCCGCTACATCGTGGTCTACACGGTGTTCGCGCTGACGATCCTCGGCTACTTCAAGTACTTCAACTTCTTCATCGACTCGGCCCAGACCGCGCTCGAAGCCCTGGGGGTCAAGGTCAACCGCACCTACCTCAACATCCTGCTGCCGCCGGCCATCTCGTTCTACATCTTCGAGTCGCTGAGCTATGTGATCGAGATCCACCAGCGCCACATGCCGGCGACGACCAAGCTCAGGCACTACGCGCTCTTCATCGCCTACTTCCCCAAGCTGGTGGCGGGCCCGATCGAGCGCCCGGCCGTGCTGATCCCGCAGATCGAGAAGCCACGCACCATCACTGAAGAGTTCATCACCCGAGGCTGCTTCCTCATCCTGCTCGGCCTCTTCAAGAAGGTGGTGGTCGCCGATGGCCTGTCGCCCACCGTCGACTCGGTGTTCAACAGCACCGAGACCCCGAATGCGGCGGCCATCGTGCTCGGCACCTATGCCTTCGCGCTGCAGATCTACTGCGACTTCTCTGGCTACACCGACATTGCACGCGGCGTGTCCAAGCTGTTCGGCATCGGAACCAGCCAAAACTTCCGCTTCCCGTACTTCTCGTCCAACCCGAGCGAGTTCTGGCGACGCTGGCACATGTCGCTCTCGTCGTGGCTGCGTGACTACCTGTACATCCCCCTCGGCGGCAACCGCGTGAACGCCGTGCGCACCAAGGTCAACCTGATGATCACGATGCTGCTGGGCGGCCTGTGGCACGGTGCAGCCTGGAACTTCATCCTGTGGGGTGCCTACCAGGGCGGCCTGCTGATCGTGAACGACCTCATCAAGAAGCCGGCGCTGAAGGGATGGACGGCACTCGTCGGACGCGTGCTCGCCACCGTCGTCTTCTTCCAGTTCGTCTGCTATGGCTGGCTGCTGTTCCGGGCCAAGTCCTTCGAGCAGATCAAGGACTTCACGGTGGAACTCGTCACGCTGTCGCAGCCGCTGGCCGCCACCGTGGCGCGACCGCCGCTCGCCACACTCCTCGGCGTGGCGCTCTTGTTCCTGTACGACCTCGCGGCCTACCGCAGCGGCCGTGCGACCTTCTACCGCGCCATGCCGGTGCCCGTACGAGCCGCTTTCTACGCCGCCCTCGTGTTCCTCACGCTCATGGGCATGGCGAATGCCCGCAGCGCCTTCATCTACTTCCAGTTCTGACCATGGGCCTTCTGAAGACGATTCTGCTGGGGCGCAGCGCCAAGATCGTGTTGTGGGTCGTGGTGTGGCTGGCACTCGCCGACGTGGCGGTCAACTTTGCTTTTGGCTCGCGTGCCGCGAAGAACACCAGCCTCGGCCGCTATTTCGAATACGGCCGCTCGGTGGAAGGCAAGCTGAGCGAGGCCATCACCGAAGAGCGGAAGCAGGGCTCGCTTCTGAGCGCTGGCTGGATCGACCCCGAGCTTCTCAAATCCGTCTCGTCGGAACGCAAGGAAGGCACGGACCTGACAGTGGCGGTGTACGGGCAGTCGTTCTCGATGCATGCCGCACACGCGGCCGTGGCGCTCGACGGCAAGATCACCTTGCGCGGCTTCGGCGGCCCGGGCGCACCCCCCAATCACTCGTATGCGGGCTACAAGGCGGACACGCCGTTCCGCAAGGCCGACGTGGTGGTGTTCGGCGTGCTCTCGTCGAGCGTGCCCGACATGGGCTCGATGTCGGGCCTGATCTGGCAGTTCGAGAGCCCGGCGCCGTTCACCTTCCCGCGCTACCGTCTGGCCGGCGCGCAGCTGACGGAGGAGCAGCCCTCGATCCGCAGCGAGGCCCAGTTCCGCGAGGCGTTCGGCAAACAGGAATGGCAGCAGTTCAAGCAGCAGCTGGGGCGCAGCGACCGCGGCTACCACTGGTTTGTCTTCGACCAGTCGCCGCTCGACCGCTCGGCCATCGTGCGCCTCGTGCGCCGGGGCTGGGTGGCGCACAACGAGGCGTATGACCGGGGGGTTTATGACGCCCACACCGGCTTCAACGTCGACTCGGAAGAGGTGCGCGTGTTGAAAGTGATGCTGGCCGATCTGTCGCGCCGCACGCAGGAACGCGGCGAACGCCTGATCGTGCTGCTGATGCACACGCGCGGCCAATCCGATCACCTGTACCGTGCGGTCGGTCCGACGCTTGAGGCGGCGAAGATCGACTACATCAGCACCCATACGCTGTTCTCCGCCAACGACCCGACCAACTTCCTGCCCGACGGACACTACGTGCCGGCCTCGAACCAGAAGATCGCCAAGGTCTTGCTGGACAAGATCCGCGGCCGCACCACCCCCTGATCGTCAGCCCATCCTCGCGCCCATCCAAGACCATGCCGACCTCCGTGCCCCAAATGCTGTACATCGCACCCGGCGATCCCTGGGACCGCTGGACCAACTCCGGCACCACGGTGGCGCTGATCGACGGCCTCAAGCAACACGGCCGGCTCTACGGCGCGCTCAGCCGCTTCGACACCGACCTCAAGGAACTGCATGGCCGCAGCGCGATGCGCCATTTCATGCGCCGCCTGCAACGCAAGATCGGCCAGGCGCCAAATCCGGTCGACGATTCGCTGACCACCGATGAGAAGGGCCCGCTCCTCGCCCCCTTGCTGCGCAAGCTGCCCGAAGGCAGCTGGGTCATGTACCACTACGCGATCCCGAAGATCGACCGCTCGCTGCCGATCCGCCGCGTGCTGTTCCAGGACATGACGGTCGATGACGCCGTGCGGGCGGGCGGTTTTGGCTGGGGTTCGCGGACGCAGGCGCAGATCGACGAGAGCCGCGCCGAGATCATCCAGGCCAACCGCGATGCCGATGCGATCGTGTCGTTCGGCAGCTTCGTCGCCGACACGATGCACGAGCAATACGGTATTCCGAAGAGCAAGGTCTTCGCGCTCGGCGGCGGCCCGATCCGGCGCTGGGACCACCCGGTGCCGGCAGAGATCGAGCGTTACAAGAAGCGCCAGATCCTCTTCTGCGGCCGCGCCTGGGAGCGCAAGGGCGGGCCGGTGCTGATCGAGGCGTTTCGCAAGGTCCGCCGCGAGTTGCCCGATGCCAACCTCACCGTGGTGAGCGCCGGCGCGCCGCCGCTCAACGAACCGGGTGTGACGCAGTTCGGGCACGCCAGCGATGAGAAGCTCCACGAGCTGTACCGAACGGCGTCGCTCTTCTGCATGCCGAGCATCTGCGAATCGTGGGGTCTGGTCTACGTGGAAGCCGCCGCCCACGGCCTGCCGACGGCCAACTGGAGCAACTGGGCCTTGCCCGACATCGTCGACCACCAGGTGACCGGCGTACTCAGCGACCGGCACGACGTCGACGGCCTCGCCGAAGCCATCGTCGAAGCCCTGCGTGACCCGAAGCACCTGATGGACATGGGCCAGAACGCCGTCAAGCGCGTGAAAGACGTGCTGGACTGGCCGCACTGCGTGGACCGGCTGCTTGCGGCGACCCTGCCAGACGCCCTGCAAGGGCGCGAGCCGGTCTGGATGCGGCCGCGCTAGAGCAAGTTGGCGCTGAAAGTAAAACGGCCGGATCGCTCCGGCCGTTTTTCATGGGACAGACTACAAGCGTCAGCGGGCGCAGACACCTGAGGTCGCTGCCGCACCCGTCACCGCCACGTTGTTGCTCACCGTGGCGCCCGGCGAGTTGACGTTGGCGATGTAGCCGGAAGAGCTGGCATGCACGCGGCACACCGTGTTGTTGCGCACGACCGCATTGGCGTCGGGCACGTCGCCACCCGAGAACGAGCCGCCACCGATCATGAAGCTGTTGAGCACGCTGCCCTGAGTGTTGATCGACACGTTGTCTTCCACCACGATGCCGGGCGCGGATTGCGCCACGATGCCGTTGCCGCCGTTGATCAGGACGTTATTGCGCACGATCACGTTGCGGAACCACTCGGCCGTCGCATAGCCCTGGGTGATGGACATCAGCCAGCAGCTTGCCGCCGAAGCGTCCTGCTCGATGACGTTGCCCTCGACCAGCAGGCCGTCGATCTGGCCGTGGAAGGTCATGTTGCCGCCCAGGCACGTGCCATTCACCGTCGAATTGCGGATGTAGCGGTTGTTGCGCAGCGTGATGTTGTGCCCACCACCGATGTAGGTGCCGTGGTCGAAGGTGCTGCCGCTGAAGTTGTTGGCTTCGAAGGTGTTGCCTTCGATCAGGATGTTGTCGTAGTGACCCAGCAGACCCATCGCGCGGTTGCGATGGACGTTGTTGTTGCGCAGGGTGATGCCCGTCACGCCGTACGGGCTGCCGTCGTTCGAGTTGATCGCGATGCGGAAGCCGGTGATCTCGTTGTTTTCGAAGGTGACGTCGCGCACGTTCTGGATGAACCAGACCGCCCATTCGGCGGTGCCCATCCCATCAAGCTTCAGATTGCGAACGACGTAGCCGCCGTCGTTGCTGGTGTTGCCCCAGCCACCGCCGACGTTGAACATGTTGTTCGAAGCCACCCGCATCAGCGGGGCCACGCCGCTGCCGTAGGCGTCAAAGGTCAGGGGCGCGGCGGCAGTGGTGTTCGGGTTCTCGAGGAACACCGAGAAGTTCGACCAGGCGCCACCGCGGTTGAACAGCAGGCGGGTACCGGCCGGCAACGCGTTGACGTTGATGCCGGACAGGTTCTGCTTCGGAGCGGCTTGTGTCCCCGGGTTGCTGTTGCTGCCCGGCACGCAGCCAGCCGCAGCGCCAGCCTGGCAGTCGGAGAAGTAGTAGGTCGGGGCAGCACCAGGGGCAGGGGCGGGAGCAGGCGTCGGCGCGGGAGCCGGGGCCGGGGCCGGGGCGGGTGCAGGACTCGGCGCCGGAGCCGGAGCGGGCGCCGGGGCCGGAGCAGGAGACGGTGAAGGACTTGGCGCTGGCGCCGGCGTCGGCGAGGTCACCGGCGGAATCGGGGTTGCGCTGGTTTCGTTGACATCACCGCCAGCACCACAACCGGCCAGGGAGGCCAGTGCAGCCACTGAGAACCAGAGCGTGGTCGTCTTGAGCGCCGTTTTGCGTGCAGTCATATTCTGTGTTTCTCGCAGCCGTCTCGATGGGGGACGGCATTGCAGATTGCATGCCGGCGCTTTCAGCCTCGAATCTCGACCAGTTTGGTCATGACTCTCAGAGAGGTCGCCAGCCCAGGGCTGATGGGCTGACATTATTCGGGCGGACGGTGACACTCACGCGGCGCAATTGTCGCAAGAGGTAAACAAGCTTAAGTGGCGATTCAGGCCGCCGATAGCCGGCCCTCACATCGCGGGAATGCGACGGGTTTACGAGAGAGACGCGTTCCGCGGCATCGGGGTCTGCGCGCATTCTTCCGCCGCGCGCTTCTTGCCCACAAGCAAGGCCCGACGCTGATATGCGCGCAAGAAGGCCCGGAACTCCGGGTCCTGGTAGCGGGGCTTCCCCTGCAGGAAGCTGTAGATCCAGCCCCAGAGGATGGTCAGCTGCCCGAACACATAGGGCTTCTGGTTCAGTCGCGACACCACACTGGCCGTGAGGAACAGCAGGCCGGTGCCCATGTAGTACTGGCCATAGCCCTGGCGGAAGCGACCGGTGTAGATGCCCTTGTGGCTCGCGCCCATGGTGCGCAGGTGCACGAAGCGAAGCTCGGGCTCGTCCCAGCTGGTGGCTGTCCAGCCCTTCATGCGGCACTTGTGGCCGTCGATGCCGTCCCAGCCGACCTCGCGCACGAAGCCGCCGATGTCCTTGAAGCACGACACGCGGTAGAACTTGGTCATGCCGAGCGAGTTCTCGTCACCGTGGCGTTCGCTGATGAGTTCACCGTTTTCTTCGAGGTAGGCCTTGCCGCTGCAGGTGCCCAGGCGGGGATTGGCGGCCATGCGGTCCACCAGGATCTCGAAGTAGCGCGGCGGCAGACGCAGGTCGAGGTCGAGCTTGCAGACGAAGTCGTAGTCGTCGGGAATGATCGCCGCGTAGCCGCTGTAGAAGGCGTCGACCACACCCGGCCCCACCGCCCGGTGCCCACGGTCGGCACGCGTCACGATCTCGATCCACTCGTGCTTGTTGGCGTACTCCCGGAGGATGGCCGGGGTCTCGTCGGTCGAGCCATCGTCGACGATCACCCACTTGGTCGGACGCAGCGACTGCGCGACCACCGTGTCGAGCGTCTGGCGCATGTAGTCGGCTTCGTTGCGACACGGTGAAATCAACACGTACTTGGCGGGCTTCTCACGCATGGCGGCTTTCAAGGGGGTGATCGAGGGCACGACGAGCCCCTGTACACAGGGGGAAGTCACAGCAGGGGCTTGCTGGCAACATGCCGCATCGCTTGCGACGTCAATGCTTCGAAATTGTAGACAGCGCAGGCAGTGCGGCACCCCCGCAACTCGGGCGGTGCATGCACCTCCAACCCGCGAGAAACAGTGACTTCGCGCACGACAATCGCACCCCAACCCTAGCGGAGTAAAACGAGTGAAAGTAACGATCATCGGGACGGGCTACGTGGGTCTCGTCACGGGAGCCTGCTTGTCCGAGATGGGCAACCATGTCGTGTGCCTCGACGTTGACGCGAAGAAGATCCAGGTGCTCAACGACGGTGGCATCCCGATCTACGAGCCCGGCCTGAAAGAGATCGTCCAGCGCAACGTCAGCGCCGGCCGCCTGCAGTTCACGACCGACATCCAACTCGCGGTGAACCATGGCACGCTGCAGTTCATCGGCGTCGGCACCCCGCCCGATGAAGACGGCTCCGCCGACCTGCAGTACGTGCTGGCCGCCGCCCGCAACATCGGCCGCTACATGACCGACTACAAGGTGGTGGTCGACAAGAGCACGGTGCCCGTGGGCACGGCCGACAAGGTGCGCGCTGCCATCAAGGAAGAGCTGGCCAAGCGCGACAAGCAGGTCGACTTCGCCGTCGTCTCCAACCCCGAGTTCCTGAAGGAAGGCGCGGCCGTCGAAGACTTCATGCGCCCCGACCGCATCGTGGTCGGAGCCGACGACGAGCGCTCCGTGCTGCTCATGCGCGCGCTCTACGCGCCTTACATCCGCAGCCACGAGCGCCTGCTGGTGATGGACGTTCGCAGTGCCGAGTTCACCAAGTACGCCGCCAACTCGATGCTGGCCACGCGCATCAGCTTCATGAACGAGCTGGCGCTGCTGGCCGAGAAGGTCGGCGCCGACATCGAGCTCGTGCGCAAGGGCATCGGCAGCGACCCGCGCATCGGCTACCAGTTCCTCTACGCCGGCACCGGCTACGGCGGCTCCTGCTTCCCGAAGGACGTGAACGCGCTGATGCGCACCGGCAAGGAATACGGCATCGACCTGATGGTGCTCAACGCCGTCGACCGCGCCAACCAGCGCCAGAAGACGGTGCTCGTCGACAAGGTCGTCGCCCGATTCGGCAGCGATCTCACCGGCCGCCGCTTCGCAATGTGGGGCCTGGCCTTCAAGCCCAACACCGACGACATGCGCGACGCCCCGAGCCGCGACGTGATCCAGGCCCTGGCCGATCGCGGCGCCACCATCGTGGCCTACGACCCAGTGGCGGCCGAAGAGGCCCACCGGGTGCTGAGCCATGTGAAGTCGCTGCAGATCGTCGACAACGTGGCCACCACGCTGGAAGGCGCCGATGCCCTGCTCATCCTCACCGAGTGGCGCGAATTCAAGAGCCCCGATTTCGACCAGATCAAGCGCCTGCTCAAGCAGCCGGTGATCTTCGACGGCCGGAATCTCTATGAACCGGCGCTGATGCGCGAGCTGGGTTTCGACTACCTCGGCATCGGGCGAGGCACCGCGCAGCTCAAACCCGCCGAGTAAACCTCAGCACTTGATGCCCACATGCAGCGCCACCACCCCGGCGCTGAGGTTGTGCACATCAACGTGGCCGAAGCCGGCCGCCTTCATCATGGCCTTGAGTTCCTGCTGGCCCGGGTGCATGCGGATCGACTCGGCCAGGTAGCGGTAGCTGTCGGCATCGCCCGCCACCAGCTTGCCGAGCATGGGCAGCACCTTGAACGAGTACCAGTCGTAGGGCTTCTGCAAAGGTTCGGCAACCTTCGAGAACTCGAGCACCAGCAGTCGCCCGCCCGGGCGCAGTACGCGGCACATCTCGGCCAGCGCACGCTCCTTGTGCGTCATGTTGCGCAGGCCAAAAGCCACGCTCACGAGGTCGAAGCTGCCGGTGGCGAACGGCAATGACTCGGCGTCGCAGATCGACGTCGGCAGCGCCAAACCCTTGTCGAGCAGGCGGTCACGGCCCTGACGCAGCATTGCCTCGTTGATGTCGGTGTGAACCACGGTGCCACGCGGCCCCACCTTTGCTGCAAACGCCTTGGCCAGGTCACCGGTGCCGCCGGCGATGTCGAGAACCTTGTCGCCCTCGCGCAACGCGGCCACGGCCACGGTGTAGGCCTTCCAGGCGCGGTGCATGCCGAGCGACATCAGGTCGTTCATCACGTCGTAGCGCGACGCCACGGAATCGAACACGCCGCGCACCTTGCCGGCCTTCTCGGCCTCGTCCACGGTCTGGTAGCCGAAGTGGGTGCTGCTCATGTCACGCTCCAATCAGTGGTGGTGCCCGCAGCCGGGGGCAGGGGCGGCCGGCATCGGATCGTCGCGGCTGGCGCCGGCCTGGCGCAGGCGCTCTTCGTAGTCGCGCCACAGCCGGGCCTCTTGCGAGCCTAGAAAGTAGAGGTACTCCCACGAAAAGATGCCGGTGTTGTGGCCGTCTGAAAACGTGGGCTGCACCGCGTAGTTGCCGACCGGCTCCAGCGACACCAGTCCCACGAGTCGCTTGCCGGTCTGCAGCGTCTCCTGCCCCGGGCCGTGGCCCTTGACCTCGGCCGAGGGCGAATACACCCGCATCAGCTCGAATGGAATGCGGAACTGCTGCCCATCGGCAAAACCCACCTCCAGCACCCGCGACTGCTGGTGCACGGTGATGGAAGTCGGCTGAGGGGCGGTCATGGGCGCTTGGACGGTTGGGGCACGGGCGGTGGGACAGGCAGTGTAGTCCAGCGGTGGCATGGGCTGTGCTATAAGGTGATCACCTTAGATTTTGCTTTCCCGCAGGACCAATTCCATGAGCGCCTCCACCGACTTCCAGCCCATTCACTCCGCCATGAAACGCTATGTCGACGGCAACCTGCTGGCAGGGGTCTCGTGCGCGGTGCTGCGCGGGCAGGACCTGCTCGATGTGCACCACGTCGGCCTGGCCGACAAGGAAAACGGCGTACCGATGCGCGACAACACGATCTTCCGCGCCTTCTCCAACACCAAGCTGATCGCCACGATCGCGGCGCTGCAGTTGTGGCAGGCCGGCAAGTTTCAGCTCGACGACCCGATCGAGCGATTCATCCCCGCCCTCGGCAAGCGCCAGGTGCTGCGTGCCGGTGCCACCTCGCTCGGCGACACCGAGCCGGCCGCCCGCTCCATCATGATCCGCCAGCTGATGAGCCACAGCTCGGGCCTCAGCTACGGCCTGTTGGACCCGGGCACGCTGCTCTTCAAGGCGTACTCGGACAGCCAGGTGCTCTCGCCGCTGCTCAGCCTCTCGCACATGATGGAAGCCCTGTCGGGCCTGCCGCTCGCCAGCCAACCTGGTACCCGCTGGGAATACTCGGTCGCAAGCGACGTGCTGGCGCGCCTGGTCGAGGTGCTGAGCCAGCAACGCTTCGGCGACTACCTCCAGGCCAAGGTGTTCGAGCCGCTCGGCATGGTCGACACCCGGTTCGTCGTGCCGGCACAAGACCTGCCGCGGCTGGCCGCGATGTACAGCGGCGCCGACCCCACCAAGCCCCTCGCCCCCGGGCTCACCCGCAACGACGACTGGCCCTACCCCAAGGCCTTCACCGTGCCGGTGCCCAGCCAGTCCGGTGGCGGTGGGCTGGTGACCACCCTCCCCGACATGGTCGCACTGATGCGCAGCCTGATGCCGGGGGGCCCAGCCCTGCTCAAGCCCGAGACGGTCGCGCTGATGATGAGCAACCAGCTGCCCGAAGGTGTCTCGATCCGCTTCCCGACCGTCGGCCCGGTGCCGGGCAAGGTATTCGGCCTGGGCGGCGCGATCACGGTCAAGCCGGGCGCCTACGACCCGCCGGGCAGCCTCGGCGAATTCGAATGGGGCGGCATTGGCGGCACGCACTGGTGGATCAACCCGCGGCACAACATCGCGGGCCTCGCGATGACGCAGCGCCAGCACGGCTTCTGGCACCCCTTCTCGTTCGAGTTCAAGCGCCTCGCCTACGCGGCGCTCGGGCACTGATCAGGCGGCGTCGAGCGCTGCCGCCACGGCGGCGTCGAGGGCGTCGAGCGGCAGCGCCAGCCGGGCCACCGCCGGTGGCATGACCTCGCGCTGCCGCGGCCCCCAGACGGGCTGCGGAAAGTGGCTGTCCCAGTCGAAGCGGGCGATGACGTGCCAATGCAGGTGCGGAACCATGTTGCCCAACGCCGCCAGGTTGACCTTGGTCGGCCGCAGCCGGCTCAGCAGCACCGATTCAACCACCGCCACCAGCTGCATGCAGCGCTGGCGCGCCTGCGGGTCAAGGTGGGAAAACTCCGCCACGTGCCGCTGGCACACCACGCGATAGAAGGCCGGGAAGGCCTCGTCGGCGACCCGGATCACACGCCAGTCGCCCTCCTGCCACACGAGTTGGCCTCCGGGGGTCTGGCACAGCTCGCACGTCAACGGTGCATCGGGAAGGGGCTGGAAAGGGTGTGTCATGGGCACATTGTTGAGGGGATTGTCAGGCCGCCGAAACAGCCTGACAGTCGGCACGATCGCAGGAGGAGCCGGCCGCGCCGCGACATCACACAACACTCGAACGAGACCTTGGCCGCCACTGGAGGGAATGTCTTGAGCAACGCAATTTCACCCGATCTGATCTACGACGTCGGCGCCCACCGTGGGGAGGACAGCGACTTCTACCTGAAGCTGGGCTATCGGGTGGTCGGCGTCGAGGCCAACCCCGACCTGGCGGCCGAGTTGAAAAGCCGCTACCGGCAGGAAATCGAGCGCGGTACCTACGCCGTCGTCGACAAGGCCATCAGCGAGCAGCCGGGGACGATCAGCTTCTGGGTCAACAAGAAGCTCTCGGTCTGGGGCACCGCTGACCCCCACTGGGCCAAGCGCAACCAGGGCATGGGCGCCGATTCCGAGGAGATCAAGGTCCCGAGCGTGCGCTTCTCCGAGGTCGTCCGCCAGCACGGCTGCCCGCACTACCTGAAGATCGACGTGGAGGGCGCCGACATGCTGTGCGTGCGCGCCCTGCTCGACATGCCCTGCCGGCCGACCTACATCTCGGTCGAGTCGAACAAGACCTCCTGGCGCGAGCTGATGGCTGAGTTCGACACCTTCGAGCGCCTCGGCTACCACCGCTTCAAGGTCGTCGACCAGCGGCTGCACCGCAACGGCCGGTACAAGGACCGCAGCGGCTCGACGGTCGAGCACACCTTCGTCGGCGGCACCACCGGCCCGTTCGGTGAAGACCTCGACGGCCCCTGGCTGACCAAGCAGCAGGCGATCCGCACCTACATCCCGATCTTCATCCTCTACAAGACGATGGGCGACAACACGCTGCTGCGTCGGCTGCTGAAGAACGTACCCTTCCTGCGCCGTCTGGTCGACAAGGTGAGCTGGTACGACACCCACGCGCTGCACGGGTAGAGCGCCGGGCGCGGCGGCCGCGCCACTCGCAGCCGCTCGATAAGATGGCCGACCCCTTCTTTTCGAGCGCACCCCATGACCGCACCCACCTTGAACCGCCGCCTGCTGGGCCTCGCCCTGGCCGGCGCTCTCGTTGCCCCCGCCCTCGTGCACGCGCAGGCCTGGCCCAGCAAGCCGGTGCGCTGGGTGGTCGCCTACCCGGCGGGCGGCGGCTCCGATTTCCTGGCGCGCCAGCTCGCGCCGCAACTCGGCAAGCAGCTCGGCCAGCCCCTCGTGATCGACAACCGCCCGGGTGCGGCCGGCATCATCGGCACCGACAACGCGGCCAAGTCGGCCCCCGACGGCTACACCATCGTGACCGGCGACAACGGGGCGATGGTGTTCCACAGCGCGATGTACAAGAAGCTGCCCTACGACCCGAAGGACTTCGTGCCGATCGGCTTCATGGCGCGCTTTCCGCTGATCCTCGCCGTCAACCCGGGCGCCGGCTTCGCCACCGGCAAGCAACTGCTCGACGACATCAAGCAGAACCCCGGCAAGTACAGCTACGCCTCACCGGGCGTGGGCAGCCCGCACCACCTCGCGATGGAGCTGTTGAAAGACCGCACCAAGAGCTTCGTCGTGCACGTGCCCTACCGCGGCACGGCGCTCGCGGTGCAAGACGTGATCTCCGGCCAGGTGCCGATGATGGTGCTCGACACCGCGGCCGGCCTGCCGCAGATCCGCGGCGGCAAGGTCAAGGCGCTGGCGGTGATGTCGAAGAAGCGCATCCCGTCGCTGCCCGATGTGCCCACCCTCGACGAACTGGGCGTGAAGGACTTCGAGGTCACCGCCTGGCAAGGCCTCTTCGTCCCGAAGGGCACGCCGGCCGACATCACCACGCGTCTCACGGCCGAGATGAACAAGGCGATCGGCACGCCCGAGGTGAAGGCCAAGCTCGAAGACTTCGGCCTGGAGGTGACACCGTCGGACGGCCCGGCGCTCGCCGCCTTCCTGCAAAAGGAGACCGCGTTCTGGCACGCGCTCATCAAGGAGCGCGGCCTGTCGGCGGAGTAATCAGACCAGCACTCGTTCTATGCCGCCGTCGTTGGCTCGTTCGACGTATTCCGGCATCCAGTCGGGCCCGAGGATCTGGTTGGCCATCTCGACCACGATGTAGTCGGCTTCGAGCAGGCCGTTCTGCAGGTCGCCTTCGTAGCGGCTCAGGCCCATCATGCAGCTGGGGCAGGACGTCAGCATCTTGACGTTCTCGCCCTTGGCCACCGAGCCGTTGGCACGCAGCGCGGCCTCGCCCTTGCGGATCTCTTCTTCCTTGCGGAAACGGATCTGCGTCGACACATCGGGGCGCGACATCGCCAGGCCACCGCTCTCGCCGCAGCAGCGCTCGCTCTTGATCACGCCGTCGCCGAGCAGCGCCTTCACCGTCTTCATCGGCTCCTGCAGCTTCATCGGGCTGTGGCAGGGGTCGTGGTACAGGTAGCCGCCGCCATTGGACAAAGTGATGCCCTTCTCCAGCAGGTACTCATGGATGTCGATGATCCGGGAGCCCGGGAAGATCTTGTCGAACTGGTAGCCCTGCAACTGGTCGTAGCAGGTGCCGCAGCTCACCACCACGGTCTTGATGTCGAGGTAGTTGAGCGTGTTGGCCACGCGGTGGAAGAGCACCCGGTTGTCGGTGATCATCTTCTCGGCCTTGTCGAACTGGCCTGAGCCGCGCTGCGGGTAGCCACAGCAGAGGTAGCCCGGTGGCAGCACCGTCTGCACGCCTGCATGCCAGAGCATGGCCTGCGTCGCGAGGCCCACTTGCGAGAAGAGGCGTTCCGAGCCGCAGCCCGGGAAATAGAACACGGCCTCGGTGTCGGCCGTGGTCGCCTTCGGGTTGCGGATGATCGGGACGTAATCCTTGTCTTCGATGTCCAAGAGCGCGCGTGAGGTCTTCTTCGGCAGACCGCCCGGCATCTTCTTGTTGATGAAGTGGATGACCTGCTCCTTGATCGGGGCCGGGCCGACGGTGGAACGTGGCGCGCTCGTCTGCTTCTTCGCCAAGCCACGCAGCACCTGGTTGGCCAGGCGCTGGGCCTTGAAGCTCAGGTCGGTGAGCGTGTGGCCGATGCGGATGGCCTGCGGGCTCGTCACGCCGATGAAGGCCGACTGCAGCGCCGCCGCCGGGCGGAAGCTCTTCTTGCCCATCTTGCGCAGGAGGTTGCGCATGTTCATCGACACGTCGCCGAAGTCGATGTTGACCGGGCACGGCGTCAGGCACTTGTGGCACACGGTGCAGTGGTCGGCCACGTCCTCGAACTCTTCCCAGTGCTTGATCGACACACCGCGGCGCGTCTGCTCTTCGTAGAGGAAGGCCTCCACCAGCAGCGAGGTCGCGAGGATCTTGTTGCGCGGGCTGTAGAGCAAATTGGCGCGCGGCACGTGCGTGGCGCACACCGGCTTGCACTTGCCGCAGCGCAGGCAGTCCTTCATCGAGTTGGCGATGTCGCCGATGTCGCTCTGCTGCATGATCAGCGACTCGTGCCCCATCAGGCCGAAGCTCGGCGTGTAGGCGTTGGTCAGGTCGGCCTTCAGCGAAGGATCGCGCAGCAGCTTGCCTTTGTTGAAGCGGCCTTCGGGGTCGACACGCTGTTTGTAGGCGGTGAAGTCGGCGATCTCCTCGTCGGTGAGGAACTCGAGCTTGGTGATGCCGATGCCGTGCTCGCCCGAGATCACGCCGTTGAGCGAACGCGCGAGCTTCATGATGCGGGCCACGGCCTCGTGCGCCGTCTGCAGCATCTCGTAGTTGTCGCTGTTGACCGGGATGTTGGTGTGCACGTTGCCGTCTCCGGCGTGCATGTGCAGCGCCACCCACACCCGGCCGCGCAGCACTTCCTTGTGGATGCGCTGGGCTTCGTCGACGATGGGCTTCAAGGCCGAGCCGGCAAAGATGGACTGCAGCTTGGCGCGGATCTGCGTCTTCCACGACGCGCGCAGAGAGTGGTCTTGCAGGTCGGCGAAGAACGTGCGGCCGCTGTCGGCGTTGTTTTCGTCGAGGTGGGTCAACCAGTGGTGCCACAAGTCGCGTACTTCGCGCAGCAGCGTGAGCGCCTGCTGCACACGGTCTTCCAGCAGCTCGGCGCTCGGGATCTCGCCCGCGTCGTCGCTCTTGCCGAGCGGCAGGTTGCCGCGCTCGAAAAACGCCTGCAGCGCATCGACCAGCGCCAGCTTGTTGCGCAAGCTCAGTTCGATGTTGAGGCGCTCGATGCCGTTGGTGTACTCGCCCATGCGCGGCAGCGGGATCACCACGTCTTCGTTGACCTTGAAGGCGTTGGTGTGCTTGCTGATCGCGGCCGTGCGCTTGCGGTCGAGCCAGAACTTCTTGCGCGCATCGGCACTCACGGCCACAAAGCCTTCGCCGGCCCGGCCATTGGCCAGGCGCACCACTTCACTGGTGGCGCGGGCCACGGCGTCGGGGTCGTCGCCGGCGATGTCACCGATCAGCACCATCTTCGGCAAACCGCCACGCTTGCTCTTGGTCGCGTAGCCCACGGCCTTGAGGTAACGGTCGTCGAGGTGCTCCAGGCCCGCGAGGATCGCGCCACCGGGCTTCTTCGCTTCAGCGAACATGAAGTCCTTGATCTCGACGATCGAGGGCACCGCATCGTGCGCGTTGCCGAAGAACTCCAGGCACACCGTGCGCGTGTGCGCCGGCATCTTGTGCACCACCCAGCGCGCGCTGGTGATGAGGCCGTCGCAGCCTTCCTTCTGGATGCCGGGCAGGCCGGCGAGGAACTTGTCGGTGACGTCCTTGCCCAGGCCTTCCTTGCGGAAGGTGCGGCCGGGGATCTGAAGCGTCTCCGTGCGCTCCAGCGTCTTGCCCGACGCGTCGTAGTAGCGCAGCTCGAAGGTCGCGGTCTCGACGTCGTGGATCTTGCCGAGGTTGTGGTCCAGGCGCACCACCTCCAGCCACTTGGCCTCGGGCGTGACCATGCGCCAGGAGGCGAGGTTGTCGAGCGCCGTGCCCCACAGCACGGCCTTCTTGCCACCGGCGTTCATCGCGATGTTGCCGCCGATGCACGAGGCCTCGGCCGAGGTCGGGTCGACGGCGAAGACATGGCCGCCGCGCTCGGCGGCGTCGGCCACGCGCTGGGTGACCACACCCGCTTCGGTCCAGATGGTGGCCACCTCGCGGTCGAGCCCGGGCAGCTTGACCATCTCGATCTCGGTCATCGCCTCGAGCTTCTCGGTGTTGATGACCGCGCTGTTCCAGGTCAGCGGCACGGCGCCACCGGTGTAGCCGGTGCCGCCCCCACGCGGGATGATGGTGAGGCCCAGCTCGATGCAGCTCTTCACCAGCGCCGCCATCTCGGTCTCGGTGTCGGGCGTGAGCACGACAAAGGGGTACTCGACGCGCCAGTCGGTCGCGTCGGTCACGTGCGACACGCGCGAGAGGCCATCGAACTTGATGTTGTCCTTCGCGGTGTGGCGGCCCAGCACGCGCGTGGCCTTGCGGCGCAGCTCGGCCACGCGGTCGAAGAGTTCGGCAAACGACTTCACCGCGCCGTGCGCCAGCGTCAGCAGTTCGCCGACCGAGGCGTCACGAGAACCATCGCCCTCCGGCTTGCGGCGCGCCTGCACCTCGTTCAGCCGGTGGTTCAGCGCCTCGATCAGCTGCTTGCGGCGGCGCGGGTTGTCGAGCAGGTCGTCCTGCAGGTACGGGTTGCGCTGCACGACCCAGATGTCGCCCAGCACCTCGTACAACATGCGCGCCGAGCGGCCGGTCTGGCGCTCGTCGCGCAGCCGGTTCAGGAGTTCCCAGGCCCGAGAGCCCAGCAGGCGGATGACAATCTCGCGATCCGAGAACGACGTGTAGTTGTACGGAATCTCGCGCAAACGCGGCGCGTGAGGCGCCGCGTTTGCGGCGGCAATCTGGTCGAGCGGAATGGGTGCGTTCATGGATTCCAGGCGACCCTCTCGCCTGCTCTGCACTTGGACGCGAATGATACCGCCCCCCTCTCGCCGCCCCGGGGCAGCAGGCGCATGGCCCTCTCGGCGGGTTATCCCCGTTGATCGGCGTGCGTGCCCACGACATAAACACGCCTGTCACAAGCCAGACCCACACTGCCTGGTTGGCCAAAAGCCAGCCCGACACCCTCTTTGGAGACTCCATGAAAAAGACAGCTCGCCTCGCTCTCGCCGCGCCCTTGCTCGCACTGGCGCTGGCCGCACCCGCCCACGCCCAGGTCGAAATCCAGTGGTGGCATTCCATGACCGGCGGCCTGAACGACTGGGTCATCGACCTGGCCAACGGCTTCAACGCCAGCCAGAAGGACTACAAGATCGTCCCCACCTACAAGGGCCAGTACGACGAGTCCATGACCGCGTCGATCGCCGCGTTCCGCGCGGGCAACGCCCCGCACATCGTGCAGGTGTTCGAGGTGGGCACCGCCACCATGATGGCCAGCAAGGGGGCCATCGTGCCGGCCGGCAAGGTGCTGGCCGATGCCGGCTACAAATTCGACCCGAAGGGCTACATCTCGGCCGTGGTCGGCTACTACACCGCGCCCAACGGCCAGATGCTGAGCTACCCGCTCAACAGCTCCACCACCGTGCTCAACTACAACAAGGACGCCTTCCGCAAGGCCGGCCTCGACCCCAACAAGCCGCCATCCACCTGGCCCGAGCTGGTGTCGGCTGCCGCCAAGCTGAAGGCCTCGGGCATCACCTGCCCCTTCACCACCAGCTGGCAGGGCTGGACGCAGCTCGAGAGCTTCTCCACCTGGCACAACACGCTCTTCGCGAGCCAGAACAACGGCTTCGGCGGCAACGGCGCGCGCCTGCAGGTCAACAGCCCGCTGCACGTTCGCCACATCGAGAACCTGGCCAACATGGCCAAGCAGGGCCTCTTCGTCTACCGCGGTCGCAACAACCTGGGCGATGCACCTTTCTACTCGGGTGAATGCGCGATGGCGACCGCCTCGTCGTCCACCTACGCGAGCATCAAGAAGAATGCCAAGTTCGACTTCGGCATCGCGCCCCTGCCCTACTACCCCGACGTGCCGGGCGCGCCGCAAAACACCGTCATCGGCGGTGCCTCGCTGTGGGTGATGTCGGGCAAGAAGCCGGCCGAGTACAAGGGGGTGGCGGCGTTCTTCAACTACCTGAGCGACCCCGAAGTGCAGGCCAAGAGCCACCAGCGCACCGGCTACCTGCCGGTGACGATGGCGGCCTTCCAGCTCACCGAGAAATCGGGCTTCTACAAGCAGAACCCGGGCACCGACACGGCGGTCAACCAGATGATCCGCAAGACCACCGACAAGTCGCGCGGCGTGCGCCTGGGCAACATGCTGCAGATCCGCGCCGTGGTGGACGAAGAGCTGGAGCAGGTCTGGGCGGGCAAGAAAGGCGCGAAGGAAGCGCTCGACAGCGTCGTGAAACGGGGCAACGAGTTGCTGGAACGCTTCGAAAAAGCCAACAAGTGATGTCGACCCCCACGTCGCTTCGCTCCTGCCCCCCGAGGGGGCTCAGCCCGGGCTTGGGGCGGCCCGGCGCCCGGGCTGCCTGACGTGGCCTCTGAAAAACGCGTCGTCTTCCGCTCGGCCTGGCTGCCGTGGGCCCTGGTCGCGCCGCAGGCGGCGGTGATCGGCGCGTTCTTCTTCTGGCCGGCGGCGCAGGCGCTGCTGCAGTCGTTCCAGCAGTCCGACGCTTTCGGCACCTCCACCGAGTGGGTCGGGTTCGAGAACTTCCAGCGCCTCTTCGCCGACGACACCTACGTCGCAAGCTTCAAGACCACCGCCATCTTTTCGGTGCTGGTGGCGGGGCTGGGCCTGAGCGTCTCGCTGCTGCTGGCGGTGTTTGCCGACCGGGTGGTGCGAGGCGCCCTCGTCTACCGCACGCTGCTGATCTGGCCCTATGCGGTGGCGCCGGCGGTGGCCGGTGTCTTGTGGCTTTTCATGTTTGCGCCGTCGATCGGCATCGTGTCATACGCGCTGCGGGCCTTCGGCATCGACTGGAACCACCTGCTCGACAGCGACCACGCGATGACGCTCATCGTGCTGGCCGCGGTGTGGAAGCAGATCTCCTACAACTTCCTCTTCTTCCTGGCCGGGCTGCAGAGCATCCCCCGCTCGCTGATCGAAGCGGCGGCGATCGACGGCGCGCGCCCCTGGCGGCGCTTCTGGACCATCCAGTTCCCCTTGCTCTCGCCCACCACCTTCTTCCTCTTCGTGATCAACGTGGTCTATGCCTTTTTCGACACCTTCGCCATCGTCGACGCGGCCACGCAGGGCGGCCCGGGGAAAGACACCGCGATCCTCGTCTACAAGGTCTACTACGACGGCTTCAAGGCGATGGACCTCGGCGGCTCGGCGGCGCAGTCGGTGGTGCTGATGGGGATCGTGATCGCGCTCACCATCGTGCAGTTCAGATTCGTCGAAAAGAAGGTGAGCTACTGATGGTCGAACGAAGACCCACCCTCGGCATCCTCGCCCACGTCGTGCTCATCCTCGGCGTGCTGATCGTCGCCTTCCCGCTGTACGTGACCTTCGTCGCCTCGACGCAGACGGCCGAGCAGATCGTGCAGACACCGATGTCGCTCGTGCCGGGCAACCAGCTGGTCGAGAACTACACCGCGGCGCTCAAGGGCACCGGCATGGGTGCGGCATCAAACGCGCCGGTCGGCCGGATGATGTTCATCAGCCTCGTCACCGCGCTCGTGATCGCCTTCGGCAAGATCGCGATCTCGCTGCTGTCGGCATTTGCGATCGTCTACTTCCGCTTCCCGTTCCGCATGACCGTGTTCTGGGCCATCTTCGTCACGCTGATGCTGCCGGTGGAGGTGCGCATCGGGCCGACCTACCAGGTGGTGTCCGACTTCGGCATGCTCAACACCTACGCCGGCCTCACCGTCCCGCTGATCGCCTCGGCCACCGCCACCTTCCTCTTCCGCCAGTTCTTCCTCACCGTGCCCGACGAGCTGGCCGAAGCGGCTCGCATCGACGGCGCCGGCCCGATGCGCTTCTTCCTCGACGTGCTGGTGCCGCTCTCGGCCACGAGCTGCGCGGCGCTCTTCGTCATCCAGTTCATCTACGGCTGGAACCAGTACCTCTGGCCCCTGCTCGTGACCACCGACGAAAGCATGTACCCCGTGGTGATCGGCATCAAGCGCATGATCAGCGGCGGCGATGCTGCCACCGACTGGAACATCGTCATGGCCACCGCCGTGCTCGCGATGCTGCCGCCGGCCGTGGTGGTGCTGCTCATGCAGCGCTGGTTCGTCAAAGGCCTGGTCGACACCGAGAAATAGAACATGGGCGCCATCTCACTACGCAAGGTCATCAAGCAGTACGGCAAGGGGCCGAAGGCCAACCAGGTCATTCACGGTGTCGACGCCGAGATCGCCGATGGCGAGTTCATCGTCATCGTCGGCCCGTCGGGCTGTGGCAAGAGCACGCTCTTGCGCATGGTCGCGGGCCTGGAAGAAATCTCTGGCGGCGAGATCGCCATCGGCGGACGGGTCGTCAACGACGTCGAGCCTTCCGAGCGCGACATCGCGATGGTGTTCCAGAACTACGCGCTCTACCCGCACATGACGGTGTTCGAGAACATGGCCTATGGCCTGAAGATCGCCAAGGTGCCGAAGGACGAGATCAAGACCCGCGTCGACAAGGCCGCCGCCATCCTGCAGCTGGCGCCCTTTCTCGCCCGCAAGCCACGCGAGCTGTCGGGCGGCCAGCGCCAGCGGGTGGCGATGGGCCGCGCCATCGTGCGCCAGCCGCAGGTGTTCCTGTTCGACGAGCCTTTGTCGAACCTCGACGCCAAGCTGCGCTCGCAGACGCGCATCGAGATCCGCAAGCTGCACGCCGATCTGGGCGTGACCTCGCTCTTCGTCACGCACGACCAGGTCGAGGCGATGACGCTCGCGCAGCGCATGATCGTGATGAACGCCGGTCGCATGGAACAGTTCGGCACGCCGGAAGCGGTGTACGCACGCCCGGCGACCACCTTCGTCGCGGGCTTCATCGGCTCGCCGCCGATGAACCTCGTGCCCGGCCGCGTCGAAGGCCAGAACTTTCTGCTCGACGGCCTGAGCCTGCCGCTGCCCGCACCGGCTCCCCGGCAGGGCGAGCTGATCCTCGGCCTGCGGCCCGAGCACACCGCGCCGGCCGCCACCGGCTGGCCGCTGAAGGTCGAGCTGGTCGAGATGCTCGGCGCCGAGCGACTGGTGCACGGCCTGCTCGGCCACCAGCCGTTCACGCTACGACTGGAGGGCACGGCCGTGGCGCCCGAAACGGGCAGCACCGTGTCGCTGCACGCGCCGGCGGCGCAGCTGCATTGGTTTGACCCGGCCACGCAACGGCGGGTGGACGCCGCATGAACGTGTGGCCCTATCCGACGTGGATCGCCCATCGCGGCGCGGGCAAGCTCGCGCCCGAGAACACGCTGGCCGCGTTCCGGCTCGGCGCCTCGCACGGCTACCGCGCCTTCGAGTGCGACGTGAAGCTCTCCGCCGACGGCGTGCCCTTTCTGCTGCATGACGCCACGCTGCAGCGCACGACCCCCGCAGAAGGTCTTGCGGCCGACCGCACGTGGTCGGAACTGTCGCGCCTCGATGCGGGCGGCTGGCACAGCCGCGCCTACGCGGGCGAGCCGCTGCCCACGCTCGATGCGATTGCCGCGTACTGCATCCGCAACCGCTTCGCGCTCAACATCGAGATCAAGCCGACCCCCGGCCATAACGAAGCGACCGGCCGCGTCGTCGCCGACCACGCCGCCGCGTTGTGGGCCGACGTGCCGGTGAAGCCGCTGCTCAGCTCTTTCCAGCCCGATGCGCTGGCCGCCGCACGTGCGGCACGCCCTGAGCTTCCTCGCGCGCTGCTGCTCGACAGCCTGCGCGAAGGCTGGCTGGCCGAAGCCCTGGCACTCGACTGCGTCGCCATCGTGGCCAACCACCGGGTGCTCGATGTCGATGCCATCGCCCAGGCCCACGGCCGCGGGCTGAAGGTGTTGAGCTACACCGTCAACGAAGCCGAAGATGCGCAGCGCCTGCTCGACGCCGGCATCGACGGGCTCATCACCGACGCGGTGGACCGCTTTTCGCCTCAATAGAATCACACGCCGGCTCGCAGAAGCCGCGGTCCATTGAGGGAGGAATCATGAGCGAGTCTCGCGCCCGTGTCTGGGCATTGTTGGGTGCTGTCGTGCTTGCGTCCGCTTGTGGCGGAGGAGGCGACAGCGGCGGCGGCAGCAGCACCACCCCGCCCCCACCTCCCCCGCCGCCGCCGGCGGCACCGGAAGAGTTCCTGGTGGCGGGCCTGAGCCAGGCCGACGGGCCGAAGTCGTTCGTGGTCGTCGACCCCGCCCAGCCTTCTGTTGCACTGCTGACGGTCACGGCAGCCGACAGCCTCCTTGAAGTGTCCAACCTGAGCTTCGACACCGGCCTACGCCGCGCGACCTTCGGCAACGCGACGATGGTGTACTACGTTCGCAACCGCCAGCTGCACCAGGCCAGCCTGCGCAAGAGCCACACCACCCGCACGCAGCGCATCTCATCGCTCGCGTCGGCTTGCACCGTCGACGACTGGCATCCTCTTTCATACGCCACCGGCGACGACGGATGGGTCGAGGTCACCGAGGCCGGCCCGGACGGAGACTGCAGCACCGCCCCCGACAACCGGAAGGCGTTCGTCCGCAACGCAAGCCCGATCACCACCGATGCCACGATGCTGCCGGCCGGCGTGCGCGTCCTCGCAGCCTTGCCCGACCCCGCCACCAACATGCTCGCCGGCTTCATCGCTCGAGACAGCCGAGCCACACCCTCCAGGTTGACGTTCTACAGCCCCACGCTGACCTACGTCGGCGACGTGGCTGGCGGCGCGGGCGGCTCGTCGGTCGAATTCATGTCGTTCGTGCCCGATGCACAGCTGCGCTCGAGCGCGTACGTCAAGGTCAACGGGTTCATGCTGGGGCGCCTGAGCTGGTCGGCCACTTCGGCCACGCTGTCATCGACAGGCCAGTCCTTCGCCGTCACCACCAGCGACAGGCAGGCTTACTTCAGCGACAGCGAGGCAACCTACTTTGCCGACGGCCTGAACGTCAGGCGCATCGACGCCGCCGGTGCGACCACCACCCTGGCCACGCTCGACACCACCGAGGGGACTGTCGTGCGCTTGAAGGGCCTGACCTCGGGCCATGTGGTCGTCCAGCAGGAAACCACGAGCGGCGCTGCGCGGGTGTTCACCATCGCCAAGCAGGGCGGCACACCCTTGCGGCTGTCGCCCATCGATTGGGTGGCCAGCGTCGTCGGCCTGAATGGAGACGACGTGGTCTACGCCACGAAGCCCGGCTGGGCCATCACACCGGGCTTCCGTCGCATCCGCGCGGATGGCAGCAACCAGCGACAGATCAACTTCGGCTCCTTTCCGTACGAGAACCACCTGAGGCCCGTGTTCAGCTCCACCGTTCCGTATTCGTCGGGGCAGGCACTCGATGCGCTGGTGTGGTGTGAGCTTGCCGCGAGCGAGTCGTCCTGTCGTGGCAACGGCGCGATCAAGTCCTACGACGTCCGCTCCGGAACGATCACCACCTTGGGCAATCTCTCGCACAGCGGCACGGGTTTGATGAGCAGCCTCAACGTGGGCGGATGGGGGCGCAGCGGACGCCCCACCGTCCTCACGGTCACCGCGGTCGTGGCATCGCAGCCTGGCTTCGTGACGGACTTCTACATGGTGCAGCCCGGCACTCCCAACTCGCTGGTACGCCTCACTACCAACATCCCCTGAGGCATCACCGCACCGAGGCCGGCGGCACGCTGGCCTCGGCGCCCACCCAGTCGTCGGCAGGCTCCGGCGTGGGCAGCACCGTCACCGTTGCGATGCCAGAGTAACGCCACGCGGTCAGCGCCAACAGCAAGGCCGTGACACCCGCGAAGCCCATCGCCGCCTGCAGCCCGAGCCTCTCGCCCAGGACACCCCCGAGCAGCGCGCCCGGCCCTGCGGGCATCAGCGTCAGCCAGCGCATCGCGCTCGTCATGCGGCCCAGCAGCGGCTCGGGTGTCACCGCCTGCCGCATCGCCAGGAAGTTGATGAAGACCAGCACGGCGCCCGCACTGAAAAGCACCAGCATCGTGGCAAACGCCGCCACGCCCCAGCGGTTGGCCGGAGCCACCGCCAGCAGCAGCCAGCCCGCGCCGCACACCGCGAACCCGATCAAGAGGCTCGGCCCCGGGCCCAGGCGCCGGCTGATGCGGTTGCCGAGCACGCTCGCAACGATGGTGCCGAAGCCCATGCCCACGTAGCTGAGGCCCACCTGCTGCTCGCTCAGGCCCAGCGTGCGCGTGGCCACCAGGATCTGCACCACGATCGCGGCGTGGTGGCACATCTGCCACAGGCCCATCGCGATCGCCAACGACACCAGCAGCGGCGTGCCCAGCACGAAGCGCACGCCGGTCTTGAGGTCGCGCCAGAAGTCGGCGTCCTGCAGCGAGCGGCGGTCTTCCTTGATCTCGATGCCGCGCAGGATCAACGCCGACACGACCAGCAACACCGCGTCGGCCAGCAGCGCAAGCGGCGCACCCACGAGCTTGATCAGCGCCCCGGCCACGCCGGGGCCGGCGACTTCGGCGCCCGAGGTGGCGAGGGCATTCTTCGCATGCGCTTCGACCAGACGGTCCCGCGTCACCACCTGCGTCAGCACGATCTGAGCCGCCGAGCCGGCCACGGTGTACACCGTGCCGATGACGAAGCCCACGATGTAGAGCCAGGCCATCGTCAGCCGGTCGAGCCACCACGCGAACGTGACGCTTGCCACCACCACGGCCAGCAGGCACTCGCCGATCGCATAGACCGGCAGCTTGCGCACCCGGTCGAGCCACACGCCGGCCGGCAATGAAAAGAGCACGAAGGGCACGATCTCCATCGCTGTCAGCAGGCCCATCTGCGTGGGTGTGGCATGCAGCAGCACCGCCGCCGTCAGCGGCAACGCGAGCATCGTCACCTGCCCGCCGAACGAGCTGATGAGGATCGAGGTCCACAGGCGTCGGTAGGCCGCATCGCGCAGCAGGTCATGGGGTGGCAGGGCGAGCCAGCGCTGCCGCTGTCTCCAGAGCCCGCACAGCCGCTTGAGCATTCTTGTCTCCTCTTGTCCCGTCACTCGTGTGTGGCAAGCGTCACACGTTGCCGCGAGGGGCATGCGCACGCCAGCGAAAACCTGCGACAGACTAGGGACTCGCCGCCGGCCCGACCCGCACCCCCCAAGCCCCTCGCTAAGATGCTTTGGCCCTGGGCGCCGACCGCCCGGGGGCCGTCAAGGAACCCTCACATGCACATCCTGCACCTCGAGGACGATGCCCTGGACGCCGACCTCGTTCATCGCGAAGTCGCCCGGCACGAAGCTGACACCACCTGGACCACGGTCGACTCGGCCGAGGCCTTCCACACAGCGATGCAGCAGGCCCGCTTCGATGCCATCGTCTCCGACAACCGCGTGCCCGGCATCGACGGCCTCCAGGCCTTGCAGGTGGCACGCGAGCGGCGGCCGGGCGTGCCCTTCGTCTTCGTCAGCGGCAACACCGACCCGCATTGGGCCGAACATTGCCTGGTCTCGGGCGCCACCGACTACGTGCCCAAGACGCAGCTGTGGCGCATGCCCTCGGCGCTGCAGCGCATCCGCTCGAAACGTGAAAGCGAGCGGCTGGCGTGGCTCACCCAGGCGCGGGCAGTGCTGGTCGACGCGGTGAAGCAGCTCTCGCTCGCGCGCAGCGTCGAGGCCATCGTGGAGATCGTGCGCCACGCCGCGCGCCAGATCAACCAGGCCGACGGCGCCACCTTCGTGCTGCGGGATGGCGACCAATGCCACTACGTCGACGAAGACGCCATCGCGCCGCTGTGGAAGGGCCTCAGGTTTCCGCTCGAGACCTGCATCAGCGGCTGGGCCATGCTCAACCGCAGCCCCGCGGTCATCCCCGACATCTACGCCGACCCACGCATCCCGCACGACGCCTACCGGCCGACCTTCGTCAAGAGCCTGGTGATGGTGCCCATCCGCGGCGAAGCCCCCATCGGCGCGATCGGCAACTACTGGGCGACGGAGCACCACGCCACGCCCGACGAGGTGGAGCTGATCCAGGCGCTCGCGGATTCGACCTCGCTCGCCTTCGAAAACGTGGCCCTGGTGCAGGGCCTCGAAGCGCGTGTGCAGCAGCGCACCGCCGACCTGGAAGACGCCAACCGCGAACTCGAGGCGTTCTCGTTCTCGGTCTCGCACGACCTGCGGGCGCCGTTGCGCGCGGTGCAGGGCTACGGCGACCTGCTGGCCCAGGTGACGCCACCCCTCGAAGGCGAGGCCGCCACCTTCGTGCACCACATTCGCCACGCGGCGCGCCGCATGAACACACTGATCGACGACATGCTGAGCCTGTCGAAGCTCACGCGCGCCGAGGTGCGCAAGCGGCCGGTGTCCATCGGCAGCATGGTGCGCGACATCCTCAACGGCCTGCGCGACACCACGCCAGCGCGCCAAGTGCGCACCGACGTCGACGAATCGCTCGTCGCCGAAGCCGACGCCGCGCTGCTGCGTCTGGCGCTCGAAAACCTGCTGTCAAACGCGTGGAAATACAGCGGCAAGCGCGAGGACGCGTTGATCGAATTCTTTGCCGAGCCGCAGCCCGATGGCCGGCTCGCCTACTGCGTGCGCGACAACGGCGCGGGCTTCGACATGGCGTATGCGCAGCGCTTGTTCGAGCCGTTTCGCCGCATGCACAGCGAGTCGGACTTCCCCGGCACCGGCGTGGGCCTGGCGATCGTGCACCGGGTGATCCGCAAGCACGGCGGCGAGTTGTGGGCGCAGGCGGCGAAGAACCGCGGCGCGACCTTCCGCTTCACGCTCCCCGGGCAAGCGGACGAGCGCTCCGCGGTGCCCTGAGGCGATACCGCCGGTTCGAGGCATTCGTACCGGCCGCATGGCGGCTTGGCAGCGCGGAAGGTCGGGCGCACGATGGCGAGGCCTTCACCTCTCTCCCGCCATGTCTGCTCATTCCCAGCCCGCCGCCCGCCACGCCCACGCCTTGCTGTGGCTCGCCTTGCTTGCCACCGCGGCCCTCGCGCTGCACGGCCCCATCGTGCAATGGGCCGACTACCACGACTTTGCCGACACCCGCGCCTGGGGCAGCCTGCCGCACGCGTGGAACGTACTCAGCAACCTGCCCTTCGCCGCGGCGGCACTGTGGGCCTGGCCGCGCCTGCGCGACGCCGGGGCGGCCTGGCGCAGCTTCTGCGCCGCGATTGCGGTCACGGCCTTCGGCTCGATGCTCTACCACTGGCAGCCGAACGACCTGTCGCTGCTGATCGACCGCCTGCCCATCGCCTGGGCCTGTGCCGCGCTGCTGTGCGCCTTCCTGGCCGAGCGTGTGAACGCGCGGTGGCAATCGCCGGCCGTGGTCGGCATCGCGCTCGTGGGCGGCACGCTGGCCGTCGCCTGGTGGGGCGTGGGCAACGCGCTGGGCACAGGGGATCTGCGGCCCTATGTGCTGGTGCAGTTCATGCCGATGCTGCTGATCCCGGCCGCGCTGATGCTGCGCCTGCAGCCGGTCACAGCCGCCGCCGTGCCAGCCTGGCCGTGGTGGACGGCACTCGCGCTCTACGCGGGTGCCAAGGGCGTGGAAGCGGCCGACGAAGCCGTGCTGGAGCTGACGCTTCACAGCATCAGCGGCCACAGCCTCAAGCACCTGCTGGCTGCGCTCGCGGCGGGTGTGCTGCTGCACTCGCGTGCCAGCAACCGCCCGCGCCGCGATCAGCTGCGGTAGTCGGCGTTGATCTTCACGTAGTCGTAGCTCAGGTCGCAGGTCCACACCGTGGCCTGCGCGCTGCCGCGCTTGAGGTCGACACGCACGGTGATCTCGGCCTGCTTCATCACGCGGGCGCCGTCGGCTTCCTGGTAACTCGGGTTGCGCCCGCCGTTGGTGACCACGTGCACGTCGTCGAGGAAGAGTTCGATGCGCGACTGGTCAAGGTCGGCAATGCCGGCATATCCCACGGCCGCGAGGATGCGGCCGAGGTTGGGGTCGCTCGCGAAGAACGCCGTCTTCACGAGCGGCGAGTGCGCGATGGCATAGGCCACCTGCTTGCACTCGGCCTCGGTCTTGCCGCCGTCGACCTGCACGGTGATGAACTTGGTGGCGCCTTCGCCGTCGCGCACGATGGCCTGTGCCAGATCGGTGGCCACGGCGAAGATGGCGTCGCGCAAGAGGGCACCGTCACCGCCGTCGAGCTGGGTGATGGGCGCGTTGCCGGCCGCGCCGGTGGCGACCACGATGAACGAGTCGTTGGTGGAGGTGTCGCCGTCGATCGTGATGCGGTTGAACGAACGGTCGGCCGCCTGTTGCGTGAGGCCCTGCATCAGCGCGGGCGCGATGGCGGCGTCGGTGGCGAGGAAGCTCAGCATCGTCGCCATGTTGGGGCGGATCATGCCGGCGCCCTTGCTGATGCCGGTGATGGTGACCGTCTTGCCGCCGAGGCTGATGCGGCGCGACGCGGCTTTGGGCAGCGTGTCGGTCGTCATGATGCCTTCCGCCGCAGTCGCCCAGTTGTCTTCCTTCAGGTCGGCAATCGCCGCCGGCAAGCCGGCTTCGATGCGGTCGACCGGCAGCGGCTCCATGATCACGCCGGTGGAAAACGGCAGCACCTGCTCAGGCGCGAGCTTGAGCTGCTTCGCCAGGGCCACGCAGGTGGCACGGGCACGGGCCAGGCCGTCTTCGCCGGTGCCGGCGTTGGCGTTGCCGGTGTTGATGACCATCGCCCGCAACGCCGAACCACCCGCCAGGTGCTGGCGGCACAGCTGCACCGGCGCCGCGCAATAGCGGTTGCTGGTGAACACACCCGCGACCTGCGAACCCTCGGCGAGCGTGATGACGGTCAGGTCGCGCCGGTTGGCCTTGCGCACACCAGCCATCGTGATGCCCAGCTTGACGCCGGAAACGGGGAAAAGCGCCTTCGGATCAGGCGCGACGAGATTCACAGGCATACGAACCTCCGAAGAGAAAGGACAGAGGGAGCGAAGCGAACCGACAGATCACGCAACACCCCGAGGAACCGGCTTTGCCGGGCCTCTCGGGTGGCGCCCCTTGGGGACAGGAGAAATAGCGACTTTGGGGTTCAAGCCAATTTGCCGTGGCACTGCTTGTATTTCTTGCCACTGCCGCAGGGGCATGGATCGTTGCGTCCGACCTTGCCGAGGTACTGATCGGCCACCGCCTGCGCGGCGTCCGTCTCCTGCGACACGCTGCCGTCTTCGTTGGGGTGCGTGTAGGTGACGTTGGAGATGGACTCGGCCCGCTCCTCGATCGCTTCGGCGGCTTCGGCCACCTGCTCCTGGGTCTGGATGCGCACGGTCATCAGCACGCGCGTCACGTCCATCTTCACCACGTCGAGCAACTGGCTGAAGAGTTCGAAGGCCTCGCGCTTGTATTCCTGCTTCGGGTTCTTCTGCGCATAGCCGCGCAGGTGGATGCCTTGGCGCAGGTAGTCGAGCGCCGCCAGGTGCTCGCGCCAATGCTGGTCGATCGACTGCAGCAGGATCATGCGCTCGAAGGGCATGAACTGCTCGGCACCCACACGCTCGAGCTTTTCCTTGAAGGCATCGTTGCCGGCCTTGACGACCATCTCGACGATGTCCTCGTCGGTCACGGCGGAACTCTTCTCGACGTGCTGCTTGAGTGCCAGCTCCAGCTGCCACTCTTCGCGCAGCGTCTTCTCCAGGCTGTCGAGGTCCCACTGTTCTTCGAGGCTTTCGGTGGGCACATAGGTGCGCACCACGTCGGTCAGCGTGCTTTCGCGCAGGTTGGTGATCTGGGCGGAAAGGTCTTTCGCTTCGAGGATCTCGTTGCGCTGCTGGTAGATCACCTTGCGCTGATCGTTGGAGACGTCGTCGTACTCCAGCAGCTGCTTGCGCATGTCGAAGTTGCGTGCCTCGACCTTGCGCTGCGCGCCTTCGATGCTGCGCGTGACGATGCCGGCTTCGATGGCCTCGCCCTCGGGCATCTTGAGCCGGTCCATGATGGCTCGCACGCGGTCGCCGGCGAAGATGCGCATCAGCGGGTCTTCGAGCGACAGGTAGAAGCGCGAGGAGCCCGGGTCCCCCTGGCGGCCGGAGCGGCCACGCAGCTGGTTGTCGATGCGGCGGGATTCGTGACGCTCGGTGGCGATGATGCGCAGGCCGCCGGCGGCTTTGACCTTCTCGTGCAGGCCTTGCCATTCGTCCTGCAGCGTCTTGATGCGTGCCGCTTTGTCGGCCTCCGGGATGGAAGCGTCGGCCTCGATCAGCTGCACCTGCTTCTCGACATTGCCGCCGAGCACGATGTCGGTGCCACGGCCTGCCATGTTGGTGGCAATCGTGATCACCCCCGGCCGCCCGGCCTGCGCCACGATCTCGGCTTCCTTGGCGTGCTGCTTGGCGTTGAGCACCTGGTGCGGCAGCTTGGCGGCCTTCAGCTTCTCGGAGATCAGCTCCGAGTTCTCGATCGAGGTCGTGCCCACCAGCACCGGCTGGCCACGCTCGTGGCAGCTGCGGATGTCTTCGATGACCGCGTTGAACTTTTCCTTGTTCGTCTTGTAGACGAGGTCGAGTTCATCCTTGCGGGCGGTCGGCTTGTTGGGCGGGATGACGACGGTTTCCAGGCCGTAGATCTCCTGGAACTCGTAGGCCTCGGTGTCGGCCGTACCCGTCATGCCCGACAGCTTGCCGTACATGCGGAAGTAGTTCTGGAAGGTGATCGAGGCGAGCGTCTGGTTCTCGCTCTGGATCTGCACACCTTCCTTGGCCTCGACGGCCTGGTGCAGACCGTCCGACCAGCGGCGGCCCGTCATCAGGCGGCCGGTGAATTCGTCGACGATGATCACCTCGCCGTCCTGCACCACGTAGTGCTGGTCGCGGTGGTAGAGGTGCGTGGCCCGCAACGCGGCGTACACGTGGTGCATCAGCGTGATGTTCTGCGGGTCGTAGAGGCTTGCGCCTTCGACCAGCAGGCCGGCTTCGCCAAGCACACGCTCGGCATTCTCGTGGCCTTCTTCGGTGAGGAAGACCTGGTGCGATTTCTCGTCGACGGTGAAGTCGCCCGGCTCGATCACGCCTTCGCCGGTGCGCGGGTCGGCTTCGCCGATCTGCTTCTTGAGCTTGGGCACCACGGCGTTGATGCGCACGTAGACTCGGTGTGGTCTTCGGCCTGGCCGCTGATGATGAGCGGGGTGCGAGCTTCGTCGATCAGGATCGAGTCGACCTCGTCGACGATGGCATAGCTCAATCCGCGCTGCACACGATCGGCGGTCTCGTAGACCATGTTGTCGCGCAGGTAGTCGAAGCCGTATTCGTTGTTGGTGCCGTAGGTGACGTCGGCAGCGTAGGCGGCCTGCTTCTCCTCGCGGGGCATCTGCGGCAGGTTCACGCCGACACTCAAGCCGAGGAAGGTGTAGAGGCGGCCCATCCATTCGGCATCGCGGCGGGCCAGGTAGTCGTTGACCGTCACCACGTGCACACCCTTGCCGGCGATCGCATTCAGGTAGACGGGCAGCGTGGCCATCAGCGTCTTGCCTTCGCCGGTGCGCATTTCGGCGATCTTGCCGTTGTGCAACGCCATGCCGCCAATGAGTTGCACGTCGAAGTGGCGCATCTTCAGCGCGCGCTTGCTGCCTTCGCGCACGACGGCAAACGCCTCGGGCAGCAGCTTGTCGAGCGACTCGCCGCCGGCGAAGCGGGCCCGGAACTCGTCGGTCTTGGCCTTCAGCGCCGCGTCGTCGAGCTTCTCGAACTGCGGTTCCAGTGCGTTGATCTGCTGCACCACTACCCGGTACTGCTTGAGCAGGCGGTCGTTGCGGCTACCGAATATCGAAGTCAGGACTTTGGGCAACATGCAGCGTCAGGGGATTGGAGCGAGGGACGGCGAGCCCCGAAACGCGCACGCGCGAAGGGCCCGCGCAGCGCGGGAAAAGCCGCGAATCTTACACCGGGGGGTTTGACCGCCCCGAGGCGGTCAGCGGGGTGACTGCACTGCGGCAGGGGCCGCTTTGTTGGCCGCGGCTGGGGTCGTTGCAGCGGCGGTGCGCGGCAACGCCGGCGGTGCCTTGCCCGAGAGGAATTTCGCCGGGTTTTGCAGCACCCCTTCGACGCTCACCTCGAAGTGCAGGTGCGGGCCGGTCGACCGCCCGGTGGTGCCGACCTGGGCCACGACCTGGCCACGTTTGACGAGATCGCCCGGCTTCACGAGGATCTTGGACGTGTGGGCGTAGCGGGTCGCGAGGCCATTGCCATGGTCGATCTCGAGCAGGTTGCCGTAGGCCGGGTGGAAGTCGGTCGAGCGCACCACACCGCCGGCGGCGGCCATGATGGGCGTGCCCACGTCGGCCGGGAAATCGAGGCCGGTGTGCAGCGCAGGCCGACCCGAGAACGGGTCGGAACGGAAGCCGAAGCCTGAGCCCACACCTCCATTGATCGGCGGGCTGTTGGGCACCATCAGCGCTTCCAGGCGCTTCTCGAAGAGGCGCGACTCGATCATCGTGAAGAGGTCGGCGCTCTGCTCGGCGGATTCATCGAGCGAATCCATCATGCCGTTCAGCTGCTCCAGCGACGGTTTGCGCGCAGGGATGAACGGCCCCCCTGGCCGCCACGGTGCACCGACGGGGCGATCTGCTTGAGCTCCTCCGGCTTCACCCCGGCCAGACCGGACACCCGCTCGCCGATGGCTTCCAACTTGATCAGCTTGGCCTGCATTTCGCCGACCTTCTGCGCCATGGCGTCGAGGTTCTCGCGCATGAAGCGGTCGCGCTGGGCGAACTCGTCGCGCACCACCAGGCGCACGATCTGGCTCACGACCGGCCAGCCTTCTCGCGCGGCCTTGAGGAAGATGACGTGGTAGATCGTGCCCGACAACGCCAGCAGACCGATCACCAAGCCGAGCGCCAGGGCGATCAGTTGCAGGCGGTTGAAGTGCAGCACACGGGTGCGCGCCATGCTGCCGTGGGTGATCATGATCTGCATCGCTAAACTCCTTGCGGTGAACCCGAAGCAGCCCCCGGTCACCCCCAACGCCATGCGCATGCAGGAAGCTTTGGCTTCTAGCCCTCCTCTTGCGCGACTGCAACAGCTGATACGGGAATCGAACGACCGCTTCGACGCTGTGCGCCCTGTCTTGCCGGCGGCTTTGGCCGCTCATGTGAAACCCGGACCCGTGGATGGCGATGGGTGGTCGTTGCTGGCGGCGAACGCCGCCGTGGCAGCCAAGCTGCGCCAGCTTCAACCTCGGCTTGAGGATGCACTCAAGCAGCGGGGATGGCAGGTTACTTCAATCAGGATCAAGGTTCAATCGGCGCAAGGCTAGACATGCACCAAGCTGATACGAGACGTATCGGCCATTGAAGGACCTTGAGAGAGATGGTGCCCCCGACAGGATTCGAACCCGTGACCTTCGGTTTACAAAACCGCTGCTCTACCAGCTGAGCTACAAGGGCTAAGACGTGAAACGCCTGAGATTCTAGGACTTGCGCCCGCTAACGCCCGTTACTTGATGCGCTTGAGTGCGGGACGCCCGCCAGCCGGCGGCTCTGGCGGTTCGCTGTCATCGCTCGATTTGCCAGTGGGTACTTCGGTCGATGGCGCGGCATCGCCCGTGGCCAAGCGCAAGCCCCCGGGCTGGGTCGGCCGGTCGGCAGCAGGAGGCGCCGGCTCGGAAGAAACCACGGCGGCGGGCTCGGTCGGCACCGGGAAGGCCATGCCCTGGCCGTTTTCACGGGCGTAGATGGCGATCACGTGATCAACCGGCACGGCGATGTCGCGCGACACGCCACCAAAGCGCGCCTTGAACTCGATCAACTCGTTGCCGAGCTTGAGCGAGGTGGTGGCCTCGAACCCGACGTTGAGCACGATCTCGTTGTTCTTCACATACTCGATCGGCACCTGCACGCTCGCGTCGACGTAGACCGCCAGATACGGCGTGAAGCCGTTGTCGGTGCACCAGTCGTGCAACGCCCGAATCAGGTAAGGACGGGTGGAAGTCCCGGCATTGCCCGGCGTCGTCGGGATCAGACTCATGACGACCCCTCGCCCGGCGAGTACGCCAAGCGATCCCCCGAGGGGATGCGGGCCGGCTTGGGAGCGGCCCGCCGCGTGAATGCGAGTTGATCCATCTCGACGCGCTTACTTGCGCATCACCTTCTCGGAAGGCGTCAGCGCTTCGATGTAGGCCGGGCGCGAGAAGATGCGCTCGGCGTACTTGAGCAGCGGCACGGCGTTCTTCGACATGTCGATGCCGTAGTAGTCCAGGCGCCACAGCAGCGGGGCGATGGCCACGTCGAGCATCGAGAAGTCGTCGCCCAGCATGAACTTGTTCTTCAGGAAGATCGGCGCGAGCTGCGTGAGGCGGTCGCGGATCTGCGAGCGAGCCTTCTCGAGCTGCTTGTCGTTGGGTTTGACGCCGGTGCTGCGGCCTTCGAGCACGTTGACATGCGCGAAGATCCCTTCTCGAAGTTGAGCAGGAACAGGCGAACGCGCGCACGCGCCACCGGGTCACCCGGCATCAGCTGCGGGTGCGGGAAACGCTCGTCGATGTACTCGTTGATGATGTGCGACTCATACAGGATGAGGTCGCGCTCCACCAGGATGGGCACCTCGTTGTATGGGTTCATCAACGCGATGTCTTCGGGCTTGGCGAAGAGGTCGACGTCGCGGATCTCGAAGTCCATGCCCTTCTCGAACAGGACAAAGCGGCAGCGGTGCGAGTAGGGGCAGGTGGTTCCGGAGTAAAGCACCATCATGATGGCGGCTCCTTTGAGCTTGAGGGGTCTTGCAAAACACAAACGGAGTGGGCGGGCCGGCGGCGGCGCTCCACTCCGCAGACGATCAACGGCTGGCGGGAGCCGCTGCTCGTTCGCTTATTTCACGTCTTTCCAGAAAGCAGCGTTCAGACGCCAGGCAATGAACGTGAAGAGGGCCAGGAAGAGCAACACGAACACGCCAAGACGGACACGATCGTGCTGAGCGGGTTCGCCCATCCACTGCAGGAAGGCCACGAGGTCACCCACCGCTTCGTCGTAGTCGTTCTGGCTCAGCGTGCCCGGCGTGAGCTGGGTGTAGCCCACGAAACGTTGTACGGTCTTGCCTTCGTGGTGAGGGTCCTTTTCCTCGACGTACTTCGGCGCGCGCTGGCCCTGCAGTTCCCACATCACATGGGGCATGCCCACGCTCGGGAAGGCGAGGTTGTTCCAGCCGGTGGCCTTGGTGTCGTCGCGGTAGTAGCTGCGCAGGTAGGTGTAGAGGTAGTCGGCGCCAGACCCCTTGCCGATGCTGGCGCGCGAGCGGGCGATCACGGTCAGGTCGGGCGGCACGCCGCCGAACCATTCCTTGGCCTGCTTCGGGTCCAGCGACGTCTTCATGGTGTCGCCCACCTTGTCGGTGGCGAACATGAGGTTCTTCTTGATCTGTTCTTCGGTCAGCCCGATGTCGCGCAGGCGGTTGTAGCGCATGAACGAGGCCGAGTGGCAGTTCAGGCAGTAGTTGACGAAAAGCTTGGCGCCGTTTTGCAGCGACGCCACGTCGGTCGTCTTGGCAACGGGGAAACGGTCCCAGGCGATGCCGCCTTCGGCCGCCACAGCGCCCGCGGTGAAGCCGAACGACGCCAGCAGGATGAGGATGAGTTTCTTCATGGTGTGTGATTCCGGCTCGTCTCGTCAGTGGGCGCTGAAAGTGACGCGATCAGGCACCGGCTTGGACTGGCCGATGCGGCTCCACCAGGGCATGAGCAGGAAGAAGCCGAAGTAGAAGAGCGTGCCGACTTGCGAAACCCGTTCGCCGATAGGCGAAGGAGGTTGCACACCCAGGTAGCCGAGCACGGCGAACACGACTACGAAGATGCCGTACATCACCTTGTGCCAGCTCGGGCGGTAACGGATGGACTTGGCCTCGGCGCGGTCCAGCCAGGGCAGGAAGAACATGATGACGACGGCGCCGCCCATCACGACCACGCCCCAGAACTTGGCTTCGAAGGTCAGCAGCAGACCGGCAGCGACCAGCGCACCGATGGCGATCACGAGCTTGGCCATGCCGGAGAAACCGCCACGCACGATGGCCAGCACCGCACCCAGACCCACGAGTGCGACAAGCACGTAGACCATCTGGTCGGTCGTGGCGCGCAGCATCGAGTAGTAGGGCGTGAAGTACCAGACCGGAGCGATGTGCGCCGGGGTCTTCAGCGGGTCGGCCGGGATGAAGTTGTTGTATTCGAGGAAGTAGCCGCCGAACTCAGGCGCGAAGAACACCACGGCCGCGAAGAAGAACAGGAAGATGCTCGTCGCGTAGATGTCGTGCACCGTGTAGTACGGGTGGAAGGGCACGCCGTCGAGCGGAACGCCAGCAGCATTCTTCTTGGCCTTGATTTCCACGCCGTCAGGGTTGTTGGAGCCCACTTCGTGCAGCGCGATGATGTGCGCGACCACGAGGCCCAGCAGCACCAGCGGCACGGCGATCACGTGGAAGCTGAAGAAGCGGTTCAGGGTCGCGTCACTCACCACGTAGTCGCCACGGATCAGCAGCGCCAGGTCCGGACCGACGAAGGGCACTGCGGCGAACAGGTTGACGATCACCTGGGCGCCCCAGTACGACATCTGGCCCCAGGGCAGCAGGTAGCCCATGAAGGCTTCGGCCATCAGGCACAGGAAGATCGCGCAGCCGAAGATCCACACCAGTTCGCGCGGCTTGCGGTAGCTGCCGTAGATCATCCCGCGGAACATGTGCAGGTAGACCACGATGAAGAAGGCGCTGGCGCCGGTGGAGTGCATGTAACGCACCAGCCAGCCCCAGGGCACGTCGCGCATGATGTACTCGACCGAGGCGAAGGCGAGGTTCGCATCGGGCTTGTAGTGCATCACGAGGAAGATGCCGGTGACGATCTGGATCACCAGCACCAGGAGCGCAAGCGAACCGAAGACGTACCAGAAGTTGAAGTTCTTCGGAGCGTAGTACTCGCTCATGTGCTCTTTGTAGAGCTTGCTCGCGGGGAAACGGTTGTCGACCCACGTCATCAGCTTCTCGCCGATCGGGGCATTGGGGCTGACTTGCTTGAACTCGGCCATGTTGTTCTCCTGAAATGCCTCTGCGCCTGGGGTCAGGCCTTCTTGTCTTCGCCGATCAGCAGGCGGGTCTCGGACAAGTACATGTGCGGAGGCACTTCGAGGTTGTCAGGGGCGGGCTTGTTCTTGAAGACGCGGCCGGCCATGTCGAACGTGGAGCCGTGGCAGGGGCAGATGAACCCACCGGCCCAGTCATCCGGCAGCGAGGGCTGCGGGCCGGCCTGGAACTTGTCGGACGGAGAACAGCCGAGGTGCGAGCAGATGCCCACGGCGACGAGGAACTCGGGCTTGATCGAGCGATGCTCGTTGCGAGCGTATTCAGGGGTCAATTCGTCCGCCTTGCGGACCGACTTCGGATCGGCCAACTGGGCGTCGATCTTGGGCAACGCGGCCAATTGCTCCGGAGTGCGCCTGACGATCCACACCGGCTTGCCGCGCCATTCGACGGTGACCTTCTCGCCCGGCTTCAGCGAACTGATGTCGACTTCGACAGCCGCGCCAGCCGCACGGGCCCGCTCAGAGGGTTGGAAGGTGCTGACAAAGGGCACGGCGGTGGCGACACCACCGACAGCGCCTGCACCACAGGCGATGGCAACCCAGGTGCGGCGGCCTTGATCGACTTGCTGGTCACTCATGGAGGTCCTCAATACGGGTCTTACGGTCTTCTTTGCAGAAGAATGACTTCTAATCAGGGGCAACCGGCGATTCTAGCGGACGTGTCAACCCCATCGGCCGCAGCTTCTCGCCGCGCAAGCACCTGCCCACACGCCGCCCACGCGCCTTGACATCCCCGAGGGGTCGGCAATACTGCGCCGCACCCGTCTGCAGGAGGAAACCATGGGATTCGCCAAGGAGTTCAAGGAGTTCGCGGTCAAGGGCAATGTCGTTGACCTGGCGGTCGGCGTCATCATCGGCGCGGCCTTCGGCAAGATCGTCGACTCGATCGTCAAGGACCTCGTGATGCCGATCATCGGCAAGATCATCGGGGGGCTGGACTTTTCCAGCTACTTCATCATGCTCTCGGCACCGCCTCCCGACTTCAAGGGGCCGATGACCTACGAGGCGCTCACCAAGGCGGGCGTGCCCCTCTTCGCCTACGGCAACTTCATCACCGTGGCGCTCAACTTCGTGATCCTCGCGTTCATCATTTTCATGATGGTCAAGCAGATCAACCGGCTGAAGAAAGAAGCACCCGCCGCGCCGCCTGCCGCCACGCCGGAAGACGTGGTGTTGCTGCGCGAGATCCGCGACGCACTCAAGAAGTAGGCCATCGCCGCGCACGGGCGGCTGATTCGCGGCCCCAGGCGGCCCGTCGCCGGGGGGCAACGCCGTGGCGGCCGCCGTCGGTTTGGCCCCATACTTGCAGGACGTGCGCTCAAAAGGCGAGAGATGAGATGAGCGCGTCCCGGCCGGCCGACGACGGCCTCGTTCGAGATGAATCAGACCGACCCACGCGCTCAGGCTGCGTTCGACGCAGCCATGCATCACATCAAGACGACCACGGCGACGGTCGCCGATCGCGTGAGCGACCACCTCGGCGTCCTGGCCTCGGCCGCCACCCGCATCTTCGACCGTGACGCGCTGATCAACACCCAGCTCGACCTGCGCCGCCACATGAGCACCTTCGTGCTCGTCTTTGCGGACACGCTCGCCAAGCGCGTCACCCGCGAACTCAGCCCCAACCGCGAAACCGGCCGCAGCCTCGCTGAAACCGACTGGCAATCGCTGAGCCTGGTCGACGACAGCGAAGTCGAAGAGCAGATGCACGCCGACCGCATCGGTCAGGCCATCAGCCACGGCTGCGAGTGGGAGCTGCGCGAGATCGCTTCCTACACCGGCCAGTTGCTCGGGATCGGCCGTGCCGACCATGAGCGCAACCCCTTGCGCGGGGAGGTGCTCGGCGAGGCGATGTACCGGGCGATCACCTCGGTCAGCAACGACCGCGACTGCCGCAAGATCCTCGCCCGCGAACTGGCACTCGCCATGTCGCGGGTGATGCCGCAGTGCTACGCCGACATCCTGAAGGACTTCCGGGCCCGCGGCATCCAGCCCGTTGGACTCACGGTGCGCGGCGTCGAAGGCCCGGGCAACGAGATCGCACGCGACCATGTGATCTCGGGTTACGACAAGCTGCGCCGCGAAACCGGTGCGTCGACGGGCGGAGGGCATTTCAGCGGCAGCGCCCACGTCACGTTCGACGACACGACCACGGGTGTGCCGGGCAAGCCCAGCCCGGCCGCGGGACGAGGGGTTGGCGGCGGCGGTGGTGGCACCGGCCCGGGACTCGCGGGGTTGGGCGGGGCAGGCGGCGGTGGCTTCGGTGGCGGTGGTGGACAACATGGCGGCGCGCCGACGGGCGGTCCCGGCAACCCTGCCGCCTATGCAGGCCGCCCCGCTGCCGGGGGCGGCATGCCCCCGCCGGCGGGCGGCGGCTCGTTGCGCGGCGGTGGTGCTGCCGCAGCAGGAGGTGGCGGCGGAGGACGCAGCGGCCCGGCCAACCCTGCTGTCCAGGCCGATGCGGAGATGATGGCGCTGATCCGCCGTCTGACCTTCCTCGCCACGCGTCCAGCCGACCTGGGCGGCCCCACCGGGCCGGCCAGCCTGGGTGGCAGCAGCGGCCTGGGTGGTGCGAGCGGTTTCGGCAGCGCAAGGTCCGCCGGCGGCCCGGTCACCGGTGGCAGCGGCTACGGTGACCTTGCCTCAGGCCTGATGGCCGCCAACCTGATCCGCGCCCACCGCGACGAGCTTCGTCAAGCCTCGACCGGAGCCCTCGATCACATGGTGATCGATGTGGTGGGCAGCCTGTTCGACCAGATCCTGTCCGACCCACGCGTGCCGCCCCAGATGGCGCGCCAGATCGCACGGCTGCAGCTGCCGGTGCTGCGTGTGGCGCTGCAGGACAACAGCTTCTTCTCCTCGCGCAAGCACCCGGTGCGTCGCTTCGTGAACCGCATGGCGTCGTTGGCCGCGGCCTTCGAAGACCTCGACGAAGGCACCGGCAAGCAGTTCATGGCGCGGGTACGCGAGCTGGTGCAGGAGATCGTCCAGGGCGACTTCGACCAGATCGAGCTTTATTCGAACAAGCTCACTGCGCTCGAGAACTTCGTCGCCCAGCAGGCCAAGGCCGAGGTCGAGGAAACCGCCAAGGCCGTCTCGGTGGTCGACGGCAAGGAATCCGATCTGCGCGTGCAGCAGCGCTACATGCTGCAACTGCGCGCCGCGCTCGTGCCCCTTTCGCTGCCGGAGTACCTGCGCGACTTCCTGGCCCAGGTGTGGAGCCAGGCCATCGCACTGGCCACACGCCGCGAAGGTGCCCAGTCCGAGACGGTGCAGCGCCTGAAACGCGCTGGCCGCGACCTGGTGATGAGCGTGCAGCCCAAGGGGTCGCCGGCGCTGCGCAAGAAGTTCCTGATGCAGCTGCCGCCGCTGATGAAGGACCTGAACGAGGGCATGAAGCTCGTCGGCTGGCCCGAGGCGGCGCAGAAGGACTTCTTCGGCAAGCTGCTGCCGGCCCACGCCGACTCGTTGAAGGCCGCGCCGCTCACCGAACTCGACTACAACCTGCTGGCCAAGCAGGTCGAAGGTGTGTTCAACACGCCGGTGCCCGAGCCCGACGCGCTGCTGCGCGACGTGCCGATCACGAGCACCGCCGGCGGAGCCACGGCCCTCGAACCGCAGTTCTCCGACACCGAGGCCCAGCAGATCGGCCTGGTCGACGAAACCGCGGTCGACTGGTCGAAGGATGTCGACATCGACCTCACGGCCGTCGAGCCCGAGCCGGAACCGGTCAACAGCGCCCCTGACACGCAGCCGGTCGACCTCAACCTCGACCTCGCCGCCCAGCTCGACATCAACCTCGACGCCTCGTCGGAGCCAGCCGAGCCGACGCAGGGTGTGCAGTTGATGGACCACGTGAAGCTTGGCTTCGCGTACCGCATGCACCTCAACGACCAGTGGCAGAAGGTGCGCCTGAGCTACGTGAGCCCAGGGCGTGCGTTCTTTGTCTTCACCCGCGGCAAGCGCCACACCGAAACGGTGTCGCTCACCGCACGCATGCTCTCGCGCATGTGCGAGACGGGGCGCTTCAAGGCGTTCGAGAGTTCGTACCTGATCGAGCGGGCGGCCGCGCGGGCGCGCAAGCAACTCGCGGCGCTCACCGCCAACAGCAAATAGCCGGTCAGGACGAGAGCCGCCGCGCCATCCGCAAGGCGGCGACCAGACTCGACGCATCGGCGCGGCCGGTGCCGGCGATGTCGAACGCCGTGCCATGGTCGGGGCTGGTGCGCACGAACGGCAGGCCAAGCGTCACGTTCACCCCTTGCTCCACGCCGAGGTACTTCACCGGGATCAGCCCGTGGTCGTGGGTCATCGCCACCACCACGTCGAACTCTCCCGGATGGGCCGCGGTGTGACGGGCACGCATGAACACCGTGTCGGGTGCAAACGGTCCGCTCGCATCGATGCCTTCGGAGCGGGCCGCCGCGATGGCCGGCCCGATGATGCGTTGCTCTTCGTCGCCGAAGAGCCCGCCCTCGCCTGCATGCGGGTTGAGCCCCGCAACGGCCACCCGCGGCGCTGCGATCCCGAAGGCGCGCATGGCCCGGTCGGTGATGCGCAAGGTTTCGAGCACGCCGTCTTGCGTCACGGCATCGATCGCACGGCGCAACGACAGGTGGATGGTGACAAGCACGGTGCGCAACTCGTCGTTGGCCAGCATCATGCGCACCGGCGGTGGCGCTTCGCCCGGGCGCGCCGCCAGCGCCTGCAGCATCTCGGTGTGCCCGGGGAAGGACACCCCGGCCGCCGACAGTGCTTCCTTGTGGATGGGGGCGGTCACGATGGCGCGGGCCTGGCCGGCCTGCACCAGGGCCACGGCCTGCTCGATGCACGCCGCCGCCGCCGCCCCGGCGCGCGCATCGACACGCCCGAAGCCCGCCTGCGGCAGATCGACCGGCAGGCCCCGGGCCTGCACCAGCGCCACGCAATTCGGTGGACATGCACCCACGTCGCGCGGACTGTCGATCAACGCCAGCGCCGTGCCCCGCCCCACTTGCGCCAGGGCCCGCCGCATCACCGCGGCGTCGCCCAGCACGAAGGCCCCTTCCGCCTGGCCGCTCGCAAACGCCTTGGCGATGATCTCCGGCCCGATGCCACACGCATCGCCCATCGTGATGACCAAAGGGGCGCTCACGTCAGGCCGGGTTGTCGATCTCGATGAACTGGTGCTCGAGGCCGAATCTTTCGGCCACGTGCGCCCCGAGTGCCGGAGCGCCATAGCGCTCGGTCGCATGGTGGCCGCAGGCGAAGAACGCGACACCGGTCTCACGCGCGAGGTGCGCCTGCGGCTCGGAGATCTCGCCCGTGATGAACGCCTCGGCGCCGGCGGCGATGGCCGATTCGAAATAGCCCTGAGCGCCGCCGGTGCACCAGGCGATGCGCTTCAGCGTGACACCCGGCCGGCCGTCGACCATCACCGGCTCTCGGCCCAGGCGCTCGGCGAGCATGGCCTTCAGCGCGGCCGTCGTGAGCGGCTGAACCGGGGTGCCGACGAAACCGATGTCCTGCTCGCCGAAGCGGCCGTCGGGCACGAGCTTCAGCCTGGCGCCGAGCTGCGCGTTGTTGCCGTAGTCGGGGTGGGCATCCAGCGGCAGGTGGTAGGCGTAGAGGTTGATGCCATGCCTCATCAACAACTCCACTCGCGCCTTCAGCCAACCGGTGAGGCGACCATCGTGCCCCCGCCAGAAGAGCCCGTGGTGCACGAGGATCGCATCGGCCTGCTGCTCGATCGCGGCTTCGATGAGCGCGCGACTGGCGGTCACGCCCGAGACCAGCTTCTTCACCTCCGGCTTGCCCTCGATCTGCAGACCGTTCGGCCCATAATCGCGGAACTTCCCCACGTCGAGCAAGGCGCCGAGGTACGACTCGATGTCAGAGCGTGAGGCCATGAAGATTTCAGGATCGGGTTGATGCGCAGGACGTGGCTCATTTTCTCCCAAGCCGTCACGGTGGCGGTGGCCTTGTGGTTCGTGGTCGCCACCTTGAAGCCCGACTGGATCCGGCGTGACACCGTCTCGGGCCTGCCAGCGGCGGTCTCCATCCTTCAGGCCCCCGCCCTGCCCGCCTCCTCAGCCAGTGCCGGAGGGCTGACCAGCTACGCCGCCGCGGCCAAGCGCGCCACACCGGCGGTCGTCAGCATCACCGCCAGCAAGACGCCGCAACGCAACCCGCAGGCCGACGACCCCTGGTTCCGCTTCTTCTTCGGTGACCAGCCCCAGCGCCAGCAGCAACAGCCGCAGGTGGGCCTGGGCTCCGGCGTGATCGTCTCGCCCGATGGCTACCTGCTGACCAACAACCACGTCATCGACGGCGCCGACGACATCGAGGTGCAGCTGTCTGATGGCCGCCAGTCGCGCGCCAAGGTGGTCGGCACCGACCCCGAGACTGACGTCGCGGTGCTCAAGATCTCGCTCGACAAGCTGCCGGTCATCGCGTTCGGCAGCGTCGAGTCGGCGCAAGTGGGCGACGTGGTGCTGGCGATCGGCAACCCGTTCGGCGTGGGGCAGACCGTCACCTCGGGCATAGTGAGCGCGCTCGGCCGCAACCAGCTCGGCATCAACACCTTCGAGAACTTCATCCAGACCGACGCGGCCATCAATCCCGGCAACTCCGGCGGTGCGCTGGTCGATGCCCACGGCAACCTGCTCGGCATCAACACCGCGATCTACTCCCGCTCCGGAGGCAGCATGGGCATCGGCTTCGCCATTCCCGCCAACACCGCGCAGCTGGTGATGGAAGGCCTGATCCGCGATGGCCAGGTCACCCGCGGCTGGATCGGCGTGGAGCCGCGCGACCTCACGCCCGAGATTGCCGAAACCTTCAACCTTCCTGTGAGGGAGGGCGTGCTCATCACCGGCGTGCTGCAGAACGGCCCGGCGGCCGCCGGCGGCATGCGCCCGGGCGACGTGGTGGTGAAGGTGGCCGGCACGCCGGTGGCCAACACCGTTCAGCTGCTGGCGGCGGTGGCGGCTCTCAAGCCGCAGGCGACGGCGACACTCTCGGTGCAACGCGGCGACCGCACCATCGAACTCAAGGTCGTGGTCGCTCAGCGCCCACGCTCCGGGCCGCCGCGCGAACGCTGAGCGCGAGCGCTCAGCTGGTCGTCTTCTCTTCCGGCTTTTCTTCTGGCGCCTTGGTGTGCCTGATGAAGAGCACCGACGCCCAGATCCCGACCTCATACAGGATGCACATCGGGATGGCCAACGCCAGCTGCGAGATCACGTCGGGCGGCGTCACGACCGCCGCGATGATGAACGCCAGCACGATGAAGTAGCCGCGGAAGCCCTTCAGGCGCTCGATCGACACCACCCCCAGCCGCGCCAGCACGATCACGACGATGGGCACCTCGAAGGCCAGGCCGAAGACGAGGAACAGCGTCAGCACGAAGCCGAAGTACTGCTCGATGTCAGGTGCGGCGGTGATGCTGGTGGGCGCGAAGTTCTGGATGAACTGCGCCATGGCCGGCAGGACAAGGAAGTAGCAGAACGCCACGCCGATGAAGAAGAGGATGGTGCTCGACACCACCAGCGGCAGCACCAGGCGCTTCTCGTGCGTGTACAGCCCCGGCGCGACGAAGGCCCAGGTCTGGTACAGCACATAGGGCAGCGCCACCAGGAAGCCCGACATCAGCGTGATCTTCAGCGGCACCAGGATGGGCGAAATCACGTTGGTCGCGATCAGCGTCGCGCCCTTGGGCAGGTGCGAGACCAGCGGCGCGGCCAGCAGGTCGTAGAGCGCGCCCGACCCCGGCCACACCATCAGGATGCCGAAGCAGATCAGGATCGCGATCACCGCCCGGATCAGGCGGTCGCGCAGTTCGACGAGGTGGGCGACGAAGGGCTGCTCGGTGCCGGCCAGTTCGTCAGGTTTGTCTTCCGAAGTGCTCATGCCGACGACCCACTGCGCGGCGGGCGGAAACGTGCCACGCGCGCCGCGCCCGACTGGGCCTTCGCACGAATGCCGGTGCGCTGCTTGTACCAGAGCGGCATGGCGCTGCGCTTCACCCGCCACTTCTTGCGCGGGTGCTTGTAGACAGGGGCTTCGTCCTGCATGCCCCCGGTGAACGGTGCCGGTTCGGCATCGCTCCAGGCGTTTTCGAGCGCGGCCGTGGCCTGGTTGACCTCGCTCGTCACCGAGGTTTCGACATCACGCGCCGCCTCTTCGAACTGGCCCTTCATCTTCTTGAGTTCTTCCAGTTCGATGGAGCGGTTGACCTCCGCCTTCACGTCGGCCACATAGCGCTGTGCCTTGCCCAGCAGGTGACCCACCGTGCGGGCAACACGCGGCAGCTTCTCCGGGCCGATGACGATGAGCGCCACCGCGCCGATCAGCGCGAGTTTGTCGAAGCCGAAGTCAATCAAGGATCAGGACTTCGTCTTGGCGTCGACGTCGACGTCGACGGTGTTGGGGTCCTGGACCTTGTTGGCCGTGACCTGCGGGTTGGCAGCCGACGCGTCGTTGTTTGCCGAGCCGTCTTTCATGCCGTCCTTGAAGCCCTTGACGGCGCCACCGAGGTCGCTGCCGATGTTCTTCAATTTCTTGGTGCCGAACACCAGAATCACGATCGCCAGCACGATGAGCCAGTGCCAGATGCTGAATGAACCCATTTGGATCTCCTGAAGGGAATTGGTAAGTTTAGGTGACGCTTTTGCGCCAGGGTTCAACCCTTGGCCCAGGGGCGCGGGCCGCCCATGGCATGAAGATGCAAATGCGGCACTTCTTGGCGCCCGTCGGGGCCGTTGTTAACCATCACGCGAAAGCCGCCCGTCACGCCGAGCTGCTTCATCAACACCGGCGCCAGCGCCAACATGCGACCGAGCAAGGCCTGGTGCTGCTCGGGGGTGGTGTCATAGAGCGACTCGATGTGCGCCTTGGGGATGATCAGCACATGCTGCGGTGCCCACGGCGCGATGTCGTGAAAGGCCAGCAGGTCGTCGTCTTCGTAGGCCTTGCGGCTCGGGATTTGCCCCGCGACGATCTTGCAGAAGATGCAGCTCGGGTCGTGCGGGTGGGTCGGGAGGGGTGCCGTCATTTCACATCCATCGGTTTGCCGTCGTTCCAGTACAGGAAGCCCTTGACGATGCGGTAGATCACCCAGATCCCGTCGGCAATCAGGATCACGACCCCGACGCCGACGATCGCCAGCATGCACCCCACCACGAACCACAACAGGCTCCACCAGAAGGTGCGGATCTGCCAGGTGAAGTGGCTTTCATAGAGCGTGCCAGCCGCGTCGTCGCGCTTCACGTAGTTGATGACGATGGCCACGATCGCGGTGACCCCCGTGAACGCGCTCAGCGCGTACAGGATGTAGGTCACCATCGTGAGCTGTTTCAGGCTCGCGAGCTTTTCGCTGTCACCGGTCAGGGCCTCGTTCATGGTTGCCTTTCGTCGTGGTCGCGCACCTGGGTCTTGCGCAATGCGAATTCTTCCAGGCCGGAGAGCCCCTCGCGCCGCTCCAGCTCCGCCAGCACGTCAGCAGGTTTCAGGCCAAAGGCCGCCAGCGCGATCATGGAGTGGAACCACAGGTCGGCCACCTCGTAGACGATCTTCTGCGGCTCGCCATCCTTGGCGGCCATCACGGTCTCGGTGGCCTCTTCGCCAATCTTTTTCAGGATGGCATCGTTCCCCTTGTGGAACAAGCGCGCGACGTAGCTCTTGTCCGGGTCGCCGCCCTTGCGCGACTCGATGATCTCGGCCAACCGGGCCAGGGTGTCGTTGCCCGAAGGCTTGCTGCTCATTTGTAGATGCTCTCCGGGTCCTTCAGCACGGGGTCGACCGCCTTCCAGGCGCCATCTTCCAGCTTTTGGAAGAAGCAGCTGTGACGCCCGGTGTGGCAGGCGATGCCGGGTACGTGCCCCAGCTGGGTCACCTTGAGCAGCAGCACATCGTTGTCGCAATCGAGACGCATCTCGTGCACTTTCTGGATGTGACCCGACTCTTCGCCCTTGTGCCACAGGCGCTGGCGCGAACGGCTCCAGTAGACCGCTTCCCCGCGCATGACGGTCTCGTGCACCGCCTCGCGGTTCATGAAGGCGAACATCAGCACGTCCTGCGTCGTGGCCTCCTGGGCGATCACCGGCACCAGACCGTTTTCATCCCACTTGATGGCGTCGAGAAAATCCATGCGGGCAGTTTACCTACCGGGGCTGCACGGGCTCGTGCGTGGGACCCGCGAAACCACGCTCGGCGGCGAACCATTCGAGCACCGGCAACGTGCCCGGCAGCACGGGCTTCACGGCCACCGGCAAGGTCTGCCAGGCCATGCTCTGGCGCTCGCGCATCTCGAACTCGCCCTTCCACGCGTAGACCTTGCAGAAGTGCAGGCGCACACGGGCGTGTTCGTAGTCGACGAGTTCCACCTTCCAGGGGTGCGCCTCGCCAATCGTGATGCCCAGCTCCTCGTGAAGCTCGCGCCGCAGCGCCTGCTCCACCGTTTCGCCCGCCTCCAGCTTGCCGCCCGGGAACTCCCAGTAGCCGGCGTAGACCTTGCCCTCCGGGCGCGAGGTCAGGAGGAAATTCCCCTCGGCATCGACCAGCACCCCCACCGCCACGTCGACCGGCGTGCGTTCCGCGGCGGCCGTCATGGGGCGTGCCTGCCGGCGTAGTCCTGCGCGAACTGGAAGGCGACCCGGCCGGAACGCGAGCCACGCTCCAGCGCCCACACCAGGCTTTCCTGGCGGGCGGCCTGGATCGCGTCTTCCGACACGCCCTGGTTGCGCAGCCATTGGCCCACGATCGCGAGGTATTCGTCCTGAGTGAAGGGGTAGAAGCTCACCCACAGGCCGAAGCGTTCGCTCAGCGAGATCTTTTCCTCCACGACCTCGCCCGGGTGCACCTCGCCGTCTTCGGTGTGCTGGTAGGTGAGGTTTTCCTTCATGTACTCGGGCAACAGGTGGCGGCGGTTGCTGGTGGCGTAGATCAGCACGTTGTCCGAGGCCTGGGCCACCGAGCCATCGAGGATGGACTTGAGCGCCTTGTAGCCCGGCTCGCCCTCGTCGAAGCTCAGGTCGTCGCAGAACACGATGAAGCGCTCGTCGCGCCCCGCCACGAGGTCGACGATGTCGGGCAGGTCCACCAGATCGGCCTTGTCGACCTCGATCAGCCGCAAACCCTGGCCGGAAAACTCATTGAGGCAAGCCTTCACTAGCGAGCTTTTCCCCGTGCCACGGGCCCCGGTGAGCAAAACATTGTTCGCTGCACGACGATTCACAAATTGCGCAGTATTGCGCAACAAGCGCTCTTTTTGCGACTCGACCTCCACCAGCGATCCGAGCCTGATGGAGGCCACATGGCGCACCGGTTCGAGCACCGCGCGGCCATGCCGGCGGCGGTAGCGGAAAGCGGTCGAAGCCGACCAGTCAGGAGCGTGCAAACCCTGTGGCAATGCGGCCTCCAGCCGATCCATCAGCTGTTCGGCGCGGGTGATCAGGTGCATCAAGGAGTCAGTCAACATGGCAAGTCGGTCATAGCGGAAACAAGGCATCCGGCACTCGCCAGGAGCGGGTGACCGTTTACGGGTTTACGAGAGCGGGGAAAACGAGGGACATCAAAAATAAACGTGCGTCCAAAATTGCGTTGCCTCTTGGTTGTTTGTCTGGGGTGAGCGTCCGCAACGGGCCCACGGCATGAGCACCGCTGGCAACGAGTGGCACACCGGAATCCGGCGGACGCGCTGCTTCCGGCTTCTTCCAACCATTGAAGGAGACCCATCCACATGAAACGCACCGCCATTCTCGCGAGTGTCGCACTCGCTTCCGTGCTCGCCTGCGGCCAGGCCGCCGCCCAGACGGAACCCATCGTGTTCGTGCACGGCTACAGCGGCAGTTCGAGCAACTGGTCGACCATGATCAGCCGCTTCACCGCCAGCGGCTACCCGTCGAACAAGCTCTATGGCTTCAACTACAACTCGCTGCTCGTGTCCGACACCGCCAGCGGCGCACAACTCGCCAGCTACGTGAGCACCGTGCGCGCCCGCCACGGCGGCGAGAGGGTCAGCATCGTCGCCCACTCCAACGGTGGCCTGGTGTCGCGCGCCTTCCGCGTGTTCAACGGCGGCTCGTCGGTAATGCGCCGATTCGTCACGCTGGGCACCCCGCACAGCGGCACCACCAGCGCCTGGGCCTGCTTCAGCCCGGCGTGCTTCGACATGCGCCCGGGTTCGCTCTTCCTGCTTTCGCTGGCAGGCCGCGGCTGTGACCGTTCGCTGTGGTCGGCGGTCGACGGGGTGATCCTGCCGGCCAGCAGCGCCCGCTGTGGAAACAGCACGCAAGTCGCCAGCGTGGGCCATCTGTCCCTGCTGACCGACTCGAGCGTGTACAACAGTGTCCGCGCCGCCCTGCGCTGAGCCACCTTGCCGCCGGGCGTCCATCGCCTGGCGGCGTCCATGCATCCTTCCCATGACCCGATTGCGCTTCGCAGCCTTAGCCCTGGCCATGCTGCCCTGCCTGTGGCTGGGTGCCTGCAAACCGGCGACGCCGGCCGACAACTCCACTCCCAAGACCGACACGGTGGCCTTGCTCGATGGCGAGCCCCTGAGCCGCACCCTGCTGGATGAAATCGCCCGCCAGTACGCGGGCTCGGCAAACCCCTTTGATGCCCCTGCCAGCGCGCCGTCAGCCGCCGCCTCAGCTGGCAGCGCCCCGGCAGCAAGCCGCCAGCGCCTCCTCGACGAGCTGGTCGACATCGAGCTGCTCGCCCGCAAGGCGCGCGAGCGTGGCCTCGACAAACAACCGGCGTTCATCGCCGAAAACGAGCTGCAGACCAAGACCCTGCTCGCGCAGGCAATGGTGCGCGAGCAAATCGCCGGCCTGACCGTGACCGACGCGGAGCTGGCGGCGGCCTACGAAGAGCGTGTGCCGCCGCACCAGTTCAAGCTGGCCCACATCCTCGTCGCCGAGCAGGCGACGGCGCTGGCCGTGCTCGAACAGCTCAAGCAAGGCCGGCCCTTCGCCGAGCTGGCCAAACGCTATTCCATCGACGCCGACAACCGCCACCGCGGCGGCAGCCTCGGCACCATGCTGATCGACCAGCTGCCCCTCGAGATGGCCGCCGCCGTGCGACACCTCAAACCCGGCGAACACGCCGCCCAGCCGGTGCAGACCCCGCAGGGCTGGCACGTGATGCAGCTGCAGGGCCTGGAGCCCCTGCCGCAGCGCGCCACGCTGGACACCGCACGCGCCTGGTTGCATCCGCAGATCGTGCATGCCAAGGTGGACGCCCAGCAGAAACAATGGCGGCGCGAAGCCAAGGTGCAACTGACCGAGTCGCCATGACGCCACACGCCTTCCGGGCCGTGTTGATCGCGACGCTGGGCGCGGTGGGCGTCGGGCTGTGGCTGGCGCTGTCCGGCCCCGACGATGCCGAGGCCCCCTCCACGCCCGACTCCCGATCGGCCGGCGGCCGGGTCGGCGCTGATGCAGCCCCGCCCACTGCGCAGGCCGGCAGCGCGCCCAGCTCGATCGAAGACGCCGCGCGCCTGCTCGAACTCGGCGCGGCCGGTGACCTGAGCGTCGACATGAACACCCGCGCCGCGCTCGACGTGCTGCTCGGCCTGCTCGGCCCGGACGCCACACCGGCCGACTTCCAGCGCCTCGAAGACGCCTTGCGTCGCTCCATGCCCGGAGAGGCCGCGACCCAGGCCATCGCCCTGGTGCGACGCTACGACACCTACCAGCGCGCCGCCGCCGCGCAAAGCGCCACGCAGCAGGCCCCGGGCACGCCAGACGAGCTGAAGGCCATGCTCGACAAGGCCATCGCGCTGCGCCGCCAGCATTTCGACGAGGCCACCGCCCGCGCGCTCTTCGGCGCCGAAGAGGAGCTCACCCGACTCGACATTGCGATGAACGCCATCCAGGCCGACCCCCAGCTTTCCGAACAGGAGAAAGCGACCCGGATCCGCGCCTTGCGCGAAAGCAGCCCACGCGACCTGCCCGGCCTTCAGGCCCCGGTGTCGGCCAAGCTCGGCGAGATGGACGCCCAGATCGCCGCCCTGCGCCAGCAGGGTTCGAGCCCCGCGCAGATCGAACAGGTGCGCCAGCGCTACCTCGGCCAGGAAGCCGCCAAGGCGCTGACCGAGATGGAGGTCCAGCGTGACCAGTGGGAGTCACGCTACCAGGCGTTTGCCCAGCAGAAGAAAGCCATCGTCGCCGCGGCCTCGCCCGACATGGCCGCCCAGATCGACGCCGCGCTGCGCCAGCACTTCACGGAAGAAGAGCTGGCCGCCGCCCGTGCCTACGACCGCCAGAGAACCACCGCCCCATGAGAGCCTTTGCCTTCCTCCTGATCTGCTCCGGCCTCGCCACGACACCCGTCATCGCCGCCGACGCCACCTTGCCGGCCGGTGCCGTCGCCACCGTCAACGGCCAACCGGTCTCGCGCGCCATGCTCGATGAGCTCGCGCGCAGCCGTGCCGCCAGCGGCTTGCCGCCCGAGATGCAGGACCGGCGCCGCATGCTCGACGACCTGGTCGACATGGAGCTGCTGGCCCAGCGCGCCAAGGCGACCGGCGTGGCCGCGCGCCCGCAGACACGCGCCGAACTCGAACTCGCCCACAAGACGCTGCTCGGCCAGCGGCTGATGCAGCAGCTCATCGCCGAGATGCCCGTCGACGAGGCCGAACTGCAGGCACGCTACCGCACGCTGCCGCTCGACGTGCAGATCGACGCGAGCCACATCCTGGTGAAGGAAGAGAAGCTGGCCCGCGATCTCATCGCGCAGCTCGAGCGGGGTGCCTCATTTGCGGCACTGGCGCGCAAGCACACGCTGGACACCGAAACCGCCGCACGCGGAGGTGCGCTGAACCCCGTGCTGGTCAGCGAGCTGGCCCCGGCGTTTGCGGCCGCGGCCCAGGCGCTGAAGCCGGGTCAATACACGCGTGAGCCGGTGCAGACGGAGTTCGGCTGGCACGTGATCCGCCTCACCGCGCTGCACACGCAGCCCAAGCCGACCTACGAACGACTGAAGGACGAGTTGCGCAAGTTGATCGCCGGGGAGCGGCTGCAGGCGCAGCTCGCCCAGTGGCGCAAGGAAGCCAAGCTGACGGTGCTGCAGGCGCCCTGATGGGCACCCGGCACCGGTTCAGGTGCGGACGAGCAGTTCCAGTGCGCCGTCGAGGTGCTCGGTCGGCATGCGCTTGAAGCCCGAGCGGGCATAACGCTGAAGGCGACCGACGGCAAAGCCGGTCAGCACCGAGGCCTGGGCCTGCGCATCAACGGTCGGCGTCTGCGAACCGGCCGATTCGGCGGCCAGCCGCAGGCTCTGGCGCAACTGCGATTCGATGCGGTCGAAGAACTGGTTCATGCGCGAGACAAGGCGCTCGTTTTCGAACACCAGCGCATCGCCCACCATCACGCGGGTCATGCCGGGGTTCTTTTCGCCGAACTGCAGCAGCACCGACAGAATCTTCTGTGCCTGCACCTGGCCGCTGGTCTCGCGTTCGCCGATCTGGTTGACGAGGGTGAAGACACTCTGCTCGATGAATTCGATCAGACCCTCGAACATCTGCGCCTTGCTCGCGAAGTGGCGGTACAGCGCCGCTTCAGAGACTTCGAGCTTGGCGGCCAGTGCGGCCGTCGTGATGCGTTCGGCGCCGGGCTGTTCCAGCATGGTGGCCAACGTGTGCAGGATCTGTACGCGGCGCTCGCCGGGCTTGGGCCGCTTGCGACCCGGCTCTGCCACGGTGGTGGTCGATGGCGCGTTCGCTTCTTCGGGCAGGGTGGCGTCGGTCATCTCGAGTTCAAACCTTGTTTAGTCACAAGGCAAGCAGGGTCTTGAGCGAACGAATTCTTGCATAGACATAGGCGGGCGTTGGGCAGTGGTGAACGCCAACTTGCATGCCGTTGTTCACACTCTTCCTCGCTGCGTGAAGGTAGCGCCGCATCCAGACGCCCTTCATGCCGATGGCGTGTGCGGCTTTCTGGTGCTGCAGCGTGTCTTCGACCAGCACGCAGCGGCTGGGCGGCACCTTGAGTTGCACCGCAACATGCCGCAGCATGCGGGCATCGGGCTTGGGCCGCAGGTGGCCGAACATCTGCATCTCGTCGATCGTGACCACGCCGTCGAAGAAGTCGATGAGCTTCAAGGCATTCAACACGCGCAACGCATAGGCCCGCGGCGCATTCGTCAGGATGTACTTGCGGCCCGGCAAACGCTTGAGCACGGCTCGATCGTGTGCGCTCATGCGCAGCTGCGCCTCCATGCCCGGCAACTGGTGGGTCTCTTCGAGAAAGTGGCTGGCCTTCACGCCGTGGTGGCGGATGAGGCCGAGCAGCGTCGCCCCATAACGCCGCCAGTACTGGGCGCGCAGCGCCGAGGCGTCTTCGAGCGAAAGGTCGAGGTACTTGGCGACGTAGTCCGTCATCGCCCGGTTGATGCCGAGCATCGACGCGTGGCTCGCGTCGTGCAGGGTGTCGTCGAGATCGAACAACCAGACGCGCGAACGCCGCGCGCGAAGCGCCGCGCCCATCAAGCCACGCCCAAGGGTCCGGCTTTGCCGGCCCGATGGGTGGTGCCCCTTGGGGGCAGGAGCGAAGCGACTGGGGGGCTCAATGACTTCTGATCATCGTGCCGTAAGCCTGCTCGGTCAGGATTTCGAGCAGCATCGCGTGCGGCACACGCCCGTCGATGATGTGCACGCTGTTCACGCCGTTCTTGGCCGCATCGAGCGCCGACGAGATCTTGGGCAGCATGCCGCCGCTGATGGTGCCGTCGGCAAACAGTTCGTCGATCTCGCGCGCCGACAGGTTGGTGAGCAGCTTGCCGTTCTTGTCGAGCACGCCGGGGATGTTGGTGAGCATGATGAGCTTCTCGGCCTTGAGCACCTCGGCCAGCTTGCCGGCCACCACGTCGGCGTTGATGTTGTAGTTCTCGTTTTCCACGCCGAAGCCCAGCGGCGAGATGACCGGGATGAACTGGTCGTCCTGCAGGGCCTTCACGACCGACGGGTCGATCGATTCGATCTCGCCGACCTGGCCCACGTCGTGCACCTTGCTCGGGTCCTTCTGGTCGACCATCTTCAGCTTGCGGGCGCGGATCAGGCCGCCGTCGCGCCCGGTCAGGCCCACCGCCTTGCCACCAGCCACGTTGATGAGACCGACGATGTCTTGCTGCACCTGGCCGGCCAGCACCCACTCGACGACTTCCATCGTCTCCTCGTCCGTGACGCGCATGCCCTGGATGAAGGTGCCCTTCTTGCCGATCTTGGCCAGCGCGTCTTCGATCTGCGGGCCGCCGCCGTGCACCACCACCGGGTTGAGGCCGACCAGCTTGAGCAGCACCACGTCTTCGGCGAAGTCCTGCTGCAGCTCGGGGTCGGTCATCGCGTTGCCACCGTACTTGATGACGATGGTCTTGCCGTGGAACTTGCGGATGTACGGCAGGGCCTGGGCCAGGATCTCCGCCTTGTCGCGCGGCGCGATGTTGGCCAGCTCGGCGGTGTGGGCGGGGGCAGCGGTGCTCATGGGCGGCGCGGGTGAAAGTTGGGTGCCGCAAATTGTAGGGGCCGCAGGTTTTCACCCATGTGCGCTGAGCCGTCCTCCTACAGATGGAAAGGGCGGCCGCTGCGACACTGCGGGCCATGGTCCTGTCCCGTTACGTCTCACGCTCGCTTGCCGGAGCCTGCTGCGCCTGGATGTGCGCCGCCGCGGCCGCGCAGGAGCCGGCGCCCGAGCCGCCGGCGCCAGCCGCCTCGGCGCCCACGCTGCCCGCCGATTCCACCGCCCCAGAAGCGATCCCCGAAAGCCAGACAGGCCCGATCGACAACCTGAAGCAGCGCGTCGAGGACACGCTCGACTCCTGGGAAGAGTTCCTCAACGAGCTGCTGGTCGACGCGCTCGGCCCCGACTACGAACGCCGCTACCGCGTCTTCGGCCAGAAGAAGACGGTCGACCTGGGCAAGCGCTGGATGCTCTCCCTCGACGAGCGCCAGACCGGCCTGCTCAACAGCGCCGGCACCGGCATCCCCGCCGCGGGCCGTCCCTCGCGGACCTTCGAGCTGACCCATGTGGGCAAGCGCAACGACGTGCGCTTCTACAACCAGCACGACGGCACCGGCTTGGAGAACGGCGGCTCCATCGGCACCACGCTCGGCCACGGCTTCTCGCTGCAGACGAGCGGCCGGCGACTGCACGACGACACCGTCAACGTCGCCCGCACCGATGCGCAAGCAGGCCTGCGCTACGGCCCGCGCGACCTGTGGTTCGAAGGCTTCGTGCGCCACGCCCAGCTCGAAGACCGAGGCCTGCGCCAGCCCTGGGTCGACCGCGAGCCAAAAGCCAATTTCGCCGGCGTCCAAGCGCAGTGGGAGGCCGCGCCCGGCCTGGCCTTCAGCGCCCAGCACCAGCAGGCGATCAAGCCCGAGATGGCGCCCGGCGACGAGCGCCTGGCCGACGCGCGCACCGAGATCGGCGCCGACTGGCGGCCGGGAGGCCAGTGGAGCGGCTCGCGCGTCTACTGGCGCGAATCGCCGCAGCTCGGGCTGTTGTCATCGCAGGGCGTGGAAGAGCGCACCACCTACAAGCGTGTGATCGGCGGTGAAATTCCCGAAGGCTCGAAAGATGGCATGGTCTACGCGCAGGTGCGCCACCAGAGCCTCGTCTCCGACAAGGACGCACTGCTGGTGGTGGGCTGGCGCCACACCCACGAGCTGGCGCCCAAGTGGCAGTCGCAGTCGCTGATCGAATCGGGCATTCCCATCGCGGGCGATGCGCTGCGCTCGACGCTCTTCGACCTGCGCATCCAGCACAACGACTTTCCGCACCGCGCGCTGGGCACCGAGTTGCAGGCCGTACGCACGCCGATCCGCAACAGCGACTTCGCCAGCGCCGACTACACCCAGCGCCTGGGCCGCGACACGCTCTTCGTCACCCGCGCCAGCGCCACCGAGCTGAAGTCGCAAGTGGCGGGTGAGATCCCGGTGATCTTCGGGGATGCGAGCGTGGGCCTCGGCTGGCAAGAGCCCGAGGCGCGCAGGTTCAGCACCTTCTGGCGTTACACCGCCCTCGCCCGCGAGCCGCGGCAGGACGGCGTGACCACGCCGGGTTCGGCCAAGCGCCGGGCCCGCATCGTGTTCAGCGAGTTCGAGTACCAGCCGGTCGAGACGCTCGACCTGCTGCTGCGCGCCTCGCGCCGATGGGACCGCGACGACTCGTTCCAGGCCGGCGCGCAGCGCATCACCGATCTCTACGTGATGCGCCCGACCTACCAGCTCGCCCGCCGCTGGCGCTTCGGCTTCCACGTCGCGCACTGGAAGGACGACGCGATGGGCGTGCAGCGCGGCTACGGCGCCGAACTCGCAGTGCAGATGAAGCGCAAGGTCGTGCTTGCGCTCGGCTACAACGCCAAGGGAATCGACGACGGCGAACTCGCCGCCGACGACCGCCTCGGCAAGGGCTTCAAGATCCGCGCCTACATCCCCACCGAGGCGACCCTCAAGTACTGGCTGAGGTCGGCCCGCGGCGAAGAGCGCAAATGAGCAGGGCTCGCGGTGGCGAACCCCGCCGGGCTCAAAGCCCCTTCTGCGGCAGGATCAGGTACTTCTCGCCGGTGGCCTGTTTGCCGTAGACGTTGATCGCGTCCAGCGACAGCGCCTCGGCCAGCGACACCTCGCGGGTGTAGTGGCTGGCGAAGGTGGTCTTCAGTTCGGCGGCCACACGCTCGCGGAGCTTTTGCGCGGCTTCGAAGCCGATCTTCTGCAGGAAGGGCGTCAGCAGCCAGCCGCCCACGCCCCACTGCATGCCGAAGCTGCGGTTCAGCTCGGTCGGGCTGCGGTCGAGGCCGCCGTAGATGTAGACCTGCTTGTGCACGTTGGAGCCGTAGCGGCTGTATTCCTTCGCGTTCGCGTTGGCCGCGGCTTCCATGCAGGTGAGCACCTGGCCAGCAAGCTTGCCGCCGCCGATCGCGTCGAAGCACAGCGTGGCGCCGGTTTCGATGAGGGCTCGGGTCAGGTCTTCCATGAAGCTCGGCGAACTGGAGTTCACGATGTACTTCGCGCCGAGCTTCCTGAGGATCTCTTCCTGTTCGGGCTTGCGCACGATGTTGACGAGCGCGATGCCGTCCTTCATGCAGATCCTGTTGAGCATCTGGCCGAGGTTCGAGGCGGCGGCGGTGTGCACCAGCGCCTTGTGGCCCTCGCGGCGCATCACCTCGGTCATCGACAGCGAGGTGAGCGGGTTCACGAAGCACGAGGCGCCCTCGGCGGCGGAGGTGCCTGCGGGCAGCGGCAGGCACTGCACCGCCTTCATCGTGCGGTACTGGGCGTACATCTCGCCCCCCACGATGCCCACCATCTTGCCCAACAGGGCCTGCGCGGCGGGCGACGCGCCAGCCTTGACCACCACGCCCGCGCCTTCGTTGCCGACCGGCAGCGACTGGTCGAGCCGTGCCGTGAGGGCACGCATCATCTTCTCGGGCACCGTGGCGGTGACGACCGGGCTGGCTGCCGTCCCCGACACCTGCGCGGTCGACATGTCGGCCAGGCCGAACAGCAGCGCCAGGTCCGACGGGTTGATCGGCGTGGCTTCCACGCGCACCAGCACTTCGTCGTCCCTCGGCTCGGGGACGGGCACGCTTTGCAGCGAGAGTTCGAGTTGGCCGCTCTTCTTGACGAGCGAACGCAGTTGCAGCGCGGTGGCGGGAATGGCGGGGGTGCTCATGCTGGTCTCCTCAGTGGCCCGGCTAGGGGAAGAGGCGCAGTGTAGGAAGCACGGTCGTACGAGGGTGTCACCTACATGCCAGCAGGGTCAGCGGGCCGAGCGCGGGGCGGCGCCCCAGCCGGCCCGCCATCTCCTCGGGGGATCGTCCGGTGTATTCGCCGGACGAGGGGCTGTCATTTCACGCGCTGCTTTTCCAGCTTGCGGGCGAGGGTCCGTCGGTGCATGCCCAGCCGGCGGGCGGTTTCCGAGATGTTGAAGCCGGTCTCGGCCAGGGTTTCGTGGATGCGCTCCCACTCCAGCGTCTTGATCGAGGTGGTGCGCTCGGTCAGCTCGACCTCGGCGTCGCCCTGCGCCTTGGAGAAGGCAGCTTCGATCTCGTCGGTGTTGGCCGGCTTGGCGAGGTAGTGGCGTGCCCCGAGCTTGATGGCCTCGACCGCCGTGGCGATGCTCGCGTAGCCGGTCAGCACCACGATCACGGTGGCGGCGTCGTGTTCGTGCAGCAGCTGCACGCAGGCCAGACCCGAGGCGCCACCGGCCAGCCGCAGGTCGACCACCGCGAAGGCGGGCGTGTTGTCGGCGAGCAGCGCCCTCACGTCGTCGAGGCTGGTAGCGCGCAGCACTCGGTAGCCACGCCTCTCGAACGACCTCACCAGCGTGCGCGCGAACGCGTCGTCGTCTTCGACGATCAGGAGCAGCGGCTCGGGGGTGTTGTCCTCAGCGCTCATCGGCGGCATTGTCATCGGCCGGCGCGAGGGCGGCGAGCGGCAGGCGGATCTCCACCTCGGCGCCGCCCTCCGCCCGGTTGCGAGCCGCGATGCGCCCGCCGAGCGAGCGCGCCACGTTCAGCGACAGGAAGAGCCCGAGCCCCCCGCCCGCGCGCCCCTTGCTCGACTGGTAGGGCTTGCCGAAGCGCTCGAGCATGGCCGACGCGAAGCCCGGCCCTTTGTCTTGCACCCGCAGCACCAGCTCGTCGTTCTCGCACTGGGCGACCAGCCGGGGGGCGGCCTGGGGTGCGGCCTCGAACGCGTTGTCGAGCACGTTGTCGAGCATCTGGCGCAGCGCGAAGTCGGAGATCACCGGCAGGTCGGGCGCACCGCTGCGGTCGTAGTCGAGCCCCACCGCGCCCCGCGTGCGGCGCCAGTGCGCCACCAGCTCGTCGAGGAAGGCGTGCAGCGTGGTGTGCACCGGCGCTTCGCCCCGCACCTCGCCGGCCGACATCAGGATGCCGCTCACGATGGTCTTGCAGCGCTGGATCTGGATCTGCATCTCTTCGATCTCTTCGCGCAGCTCCGGCTCGGCGGCAAACGGCGCCATGCGCGACCAGTCGCCGAGAATCACCGACAGCGTGGCCAGCGGCGTGCCGAGCTCGTGCGCCGCACCCGACGCGAGCAGGCCCATGCGCACGATGTGCTCTTCTTCGGCGGCACGCTGGCGCAGGTCGGCCAGGCGTGCGTCGCGCCGGCGCAGGTTGCGCTCGATGCGCACGATGAAGGTGACGAGCAGCCCCGCATTCAGCAGGAAGCACAGCAGCAGCCCGCCGATGTAGGGCGCCGACAGCGCGGCCACGTCGAGCCCGGTCATCGCAAGCGGCCGGTACCACTGCGTGAGCGCCGCGAAGCACAGGCTGGTGAAGCCGACGACCGTCCAGGTATAGGTGGGCCGCAGCAGCACCGAGGCCACGGCCACCTGCAGCAGGTACAGGAAGATGAAGGGGTTGGTGACGCCGCCGGAATAGAAGAGCTGCGCGCTCAGTGTCAGAACGTCGACCAGCAGGCCGCACAGCAGCTCGGTGTCGCTCACCCGGCCCGCGGTGCGGCTGCGCAGCCAGCAGGCGATGTTGAACGCAGCCAGCGCGCCCAGCAGCGTCAGCATCTCGGGCAACGGCAGCGTGATGCGCAGCGCGAAATGCACCACGAGGATGGTCACCAGCTGGCCCGCCACGGCCAGCCAGCGCATCTGGATGAGCTGCAGCAGGTTGTTGCGGCCGGCCAGCTTCTCGGGGGCCTGGCCGACGTCGGCCGGCGCCGGGGGGCAGCGTTGTCGGCCGCCATGCCGCGTGGGCTCAGGCGCCCTGCCGTGCTGCGGCGCGCCGGCGCGAGGCCCTGTACTCGGCCACTGCGGCAAACCCGATTGCCGCTGCCACCATGCCCGCCAGCACGAACCAGGTCAGCGCGTAGATCAGGTGGTTGTTGCTGAAGTGCAGCACGGTGAGGCCGGGGCGCGGCCAGTCGAGCGGTGCGTCGTTGGCGGCGGCCACGTCGACGAAATACGGCGCGACCGATCTTGCGTCGCCGAACCCACGGGCCGCCGCGATGGCCGCCACGTCCCGCGAGTACCAGCGGTTGGCCGCGGGGTCGTTGTCCTGCAGCACCCGGCCGCGTGGCTCTGACATGCGCAGCAGCCCCTCGGCCGACTGCGCCCCGTCGGCACCCGCGGTCGCCGGGCGGCTGGCCGGGTCACGCTTGTCGGGCGGCACGAAGCCGCGGTTGACCAGCACCCAGAAGCCCTGCTCGGTGCGCATCGGCGTGAGCACCCAGTAGCCGCTGCCCAGCGCGGTGGTGGCCTGCACCAGCGTCTCCTTGTCGTGGGCGTACTGGCCACGCAGCGTGACGCGGCGATATTCGGCGCTGGCCTCGGTCAGCGCTGCCCATTCGGCCGGGCCCGGCGCGGCCACCGGGGCAGCCTTCACGCGCTCGTCGATGCGCTGGATCAGATCGGTCTTCCAGTTGAGGCGGTTGATCTGCCACATGCCCAGGGCCACGAACCCGGCCAGGGCGAAGAGGCCCGCCAGCAGCAGGGTGACCCAAAGCACCGGCCGACCGCTCGCCGCGGTGCGGCTGTCGAGGTCGCTGTCGTCGAGCCCGTCGTGTGCCTCGGTGGCGGAGGTGGGGAGCGAATGGCTTGTGGTCATGGCAGGTTCCGCATGTCGTGCACCGGCATCATGTTGGCGTTCAGGTGGAACATCACCCAGATCGAACCGGCCAGCATGATGAGCACCAGCGCCGCCGTGAAGATCAGCGCGAGCATCGACCAGCCGCCTTCGATCTTTGCGTTCATGTGCAGGAAGTAGACCATGTGCACGACGATCTGCACCGCCGCAAAGCCGAGGATCACGGCCACCGTGAGGCCCTGCGACGGCAGCACCTTGGCCATCACCAGCCAGAACGGGATGGCGGTGAGCACCACCGACAGCAGGAAGCCGATGACGTAGCCCTTGGCGCTGAAGTGGTAGCCGCTGTCGCCATGGTCATGGCCGTGGTCGGGTTCCGAGTGGCCCGGGTCATGGGCGCCGTGTGCAAGTTCTGCATGGGTGCCGCTCATGGCATCACCCCCATCAGGTAGACGAACGTGAAGACGCCGATCCAGACGACGTCGAGGAAGTGCCAGAACATCGACAGGCACATCAGCCGGCGACGGTTCTCGGGGATCAGGCCGTGCTTCTTCACCTGCAGCATCAGCGTGACGAGCCAGATGCAGCCGAAGGTGACGTGCAGCCCGTGCGTGCCGACCAGCGTGAAGAACGCCGACAGGAAGGCGCTGCGCTGCGGGCCCGCGCCCTGGTGGATGAGGTGCGCGAACTCGTAGATCTCGATGCCGAGGAAGCCCAGGCCCAAGAGGCCGGTGACGGCGAGCCAGCCCAGCACCTGCGACTTGCGCCCGTGCTGCGCGCCGATCATCGCGAAGCCGTAGGTGATGGACGACAGCAGCAGCAGCGCGGTGTTGATCGCGACCAGGTTGAGGTCGAACAGGTCGGCACCCGACGGGCCCGCTGCGTAGGAGCGGCCGAGCACGGCGTAGGTGGCGAAGAGCACGGCGAAGATGAGGCAGTCGCTCATCAGGTACAGCCAGAAGCCGAGCAGCGTGCCCTGCTGCGGGTGGTGGTCGCCGTTGTCGTAGAAGACCGGCGGGGCGTCGTTCAGCACGGCGGCCGGGCCGCCGGGTGTCGCCATGGCTGGTTGAAGGGTCGTCATGATGGGGTCGTGCTCAGGCGCGAGCGGCTTGGAGGGCGAGCGTGCGCTGCGCTTCGCAGCGGGTCACCTCGTCGGCCGGGATGTAGAAGTCGCGCTTGTAGTTGAAGGTGTGGACGATGGCCGCGCCGACGGTGGCCACGAACAGCAGCGCGGCCGGCAGCCACATGTGCCAGATCAGCGCGAAGCCGAGCGCCGTCGACAGGCCGGCGATCACGATGCCGGCGGCGGTGTTCTTCGGCATGTGGATGGGCTTGAAGCCGCTCGTCGGGCGCTGCGCGCCGCGGCGCTTCATGTCGTGCCAGGCGTCGTTGTCATGCACCACCGGCGTGAACGCGAAGTTGTAGGCCGGCGGCGGCGACGAGGTCGACCACTCGAGCGTGCGGCCGTCCCACGGGTCGCCGGTCACGTCACGCAGCTGGTCGCGCCGCAGGTAGCTCACGACGAGCTGGATGCCGAAGGCGGCAATGCCGAGGGCGATCAGCACCGCACCGAGCGCCGCCACCTGGAACCAGATCTGCAGCGACGGGTCGTCGAAATGGCTCATGCGGCGCGTCACGCCCATCAGGCCGAGCACGTACAGCGGCATGAAGGCGACGAAGAAGCCGATCTGCCAGAACCAGAACGACACCTTGCCCCAGAACGGATCGAGCTTGTAGCCGAAGGCCTTGGGGTACCAGAACACGATGCCGGCGAAGAGGCCGAACAGCACGCCACCGATGATCACGTTGTGGAAGTGCGCGATCAGGAAGAGGCTGTTGTGCAGCACGAAGTCGGCCGGCGGCACCGCGAGCAGCACGCCGGTCATGCCGCCGATCACGAAGGTGACCATGAAGCCCACCGTCCACAGCATCGGCACGTCAAACTGGATGCGGCCGCGGTACATGGTGAAGAGCCAGTTGAAGATCTTCGCGCCGGTCGGGATCGAGATGATCATCGTCGTGATGCCGAAGAACGAGTTGACGCTCGCGCCCGAGCCCATCGTGAAGAAGTGGTGCAGCCACACCAGATACGACAGGATGGTGATCACGACGGTGGCGTAGACCATCGAGGCGTAGCCGAAGAGGCGCTTGCGGCTGAAGGTCGACACCACCTCGGAGAAGATGCCGAAGCACGGCAGGATCAGGATGTAGACCTCGGGGTGGCCCCAGATCCAGATCAGGTTCACGTACATCATGGCGTTGCCGCCGAGATCGTTCGTGAAGAAGTTCGTGCCGAGGTAGCGGTCGAGCGTGAGCAGTGCCAGCACCGCGGTCAGCACCGGGAAGGCCGCCACGATGAGGATGTTGGTGCAGAGCGATGTCCAGGTGAACACCGGCATCTTCATCATCGTCATGCCGGGCGCGCGCATCTTGATGATGGTGGCGATGAGGTTGATGCCCGAGAGCGTGGTGCCCACCCCCGCCACCTGCAATGACCACAGGTAGTAGTCGACCCCGACCCCCGGGCTCGCGAGGATGCCCGACAGCGGCGGGTACGCGAGCCACCCGGTGCGTGCGAACTCGCCGAGGAACAGCGAGCACATGATCAGCACCGCGCCGCCGGCGGTCATCCAGAAGCTGAAGTTGTTCAGGAAGGGGAAGGCCACGTCGCGCGCGCCGATCTGCAGCGGCACGATGTAGTTCATGAAGCCGGTGACGAGCGGCATCGCCACGAAGAAGATCATGATCACGCCGTGGGCGGTGAAGATCTGGTCGTAGTGGTGCGGGTTGAGGTAGCCGACGTTGTCGCCGAAGGCGATGGCCTGCTGCAGCCGCATCATGAGTGCGTCGGCGAAGCCGCGCAGCAGCATCACCAGGCCCAGCACGATGTACATGATGCCGATCTTCTTGTGGTCGATACTGGTGAGCCAGTCGCGCCACAGCGGGCCCCACACGCGGTAGCGCGTCATCAGGGCGAGCATCGCCGTGCCACCCAGCACCACCATCGCGAAGGTGGCCCAGATGATCGGGTCGTGCGGGATCGCGTCGGGGCCGAGACGGCCGAAGACGAGTGTTTGCAGGTCGAGGGAAGCGGAAGACATCGGAAGGCTCTCAGCGGACCACGACGGGCTGGCTGTCCGCGAGGAGGGGCGAGCCGGTCGGGTTGTCGGGGGTGCACAGGACGGTGGCGACGTAGGACCGCTCGCCATCGCGCCAGGGCTTGCGCTCGAGGTAGGCCAGGCCCTGCTTGCCCAGGCCGCCGGCGGCGTCGATCGCCATCATCTCGTTCATGCACATCTTGGCGGTGTCGACGCAGCGGTTGAGCACCGCGTCGAAGAGCTTCGGGTCGACACGCCCGAAGCGGCGCACCGGCTCGCGGGCACTGGGCTGCTCGAGCTTGAGGTAGGCCGCCCGCGTGAGCTCGTCGCTCGTCGCCTTGTGGCTCTCGACCCAGCGGGTGAAGCCGGCATCCGACAGGCCGTGGAACTTGAAGCGCATGTGCGAGAAGCCGTCACCGCTGAAGTTGGCCGAGAAGCCGTCGTACACGCCGGCGCGGTTGATCACCGCATGCAGCTTGGTCTCCATGCCCGGCATGGCGTAGATCTGGCCGGCCAGCGCCGGGATATAGAACGAGTTCATCACCGTCGACGAGGTGATGCGGAACTGGATCGGCCGGTCGACCGGTGCGGCCAGCTCGTTGACGGTGGCGATGCCTTGCTCGGGGTAGAGGAAGAGCCACTTCCAGTCGAGCGCCACCACCTGCACGACCAGCGGCTTGGACTTCGGGTCCTGCGGGTCGATCGGGCGCTGCGCGTCGATGCGCTGCAGCGGGCGCCACGGGTCGAGCTTGTGGGTGCTGATCCAGGTGAGTGCGCCCAGCGCGATGATGATCAGCAGCGGGGCGCCCCAGATCACGAGTTCGAGCTTGGTGGAGTGGTCCCACTCGGGGTCGTAGGTCGCCTCGGTGTTGCTCTCGCGGTAGCGCCATGCGAAGAGCAGCGTCAGCACGATCACCGGCACGATGATCAGGAGCATCAGCACGGTGGACGAGACGATGAGGTCGGCCTGCTGCGAGGCGATGTCGCCCGAGGGGTTCATCACCACGGTGTCGCAGCCGGCCAGCAAGGAGGCCGTCGCGAGCCACCCAAGGGCATGACCCCATCGAGGCAAGCGGTTCGTGAAGGAAGGCACAGGTGTCGGGGGCACGGTGTCGAAGGATGAGGCGCAGGGGAAACCACTCTTGCGCGTGTTGCCGCAATGTAGACAGATTGACCCAGATCAACCATTGGACAATTTGTCCCACCCCTGCGACGAGAGGTACACCTCTGCCATCGGGGTCTTCGGTGGCGTATCCTCGTCCGCACCTCTGAGCCTTCGCGCCGCCTTATTTGCCCGTGAACCCGATGTCGAGCACAGCCCAATCCCTCCCCGCCCATCGCACCAGCAGCATCCATCACGCCCCGGGCAGCACGGAGCACGAGCGCGTGGCCCCCGGCGACATCGCCGTCGGCGTGGTGATCGGCCGGGCCTCCGAATATTTCGACTTCTTCGTCTACGGCATCGCCTCGGCGCTGGTGTTCCCGGCGGTGTTCTTCCCCTTCGCGGGCCGTCTGGAGGGGATCCTCTACGCGTTCGCGCTCTTCGCCTTCGCCTTCGTCGTGCGCCCCATCGGCACGCTCGCGGGCATGGAAATCCAGCGCCGCTTCGGCCGCAGCACCAAGCTGACCATCGCGCTCTTCCTGCTCGGCACCTCGACCGTGAGCATGGCGCTGCTGCCGGGCTACGACACCTGGGGCGAGCTGTCCATCGTGCTGCTGGCCATCTGCCGCATCGGTCAGGGCCTGGCGATGGGCGCCTCGTGGGACGGCCTGCCCTCGCTGCTGGCGCTCAACGCGCCCAAGCACCGCCGCGGCTGGTACGCGATGCTGGCGCAGCTGGGCGCGCCGCTCGGCTTCCTGATCGCCTGCAGTCTTTTCGCGTACCTCTGGAAGAACCTCGACGCCGCCGACTTCCTGACCTGGGGCTGGCGCTACCCGTTCTACGCCGCGTTTGCGATCAACGTGGTGGCGCTCTTCGCGCGGCTGCGCCTGGTCGTCACCCACGAGTACGAGCGCGATCTCAACGCCCGCGAGCTGGAGCCTTGCAACGAGCGCGAGCTCTTCCGCAAGCAGGGTCGGCACATCGTGATCGGTGCCTTCGCGGCGCTCGCGAGCTATGCGCTCTTCCACATCGTGACGGTGTTCCCGCTGTCGTGGATCCTGCTGTATTCCGACCAGGTGACGGGCGAATTCCTCGCGGTGCAGATCGTGGGCGCGGTGCTGGCCGCTGCCGCGATGCCGGTGTCGGGCCTCATCGCCGACCGCATCGGCCGCCGCCGCACGCTCGCGCTGCTGGCGGTGCTGATCGCGGTGTTCAGCCTCTTCGCACCCCTGCTGCTCGATGGCGGCGCGCTGGGCCAGGACCTCTTCATCCTCGTCGGCTTCGTGCTGATGGGCCTCTCGTACGGCCAGGCGGCCGGCACGGTGACGGCCAACTTCGCCTCGAAGTTCCGCTACACCGGCGCGGCGCTCACCTCCGACTTCGCCTGGCTGATCGGCGCCGCCTTCGCGCCGCTCGTGGCGCTCGGCCTGTCGGCCCGCTTCGGGCTGATCGCGCTGACCGTCTACCTGCTGTCGGGCTGCGTGTGCACGTTGCTCGCGCTGCGGGCGAGCCGCTCGCTCGCGGCACGCGACTGAGGTTCAGCGCGCGGCCTGCGCCGCGCGGCGCACGATGGCGACCGGCTGCTCGGTGGCGCTCACACGCGCCCGCAGCTGGCCGCAGCCACCGTCGACGTCCTGCCCGGCCGAGTGACGCAGCTTGGTCAGAACGCCACGCCGGTGCAGCGTGCGGGCGATCGCCGCGGCCTTCTCCCATGAGGGCCGCTGGTAGGGCAGCCCGTCGATCTGGTTGTACGGGATCATGTTCATCACCGCGTACTTGCCCTTGAGCAAACGCACGATGCCGTCGAGTTCTTCGTCGTTGTCGTTGATGCCGTCGAGCAGCGTCCACTGGTACTGGATGGGGTAGTGCGTGAGGCGGGCATAACGCTCGCCCTCCTCCACAAGAGCTTCAGGGTCGATGCGTGGGGCACGCGGCAGCAGCTCGGCGCGCAGGGCGGGCTTCGTGGAGTGAAGCGAGAGCGCCAGCGCCGGCTTCACCGTCTGACGCGGCAGTTGCTCGAAGACACGCGGGTCGCCCACGGTCGAGAACACCAGCTCCTTGTGGCCGATGTTGCCGCCGGTCCCGAGCAGGTCGATGGCTTCGAGCACGTTGTCGAGGTTGTGCGCGGGCTCGCCCATGCCCATGAAAACGACCTTCTTCACCACGCGGCGGGTGCGGGCGAGCGCCACCTGCGCCACGATCTCGGCACTGCCCAGCTGGCGCAGGAGGCCGCTCTGGCCGGTCATGCAGAAGACGCAGCCGACAGCGCAGCCGACTTGCGTGGAGACGCAGAGGCCGTCGCGCGGGAGCAGCACGCTTTCGACGGTCTGGCCGTCGATCAGCTCGACCAGCAGGCGGGAGGAGCCGTCTTCGCCGATGTGCTCGGCGCGCAGTTTCGCCAGCGCTTGCAGGTCTGCACTGAGCGCAGGCAGGCCTTCGCGCACGCGCTGGGGCATGAAGTCTTCCAGGCGGCGCTTGCCGCTGTCTTGGGGTTGCGCTTGCGACCACAGGCGGAGCACACGGGCGGTGTGCTTCGGGCCGGCGCCGAGGGCGGTGAGTCGCTGACGGATGTCGTGGATGCGCATGGCGGGATTGTCGTCTCCTCACTGCGTGGGGGCATTGCCGGGTCTCGCCCCGGCGGGCGAGTCACTTTGGTGTTCGCATAACTTCGCTGCGCGAAGTGAGCGAACCCCGCTGCGCGAACATTTGTCGCGCCAAATGAAAGTGACCAAAGCAAAGGCGCTTTCCATTTGGCCGTGCCATATGGTTACAGGCCTCGGCCGATGAGGCACCTGCTCTCATCGGACCTCCGCACACATGCTGGACCACCGAGCCACTCGGCTCGCTGCGCATCGCCTCTCCTTCACTCAAGCACGAGGCGAAGCGAGTCGAGAGTACGAGGCCAGCGAAGCTGGCGAGGGTATCCCGGGGCCCTTGAGAGCCGTCGAGCAGCGTAGGGCTTTGTGGGGCGCGCGAAGCGCGCTTCGTGAACTGACTTCGGGCAGCTGTCTGAACGTAGCGAGCGAAGCTCGCGAAGTGAGTTCTGCCCGACCCACAAAGTCCGAGCAGCGCAGAGCAGTCCGCCCTAGGCGGACCGAGCGAACGGGGTGCCCTTTCTTTTGCCTTCTTTTCTTTGGGCAAGCAAAGAAAAGAAGGTCGCCCGCCAGGGCGAAACCCCGGCAAAGTCCCTCAGAAGTGAATCCCCCTCATCATCTGCTGCATCGCAATCGCCTCAGGCGACAGAGTCGGCTTCCCACTCTTGTCGCCTTTGGCAGCAGAACTGTCCGGGAACATCCGGAAGCTCGTGTTCATCACGATCTGCGCCACCCGCGGCAACAGCGCATGCAGCACCTCGCCCGTGACACCGAGGCGGGTGGCAATCCGCACCGGCTTGTCCACGCACGCCTCCGCAATCATGTCGGCCGCCTCCTCGGGCGACAGCGTCGGCACGTTGTTGTAGATCTTGGTCGGCGCAATCATCGGCGTGCGCACCAGCGGCATGTTGATCGTCGTGAACGTGATGCCCGTGTCGGCGTACTCGCTCGCCGCGCAGCGCGTCCACGCATCCAGTGCCGCCTTGCTGGCCACATAGGCCGAGAAGCGCGGCGCATTCGTCAGCACCCCGATCGAGCTGATATTGACGATGTGCCCCTTCTTCTTCGCCACCATCCCGGGCAGCAAGCCCATGGTCACACGCAGGCAGCCGAAATAGTTGAGCTGCATCGTGCGCTCGAAATCGTGGAAGCGGTCGTAGCTGCTCTCGATCGCGCGGCGGATGGAGCGGCCGGCGTTGTTGACGAGGAAGTCGACGCCGCCGTAGTTCTCGGTCAGCCAGGTGATGAGCCCGGCACAGCTCGCCTCATCGGCGATGTCGGCCGAGTAGGTGACGACGTTGGCACCCTTGCCGGCGGTGGCGAGGATTTCCTTCTTCGCCTCGGCGAGCTTGGCCTCGTCACGCGCGCAGATGATGGTGATGGCGCCGGCCTCGGCAAACTTGATCGCCGCTGCGAGCCCGATGCCCGACGAGCCGCCCGTCACCAGCACCACCTTGCCGCCCACCGTACCGCGCAGGCTGCGGTCGACGAAAAGCGCCGGGTCGAGGTGGCGTTCCCAGTAGTCCCACAGGCGCCAGGCGTAGTCGGGCAGCTTGGGGCAGGCGATGCCACTGCCCTTGAGCGCCGCGAGGGTGTCGCGGCAGTCGAAGCGCGTGGGGTAGTTGATGAAGGTGAAGATGTCTTCGGGCAGGCCCAGGTCCTTCATCACGGCGTTGCGCACGCGGCGCACCGGGGCGATGGCCATCAGGCCTTTCTTGATGCCCTTGGGGATGAAGCCCAGCAGCGCCGCGTTGATGAAGAGGTTCATCTTCGGCGCGTGGGCCGCCTTGCTGAAGACGTCGAGCACATCGCCCACACGGTAGCCCTCGGGGTCGACGAGATGGAAGCACTTCTTGTCGAGCTGGGCCTTGCTGTGGCTGATGTGGTCGAGCGCGCTCACCACGAAGTCGACCGGCACGATGTTGATGCGCCCGCCCTCCAGGCCGATGCTGGGCATCCACGGCGGCAGCAGCTGGCGCATGCGCTGGATGAGCTTGAAGAAGTAGTACGGCCCGTCGATCTTGTCCATCTCGCCTGTCTGCGAATCGCCCACCACGAGCGCGGGGCGGTAGACCGTCCAAGGGACCTTGCTCTCGGTGCGCACGATCTTCTCGCTCTCGTGCTTGGTCATGAAGTACGGGTGGTCGAGGTTCTCGGCCTCGTCGAACATGTCTTCGCGGAACACACCTTCGTAGAGGCCGGCCGCGGCGATGCTGCTCACGTGGTGCAGGTGGCCGGCATCGATCGCCTTGGCGAACTCGACCAGGTTGCGCGTGCCGTCGATGTTGACCTGCACCTGCGCCTCTTCGTCGGCCTTGAGGTCGTACACCGCGGCCAGGTGGTAGACGTGGTCGATGTGGCCCTTGAGCTTCTTGATGGCCTCGGCCGAGACGCCGAGCTTCTTGGCCGTCAGGTCGCCGTAGACCGGCACCGCTCGGCCCTCGCCCACGCCCCAGTACTCGAGCAGCGCCGGGAGCTTGCCCTCGCTGCCCTCTCGCAGCAGGAAGTGCACCGTCGCACCGCGACGCTGCAGCAAGGTCTTGACGAGTCGTTTGCCGATGAAGCCGGTGGCTCCGGTCACGAAATACTGCATGCGCTCCTCCTGGGGAATGTGGCGGGACCGGGGCATTCTTGTCCAAAGGCTTCGCAGCGCCGCTGCGAAGTTTCCCGAGCCTCGGCGCGCCGGCGCTTGGGGGGCTCTCACTAGAGAAAGCAGGTGCCACGCGCAGCGCTCGCTCCTATAGTGGCGCCTCGTGCCGCGACGGCGCACCGTCTTTCATCCACCACTTCACAGGAACGAGACCATGGTCAAGAAACTCAAGCAGATGGCCGACAAGAAGGCCGCGTCGCCCGCAAGCCTGCTCGACAGCCAGTTCGCCGCCACGGTGAAGGACTCGGCCCAGCAGATCTGGCTCGCCGGCCTGGGCGCGTTTTCCAAGGCACAGGAAGAAGGCGGCAAGGTCTTCGAGGCGCTGGTCAAGGAAGGCGTGACGCTGCAGAAGAAGACGCAGAGCGTGGCCGAAGGCAAGCTCAACGAGATGGCCAGCAAGATGACCGGCATGGCCGGCGACGTGACCAGCAAGGCCGGCCAGCACTGGGACAAGCTCGAGTCGATCTTCGAGGAGCGCACCGCCAAGGCGCTGGCCAAGCTGGGTGTGCCGAGCGCCAAGGACGTCGCCGCGCTCAACAAGCGCATCGACGAGCTGAGCGCCCAGCTGGCCAAGGCCGGCAAGGCCCCGGCGCCCCGCAGCGCGGCGACCAAGGCCGCTGCGGCCAAACCCGCCGCCAAGAAGGCCGCCCGCAAGGCCGCCTGAGCCGCGTCTTCGGCGGCACATGAAAAAGGGCGCCTCGGGCGCCCTTTTGCTTTGGCGAGATCGCCGCCCTCAGCGGCCGCCCGTCAGCGAGGTCTCCCACCGTGCACGCGCTTCCATGAAGGTCGAGACACTGGCCTCGTTGACCTGGAGGCGGCTGTTGTCGAAGTCGGTCGACTGCTTCTTCGGTGCGCCGCGCGGCAGGTCCGAGCGGCCGGGTTTGGCCATCGCCGACTTGAGTTGCGCGCGCAAGGCGGCGATGCCGACCTCCGACCAATCCGACACCAACATCTCGAGCTGCGACAAGGCCCGGCCGAGCACGTCGGACGGCACGTCTTCCAGCCCCAGCAGCCCGCGGTGTTCCAGCGCCTGCTCCACCACGCCCAGGTGCGCGAGCACCGAGCGCGACGCCGCATGGCGATCGAGCACGGACTTCAGCGCCTTCAGCATGTGCGAGACATCCGCCTGGCGCTTGCGCCGGCCCGAGCCGGCCTTGCCCAGCACCTGGTTCACGCTCGGCGGTGTGGCCACGCGCTTCTGGAACAGGCTCTTGAGCCGATCGAACCAGTTGACGCGCCGGGCGCGAGGCTTCGGGGACTTGCTGGACATGGACACCTCGCGGTCAAGACGACGACTGTTTCATCGTGCCACGCACGACACGGCGCGCCACGACGCGAGGCAGGCGAAGCGTCGACTTTCTGACAAATCGCCGACCGTCGAACCCTCGGCCAAGGCGCTTCAGCCGCCGTATTGCCCCGGCCACATCCACAGCAGCACCACCGTCATCACGAGGTAGCGGCCGAACTTGCCGATGGTCATGTAGAGCACGCACGGCCAGAACGGCAGCCGCATCCAGCCCGCCACGCCGCACAGCGGGTCGCCGACGAGTGGCAGCCACGACATCAGGCAGGCCTTGGCGCCGAACTGGCGCAGCCAGGCGATCAGGCGCGCCTCGCGCGGTGCGTGGTGCGCCAGCTTCTCGTAGGCACGCTCGGTGCCGTAGCCCATCCAGTAGGTGACGATGCCCCCGAGCGTGTTGCCCGCGGTCGCGACCAGCACCGCCGGCCAGAACAACTCAGGGTTGAGCTTGATCAAGCCGAACACCGCCGGTTCCGAACCCACCGGCAGCAGCGTCGCCGAGATGAAGGCGACGACGAAGACCGTGCTCAACCCGAACTGGGGCAACGCCAAAAGCGAGAGCAGCGACTCGATCCATGCTTCCATCCCACGCATTATCTAGAGCGGGTTTTGTGCACAAGACCTGTAGGTTTCAAGGCTTATACTCTGCCTCCTTTTTGAGCACCCCTGGCCGCGTCGTCACCCTTCCCCATCATGCAGATCGGCCACATTCCCCTGGCGAACCGACTGTTCGCCGCCCCGATGGCGGGGGTGACCGATCGGCCGTTTCGACAGCTGTGCAAACGGCTCGGCGCGGGCTACGCGGTGAGCGAGATGGTGACCTCGCGCCGCGACCTCTGGCAAAGCCTCAAGACCTCGCGCCGCGCCAACCACGACGGCGAAGTGGCGCCGATTGCGGTGCAGATCGCTGGCACCGAGCCGCAGATGATGGCCGAGGCCGCCGCCTACAACATCGACCGCGGCGCACAGATCATCGACATCAACATGGGCTGCCCGGCCAAGAAGGTGTGCACCAAGTGGGCTGGCTCCGCGCTGATGCAGGACGAGCCGCTCGCCACCGCCATCATCGAAGCCGTGGTCGCCGCGTGTGCACCGCGCAGGGTGCCTGTCACGCTGAAGATGCGCACCGGCTGGTGCCAGGCCGAGCGCAACGCGGTGCGCCTGGCGCGTGCGGCCGAATCGGCCGGCATTGCGATGGTCACGGTGCACGGCCGCACGCGCGAGCAAGGCTACGGCGGCCACGCCGAGTACGACACCATCGCCGCGGTCAAGGCCTCGCTGAGCATCCCCGTCGTCGCCAACGGCGACATCGACAGCCCCGAGAAGGCGCGCGAGGTGCTCGCCGCCACCGGCGCCGACGCGATCATGATCGGCCGCGCGGCGCAGGGCCGACCATGGATCTTCCGCGAGATCGCGCACTTCCTCGAGACCGGCGAACACCTGCCCGCACCCGAGGTGCTGCAGGCCAAGCAGTGGCTGCTCGAACACCTGCACGAGCACTACGCGCTCTACGGTGAATACACCGGCGTGCGCACGGCACGCAAGCACATCGGCTGGGCGGTACGCGCCCTGCCCGGTGGCGTGGACTTCCGTGCCGTCATGAACACGCTCGAGACCTGCGACAGCCAGGTCCGGGCGGTGAGCGACTGGTTTGACCAACTGGCCGACACCCATCACCGGCTGCCCGCCATCCGCGTGGCCGCCAACGACGACCTCATCGAACAACAAGCATGAGCAAAAAACACATCGAGGAGTGCATCCGGGACAGCCTGGAGGCTTACTTCAAGGACCTCCGCGGCGTGGAACCCGCCGCCATGTACGACATGATCCTCAAGGTGGTCGAAAAACCGCTGCTCGACGTGGTGATGAAACACGCCGACGGCAACCAGAGCCGCGCCGCCGAATGGCTGGGCATCAACCGCAACACGCTGCGGCGCAAGCTGCTCGACCACAAGTTAGTTAAATAAAGAGACCTCCTCTCATGCAAGCCCTGATTTCCGTTTCCGACAAGACCGGCGTGCTCGACTTCGCACGCGAACTGAACGCGCTCGGCGTGAAGCTGCTCTCGACCGGCGGCACCGCCAAGCTGCTGGCCGATGCCGGCCTGCCCGTCACCGAGGTGGCCGACCACACCGGCTTCCCCGAGATGCTCGACGGCCGCGTGAAGACGCTCCACCCCACCATCCACGGTGGCCTGCTGGCCCGCCGCGACCTGCCCGAGCACGTGGCCGCGATCCAGAAGCACAACATCGCGCCGATCGACATCCTCTGCGTCAACCTCTACCCCTTCGAAGCCACCGTTGCCAAGCCCGGCTGCACGCTCGAAGACGCGATCGAAAACATCGACATCGGCGGCCCGGCGATGGTGCGCTCCGCCGCGAAAAACTGGAAAGACGTGGCGGTGCTCACCGATGCCTCGCAGTACGCGCAGGTGATCGCCGAGCTGAAGGCGAACAAGGCCGTGAGCAAGGAAACCAAATTCGCGTTGTCGGTGGCCGCCTTCAACCGCATTTCGAACTACGACGCCGCCATCAGCGACTACCTCTCGTCGCTGCAGGCCGACGGCTCGCGCGCCGAGTACCCGGCGCAGAGCAACGGCCGCTTCGTCAAGTTGCAGGACCTGCGCTACGGCGAGAACCCGCACCAGACCGCCGCCTACTACCGTGACCTGCACCCCGCGCCCGGCTCGCTCGTCACCGGCAAGCAGCTGCAGGGCAAGGGAGCTCATACAACAACATCGCCGATGCCGATGCGGCGTGGGAATGCGTGAAGTCGTTCGACACGCCCGCCTGCGTGATCGTCAAGCACGCCAACCCGTGCGGCGTGGCGCTCGGCGCCAACGCCGCCGAGGCCTACGCCAAGGCCTTCAAGACCGACCCGACCTCGGCCTTCGGCGGCATCATCGCCTTCAACACTGAAGTGGATGCCACCACCGGCGAGCATGTGGCCAAGCAGTTCATGGAAGTGCTGATCGCGCCCTCGTTCACGAGCGATGCGCTGGCCATCTTCGCGGCCAAGAAGAATGTGCGTGTGCTGCAGATCGCGCTGCCCAAGGGCGGCGCCACCGCCTGGGAACAAGGCCGCAACGCGCAGGACGTGAAGCGCATCGGCTCGGGCCTCTTGATCCAGAGCGCCGACAACCATGAGCTGAAGCTCTCCGACCTCAAGGTCGTCACCAAGACCCAGCCGACGAAGCAGCAGCTCGAAGACATGCTCTTCGCCTGGACGGTGGGCAAGTACGTGAAGAGCAACGCCATCGTCTTCTGCGCCGGCGGCATGACGCTGGGCGTGGGCGCCGGCCAGATGAGCCGACTCGACTCGGCCCGCATCGCCGGCATCAAGGCCGAAGCAGCCGGTCTGTCGCTCAAGGGCTCGGCGGTGGCGAGCGATGCCTTCTTCCCGTTCCGCGACACGCTCGACGAGCTGGTGAAGGCGGGCGCGACCAGCGTGATCCACCCGGGTGGCAGCGTGCGTGATGAGGAGGTGATCGGCGCCGCCAACGAGCACGGCATTGCCATGGTGCTCACGGGCGTGCGCCACTTCCGACACTGAGCCACTCGGCAAAAGGCGCCGAGCGCGCCCCCGTCTTCAACGGGCCACGGTCTTCCTGACGGTGGCCCGTTTCGTTTCCGCCTTGGCCGACGGTGCCAGCACCATCGCGAGATAGGCCTCCAGCAGCTCGTCGATGTCGAGCGCTGCCAACTCCGCATCGTTGCCCGTGGCACGCAGCTGCACCAGACCCAGGTAGCTGGCGTGTGCGAGCATGGCCCGCTGCCGTGCCACCTTGGGGGTGAGCCCCTCGCCGCGCAGCACCTTCGCCAGGTAGCCCATGCGCGCCGCCGTGACCCGCTGCACCACCGGTGCCACGCGGGGGTCGGTCGCGGCGCAGTTCAGCGCGTACTCCATGCGCAGCACGCGCACCGAATCGGCGCTCGTGGCCTTCACCCGCTGCGCCACCCGGCCCAGCAGTTCGCGCAACGGGCTCTTCGCCTTCAGCTGCTCGATGGCGTCGATGATTTCCTGTGTGCCCTGTTGCTCCCAGCGTTCGAGCACGGCCACCAGCAGCTCGTCACGGCTGCCGAAGCACCAGTAGAAGCCGCCTTTGCTCACCCCGAGCGAACGGGCGAGCGGCTCCACCGCGAGCGTGGCCACGCCGCTGGTGGCGATCCACTCGAAGGCCGCAGCGACCCAGTCGTCCCGGCTGACATTCACATTGCGACCCATGGTGCAGGCGATTCTAGGCAGTGGACAACGCGCCGAATCTGCATAACATACGGCATCGTATACTTCATCATCAAGGGAGCCTCTTCATGTCCAAGACCCTGGCCTGGTCCATCTTCACCCTCGGCGTGCTGCACCTCGTGTTCGGCGTGGTGCGCTTCAAGGTGCCTTTGAGCGAGGCGGTGGTCGAAGGCTTCATCGGCCGCTTCGCCGCATCGGACGCGCGCCGCACGGCGTTCTGGTTCCTGATGGTCAGCCCCTTCCTCATGCTGACAGGTCACCTGGCGGTGAACGCGGTCTCGCAAGGCAACCTGGAGGTGCTGCGCCTGATCGGCTACTACCTGCTGGCCGGCAGCCTCGTCGGCGTGGCCGCGTTCCCGGTCTCGCCGCTGTGGGCGCCGCTGCTGCTGGCCCCCTTGCTCATCGCCGCCGGCCACGGTCTGCTGCGCTGAACGGCCTGGGTGGCGCGCCCAGTAACATCGCGCCCCATGTCGCTCCCCCACATCGCAGGCCTGGTCCTGTCGTTTCTGGCGCGCCTGATCACCGGCGCGCAAGGCCACTGGTACGGCAGCCCGCCCAAGGCCGAGCAGCGCATCTACTTCGCCAACCACCAGAGTCACTTCGACTGGGTGCTGATCTGGGCCTCGCTGCCGAGCGATCTGCGCGCGGTCACCCGGCCGATCGCGGCGCGCGACTACTGGACGTCGACACCCCTCAAACACTGGATCACGCGCGAAATCTTCAACGCGGTCTACGTGAGCCGCGTGCGCACTGCCGACGAAGACCCGCTCGAGCCCTTGGTCGAGGCGCTGAAGAATGGCGACTCGCTGGTGATCTTTCCCGAGGGCACACGCGGCAACAAGGGCGAGCCGCAGGCATTCAAGGCCGGCCTCTTCCACCTGGCCGAGCAGTTCCCGGACGTGCCGCTGATCCCCACATGGATCGACAACGTGCAGCGCGTCATGCCCAAGGGCGAGGTGGTCCCCGTGCCCATCCTCTGCTCGGTCACCTTCGGTGCCCCCCTCCAGTTGCAGGCGGGCGAAGACAAGCGGGCGTTTCTCGCGCGTGCGCGAGATGCCGTGATGGCCTTGGCCAAGGTGGCCGCATGAAGAGCGTCGGCCAGTGGCTGCAGAGCCTGACGATCTCGCAGCAGATCGGCCTGCTCTTCGTCATCATCTTCGGCGTGCTGTCGTTCGCCACCGCGGTGGCGTTCATGAAGTCGCTGCAGGCCCCGCCCGACAAGCAGGAAGCCACCGACGCGATGTGGCGCGACCTGCGCGCGCTGTGGGTCGGCACGGTGCTGTTCTGGATTTCGTGGGCCACGGGCGCCGTCGTCTCGACGCTGCTCTTTGCCATCATTTCCTTCCTCGCGCTGCGCGAGTTCATCACGCTCACGCACACCCGCCGCGGCGACCACCGTGCACTCCTGATGGCGTTCTTCTTCGTGCTGCCTGTGCAGTACTGGCTGGCGGGTGGGCGCTACTTCGACCTCTTCAGCGTCTTCATCCCGGTCTATGCCTTCGCGGCGCTGCCCATCCTGGCCGTCTTCGGCAACGATGCGACGCGCTTTCTGGAGCGCACCGCCAAGATCCAGTGGGGCACGATGGTGTGCGTGTACGGCATGAGCCACGCCCCGGCGCTGCTGCTGCTGGAGTTCCGCAACTACGAGGACCGCGGCGCCTTCCTCGTGCTCTACCTCGTGATCGTGGTTGTCACGGCACAGATCGCGCAGCACTCGGCCAAGCGCCGCATCCGCACGCTGCCAGCCGCACGCCACATCAGCCGCACCTTCTCGTGGCGGGCGTGGGCCCTCGGCGCGCTGGCCGCCGGGCTGGTGGGCGGGCTGCTGTACTGGATCACGCCCTTCAAGGCCCCGCAGGCGATCCTCATCGGCCTGATCGCCGGCGGCTGCGGCACACTGGGCGAGCTGGTGATGCAGGCGCTCAAGCGCGATGCCGGCGTGCGCCACTGGGGTGGCCGCGCCACGGTGACGGGTGCAGTGGGACTGCTCGACCGCGTCGCTCCGCTTTGTTTCGCAGCACCCGTGTTCTTCCATTCCCTGCGCTGGTACTTTGGGGCATGAGAATCCTCGGCATCGACCCTGCGCTGCGCACAACCGGCTTCGGCGTGATCGATGTCGAGGGCAGCACGCTGCACTACGTGGCGAGCGGCACGATCAAGACGGATGCGGTGGCGGTCGGTGACTTGCCCGGGCGGCTCAAGATCATCTACGACGGCGTGCGCGAGGTCGCGGCCCGCTACGAGCCCACCTGCGCCTCGATCGAGATCGTGTTCGTCAACGTCAACCCTCAGAGCACGCTGCTGCTCGGGCAGGCGCGCGGCGCCGCGATCACCGGGCTCGTGTCGTGCAACATCGGCGTGTCGGAGTACACCGCGCTGCAGATGAAGAAGGCCATTGTTGGCGCCGGCCACGCGCGCAAGGAGCAGATCCAGGAGATGGTGAAGCGCCTGCTCAAGCTGCCCGGCCTGCCCGGCAAGGATGCCGCCGACGCGCTGGGCCTCGCGGTGTGCCATGCCCATGCGGCGCGCTCGTTCGCGGCCATCGAGAAGGCGGCCGCCCGCACGCGCAGCACGCGGGGGCAGTTCAAGGGCGGGCGCAGCTTCTAGCGTTCCTCAGCCCGCGCAACTCCCCAAGAGGAGGGTTGCCGCCGGCTCACAAGGTCCACGATCATTCGCAGATATAGGGAGGCTCTGATGATTCAAACAATTCGAGCACTTGGCATGGCCGGTCTGGTCGCTGCCCTCGCTGCCTGTGGAGGTGGCGACCGCGACAAAGACACCGTGCCGACCAACTACCTGAGCAAGTACCAGGGCACGTGGTACGAGATGTGCGCAACGCCCATCCAGTTTTCACCAGGCGTGAGCAGCAACGCCTCGACTCGCATCAAATTCGTCGTGTCCGCGCCCAATGCCTCCGGGGCAGTGACGTTCGACATCATCGAAGAGTTTCACGACTCGATACCGGGTTGCTGGGCGACGGGGTTGACCCCCTACGCCACGGTGCGTACTGCACAGGTGCCAGTCGCCGGATACGCTGGCCAACAACACTATCCGGTCGCCGTTGGAACGGCACTCCACGATGTTTTGAGTCTGAGTCGGCCCGCGTCAGTGGTAGAGGCCACTGGCAGTGGCGTCAGCAGCGTGATGGTCAATGGCACCCCGGTGTGGCGCATCACCTTCAGTGACGGAAACACCGTGGACCGGAGCCAGCAGGCCGCCGCACTGACTGGATCTGCGCTCCCCTTGCTGAAGATCACTGTCAACGGCGGCACGGCCGACCAGTTTTTCATGATCGAAGCTGAGGGCTACAGCGACTCGTTCTTCCAGCGATAGTTCACTCAGCGCTGCTTGAACTCAGGCTTGCGCTTGTGCAAGAAGGCGTCCATGCCTTCCTTCTGGTCCTCGGTGGCAAAGAGCGAGTGGAAGACCCTGCGCTCGAACATCACGCCGTCCGACAGCGGCGACTCGTAGGCGCGGTTGACGCACTCCTTGGCCATCATCACGCTCGGGCCGCTGAATTCGCAGATGTGCTGTGCAGCCGCGAGCGCCACGCCGAGCAGCTCGGCCGCCGGCACCACACGCGAGACCAGACCCGAGCGCTCGGCCTCGGCCGCATCCATCATGCGGCCGGTGAGCACCAGGTCCATCGCCTTGGCCTTGCCGATCGCCCGCGGTAGGCGCTGCGTGCCGCCGGCGCCGGGGATGATGCCGAGCTTGATCTCGGGTTGGCCGAATTTCGCCGTGTCGGCCGCGATGACGATGTCGCACATCATCGCCAGTTCGCAGCCGCCACCGAGCGCAAAGCCGGCCACCGCGGCGATCACCGGCTTGCGGATGCTGCGGATCGTCTCCCAGTTGCGGGTGATGTAGTCGGACTTGTAGACGTCCATGTAGTCCCACTTGGCCATCGCGCCCACATCGGCACCGGCCGCGAACGACTTCTCGCTGCCGGTGATGACGATGCAGCCGACGCTCTCGTCGGATTCGAAGGCCCGAAGCGCGGCGCCCAGCTCATTCATCAGGGTGTCGTTGAGCGCATTGAGCTGCTTGGGACGGTGCAACGTGATGAGGCCGGTGCGCAGCGGGCCGTGGCCACGCAGTTCAGTGAGGATGTTGTCGTAGGTCATGGTGGGGTTCGGGCAGGGGTGTCGGAGGCGCCGAGTTCCGGACGCCGGTCGAGCATCAGGTCGACGAAGTTCTCGGCGTCCTGGCGAATGACAAAGCGTATCGGCAAATGGCGCAGTTGCGGCGCAATCCAGAGTTCGGTGACCAGGTCACCCCCGGCCCTCGGCTCGCGGCGCGGCTTCAAGTGGTAGGCAGGCACGTCCCCGAAGGGGGTGAACAGCAGCTCTTCCTTGACGACGTCGTAAACCCACAGCGACACGTTGCGAGGCATCGCCAGCACGACGTCGACCGTGGCGCCGACTCGCAAGCGCTGCGGCTCGCGGTCGAACAGGTAGGCAAGCTGCACGAACTGGCTGGCCGTGTCCTGCACACCTGGCGGATGCTGGGCCGGCGTGCCGTTCGAGAGCCACACACGGCCACCGTCGAAGCGCAGCGTCGAACGGTAGGGGCCATCGAACGCGAGCCGCGTCTCTTGCTCGTAGCGGCGGGGCAAGAGGCCCTCAGTCGTGATCTCGCCCTCGCTGCTCATGCGCCGCGAGGCGAGCGGCGCGAAGCTCGGGCCGACCTGCACGTCGAGGTGCACCTGGTAGCGGGTGCCGGCACGGATCCACTCCACCTGGGCCTGGCCGTGCACCTCGCCGCGCACATGGCCGGTGAGCAGGTAGCGCAGGCGGGTGGAGGCCGGCCATTCGAACGCTTGCGGAGCGCTGACCGCCGGCTCCGACGCCGCCGCGGCGGCAACCGTTGCCGGCTCATCCGGCTCCGACGCCTCCTGGAGGGGCTCCGGCGCCGCTTCCGCGACAGGCGGTGGGACCGAGGCTGCAGGCTCCGCCGCCAGGGCGGTTGCGGCGGGGGCCCGACGCTTCGGCGCCTTCGCCAGCGCGACACGCGCGGCAGGCACGCTGAACGCCATTTCGCGCACATAGGCCACCTCGATGCGCTGCATCGCCGGCGACGCCATGTCGAACGCAAGCACCTGCTCGCCGATCCACTCGGCCACGCCAAGGTGGACCCCGGTCACCAGCAGCACCAACCCCAGTGCCGCCCACCCGCGTCGGGAGGCAGCGTGCCAGTGCCTCAGGCGGTGAGCCATGCGCGCCGCAGCGCCATGGCGGCCGGCGGGGTCTTGTCGGCGCCGGCCAGGGTGAGCGACACCGCGCCGGCCTCGGGCGCCGGTGGCAGCGAGAGGCTGAGCGTGCGCAGACGCTGGTCGCGCGAGACCAGCAGCTGCACCGCACCGGCGTCGGCCGCGAGGCGCGGCAGTTCGTCGAGGCGGCGCACGCGCCAGCCTTCCACACCCAGCACTTCGTCGCCCGCCGCGAGGCCGGCCGCTTCGCCGGCACCGCCGCGCAGCACGTGCGTGACCTTGATGCCGGTGAGCGCGCTCTCCGACACGCGCACACCCAGGCGCTGCGCCACCGTCGGCGCCTGCTGGCTCCACTCGACACCGGCTCGCGCCAGCTGCAGCCGCCAGGCCGGGTCGTCGGTGCCATGCACCCAGGCCTTCAGTTCCTTCTCGTAGGACCGGCCGCCGACCTGCGCGAGCGCCGCGGCGATGTCGGCTTCGCCCACCGGCCCCCCGCCGCTGCGCTCCCACAGAAGCCGCATCACGTCGTCGAGCGACCCGCGGCCCTCGTGGCGCAGCGTGAGGTCGAGCGCCAGTGCGACCAGCGCGCCCTTGGTGTAGTAGCTGATGGTGCTGTTGGGCGTGTTCTCGTCGGTGCGGTAGTACTTCACCCAGGCGTCGAAGCTGGCCTGCGCCACGCTCTGCACATGGCGGCCCGGCATGCCGAGCACGCCGCTGAGCGTCTTGGCCACGAGCTTCAGGTAACGCGGCTCGTCGATCAGGCCGGCGCGCAGCAGCAACAGGTCGTCGTAGTACGAGGTGAAGCCTTCGAAGAACCACAGCAACTCGGTGTAGTTCTCCTGCGTGTAGTCGTAGCGGGTGAACTCGCGCGGCCGCAGGCGCTTCACGTTCCACGTGTGGAAGTACTCGTGGCTGATGAGGCCAAGCAGCGTGACGTAGCCGTCGGAGAGGTCTTTGGACTCGCGCCGGCTGCGCTGCGGCAGGTCGCGGCGCGAGGCAATCAGTGCGGTGCTCGCGCGGTGCTCGAGGCCGCCGTAGCCGTCGTCCACCGCGTTGAGCATGAAGACATAGCGCTTGAAGAAGGTCTTCTTCTTGCCGTGCCAGAAGGCGATGGCGGTTTCGCAGATGCGGCGTGCATCGGCCAGCAGTCGCTCGCCGTCGAAGTCGGGCAAGGCCCCGGCGACGATGAACTCGTGCGGCACACCGGCCGCCTTGAACTCGCCGCGCCAGAAATCACCCAGCTCGACAGGGTGGTCGACCAGCTCGTCGTAGTCGGTGGCCTCGTAGGTGCCCTGCCCACGCGCATCGATCTTGACGCTCGGCAGCGCAGTCGCGGCCTTCCAGCCCTTGGGCAGGGCCTTGAGCTCCATGCGCTGTGGCTCAGCCTCGCGGCCGTGCACCCGCAGGAAGACGCCGGTGCCGTTGAAGAACGCCCGCTGCACATCGAGGTAGGCGGCCCGCACCGAGGAATCGAACGCGTAGACCTTGTACGAGAGTGTCAGCGCCGCACGGCCGGTGCAGCGCGCGACCCAGGTCGCCTTGTCGAGCTGCTGCAGCGGCACCTCGCGCTCGCCCTGCCGCGCCGACAGGCCCGACAGGTGGCGTGCGAACTCGCGCACCAGGTAGCTGCCGGGGATCCACGCCGGCAGGCTGACCCGTTGCTCGGGCGCCGGCTGCGGGATGGTGACGGTGACGGCGAAGAGGTGGGCGTGCGCGTCGGCGATCTCGATGCGGTAGGTGATCATCGAGCGGAGGTCAGTTGCTCGAAGGCGGGGTGGTGGTCAGCCCCGGCTTGGTGGCCGCGGCGCTGGCGATGAGTTGCTTCTCGATCTGCTCGGCGCCGATCGCGCCGGGAATGCGCGTGCCGTCGGTGAAGATGATCGCCGGCGTGCCATTGATGCGGTACTTGCGCGAGAACTCGAGGTTGCGCTCGATCGGCGTGGCGCATTGGCCCATGACGCGCGGCGGCACCTTGCCTTCGAGCATCCACGCGAGCCAGGTCTTGGCCTGGTCTTTCGAGCACCAGATGTTTTCAGACTTCTGCGGCGAGTCGCCACCCAGCACCGGCAGCAGGAAGGTGTAGACGGTGATGTTCTTGACCTTCTGCAGGTCTTGCTCGAATTTCTTGCAGTAGCCGCAGTTGGGGTCGGCAAAGACGGCGATCTTGCGGGCCCCGGTGCCGTTTTTCCAGACGATGGCGTCTTTCAGCGGCAGCTGCGCGAAGTCGATCGCGGTGAGCTTGTTGATGCGCGCCTCGGTGAGGCTGGTGCGCGTCTTGGTATCGATCAGGTTGCCCTGGAACAGGTAGTTGCCGGTTTCGTCGGAGTAGACGATCTCGGTGCCGATGCGCACCTCATAGACCCCCGGCACCGGCGTCTTCGTCACCTCGTCGATGGGCGGCAGGTTGGGCAGGCGCTCGACGAGGTTCTTGCGGATGGCCGCTTCGTCGGCGACAGCCGCATGCGACAACAAGGCACCAAGGGCCAGCGCGGCTGCCGTGCGGGCAGCGCGAGAGAAGAGGAAGGACGACATAGGTATCTCTTTCAGGAACCCAGCGCACGCGAGGCGAGCCAGCGCTTGAGCGGTGGAAGGTGGTTGACGAGAGTCATGCCTCGGTTGCGGAGTTCCCGCAGAGCCGGCTGCTCATGTGAAAACAAGCGCAACAAGCCATCGGTGAGCTGGCCCATGGCGATCGTGGGCGCCTGGCGCTGCCGCTCGTAGCGGCGCAACAGGCGCGCATCGCCCAGCTCGCGCCAGGCTTCGCGTTGTGAGATGACGTCGGCAAGCGCGGCCACATCGGCCAGGCCGAGGTTCAGGCCCTGCCCGGCCAGCGGGTGCACCACGTGGGCGGCGTCGCCCAGCAACACCCAGCCGGGGCCGCACCAGCTGCGCGCCCGCGCGAGCATCAGCGGCCAGGCCGCCCGCTCGCTCGTGAGGTGAAGGGCACCGCAGGCACCGCCGGTGGCTTCCTGAAGCAGCTGCTCGAAGGCCGCGCCATCGAGTGCCATCAGGTCCTGCGCGCGCGCCTCGGGCATCGACCACACCAGCGCATGCGAATGGCCGGGTTGCGGGGCATCGAAGGGCAGCAACGCCAGCACGTCGGGCTGGCGGAACCACTGCCGGGCGGTGTTCGCATGCGGCACATCGCCGCTCAGGCGGGCGGCGATGGCGGTGTGGCCGTAGTCGTGGCGGTCCCAGGTCACGCCCAGCGCTTCGCGCGTGGCCGAGGCCTTGCCTTCGCACAGCGCGGTGAGCGACGCCTCGACCCGCTCGGCGACCAGCGTCACATGGGGCGCATAGCGCACAGCAGCGGCCATCGACTGCTCGAGCACTGGCGCATCGACGATCCACGCCAGCTCGCCGAAGCGCTGTTGCCAGGCCGAAAACTCCAGCAGGCCGGAGGGGGCATCGCCTTCGATGTGCATGTCGTACACCGGCGTGGCGGCGTGCGGGGGCAGCGCGTCCCACACCTTGAGCGACTTCAGCAGCGCCACCGAAGCGGCGTTGAGCGCATAGGCGCGCACGTCCACGCGCGAGGCGTTTGCCGGCTGCGACACCAGCGCAACCTGGAAACCCTGGCGCGCCAGCGACAGGGCCAGGCTCTGGCCGACGACACCGGCCCCGAGCACGCAGACATCGAAGCGTTTCATGGCGTTTCATTGTAGAGACGCCAACGTGGCAGGAGTCCCAGGGCAGAATCAGTTTCTTCCCCATCTCCTTCTGGCCGTTCCGGAGCGTTCCGGACATTTCCCACAGTCCTCACAAGGGACGACCACCACGCATGATGTCTCCCTGGATGCGCAAGCTGCTGATCGGCGCAGGCGTGTTCGTGCTGCTGATCGCAGCCGTGCTGACCTACCTCGTCGCCACCTTCGACCCCAATGCCTACAAGGGCCTGGCCGTCGACTGGATGAAAACCCATCGCCAGCGCACGCTCGTGATCGACGGGCCGATCAAGCTCGCGGTTTTTCCGCGGCTGGCGGTCGAGGTCTCGCGCGTGAAGCTCTCCGAGAAGAACCGGCTCGACGAGTTCCTCTCGCTCGACGAGGCGGCGCTGTCGGTGGCGGTGCTGCCGCTGCTGCGTCAGCAGGTGGTCGTCGACAGCGTGCGGGCCAAGGGCCTGCGCGTGCTGTTCCAGCGCGACGCCAAAGGCGGCTCCAACCTCGACGATTTCATGCAGGGTGAACCCAAGGCGGAGCCTTCGGACAAGAGCAGCACGCCGCTGCGCTTCGATGTGAGCAGCATCCAGCTTGAAGACCTGCGCCTGAGCCTGCGCGACGAACAAGGCAAGCTCGCCGGCGACATCTCGCTCGCCTCGCTGACCACCGGCCGCCTGGCCGACGGCGTGGAGTCGCCTGTCAAGCTCAAGGCCCGGCTCGGCTTGACCGCACCGGCCGTGCAGGGCGACCTCGACGGCAGCACGCAGCTCAAGCTCGACCTCGCGAACAAAGGTGTGACGCTCAAGGACATGGCGCTGGCGTGGAAGGGCAAACTGCCCGGCACCGAGGCGGTCGACGCCAGGCTGCGCGGCACGCTCGCGCTCGACGGGGCCAACGGCACGATGCGAGCCGAGAAGGTCGAACTCGTCGGCGATGCCGGCCTGGGCACGCTGCGGCTGGTCAACTCGTCGCTCACCGTCGAGGCCTTCGCCTACGACCCGGGCAACCAGGCCTTGCAGCTCGGCAAGCTGCGCATCAAGCTGGGCGGCACCAGCAGCGGCCATCCGCTGAACCTGAACCTCGACTGGCCCGAACTCGTGGTGCAGCGGGACTCGTTGACCGGCAGCCCCCTGAGCGGCCAGTTGAGCCTGGCCGGGCCGACCTCGATCGACGCCAGCTTCAAGACCGCCGCCCCGAGTGGCAGCTTCGAGCGCATCGTGGTGCCCAACGTCGAGAGCACGCTCAAGGGCCGCAGCGGCCCGCGCAATGTCGAAGGCACGGTGCGCGCCACGCTGCTGCTGCAGCCGGCCAAGGGTGCGCTGGCGCTCGAAGGCCTCAACACCCAGCTGCAGCTGCACGAGCCGTCGCTGCAGCCACTGGCCGTCACGCTGCAGGGCACGGCCGATGCGTCCTCGCAGGTAGCCAACTGGGCGCTCAAGGGGCAGATCAACGGCAACCCGTACACGAGCGAAGGCAAAGCGATCCTCGCGACCACGCCGATGACGCTCAACGTGACGGCCCGGTTCGACTCGCTCGACCTCAACCGCCTGCTGCCGCCGTCGACCACCGCACCGGCTGCCTCGGGGCCGTCGTCGGGCGGGGCGGCGGCCGACACACCCGTCGACCTCTCGGCCCTGCGGTCGCTGCAGGGCAAGTTCGATCTGAAGATCGGCCAGTTCGCCTACCAGACCTACCGCATCGCCGATGTGGTGTTCGCCGCCACGCTCGACGGCGGCATGCTGCGCGTGAGCCAGCTCTCGGGCAAGGCCTGGGGCGGCAGCTTCGTTGCCAACGCGTTTGCAGACGCCCGCGCCAGCCGCCTCGCGCTGGCCGGCAATGCGAGCGGCGTCAACGTCAACGCGCTATTGAAAGACGTGGCGCAGAAGGACATCCTCGAAGGCACGGGCCGTGTGGTGGTCGACGTCGACAGCGCCGGCCGCAGCGTCAACGAACTCAAGTCGCGCCTGCAGGGCAAGGCAGCGCTGCAGCTGCGCGACGGTGCGATCAAGGGCGTGAACCTCGCCAAGAGCCTTCGCCAGGCACGCGCCACGCTCGGCCTCAAGGGGGGCGACGAGGTGCAGAAAGCCAATCGCACCGAGAAGACCGACTTCTCCGAGCTGAGCGCCACCTTTGCCATCCACCAGGGGGTGGCCCGCAACAACGACCTCGACATGAAAAGCCCCTTCCTGCGACTGGGCGGTGACGGGGCGCTCGACATCGGCAAGGGCCGCATCGACTACACCGCACGCGCCACCGTCGCCTCCACCTCCAAAGGCCAGGACGGCGCCGACCTCGCGGCGCTCAAGGGCCTGACGATCCCGGTGCACCTCACCGGCCCCTTCGAGGCGATGGACTGGCGCATCCGCTGGTCGGCGATTACCGCGCAGGCCCTCAAGACGGAAGTGGGCGGCAAGCTGGAGCAGCAGGCAAAGGACCGGCTGCGCGACAAGCTCGGCCTGCCGGGTGCCGCGAGCCCAGCCAGCGGTGCCGCGAGTGGGCAGCGACTGGAAGACGCCGCCAAGGACAAACTCAAAGACAAGCTGAAGGGGATCTTCAAGTGAGCGACCTCAACGTGGCGATCTCGGCGCTGTATGTGCACCCGATCAAGAGTTGCGCCGGCATCGGTGTGCGCGAGGCGCTGCTGATCGAGACCGGGCTGGAGTTCGACCGCGCGTGGATGGTGGTCGATGCCTATGGTCGATTCCTCACGCAGCGCGAGCTGCCGCGCATGGCGCTGATCACCCCGACGCTCAAGCACACCGAGGTGGTGCTGCGCGCGCCGGGCATGCTGGCGCTGCACCTCGCGCTCGATGCGGTGGAAGATCCGACGCGCGTGACGGTGTGGAAGGACGAAATGGCCGCCTACGACATGGGCGACCTCGCCGCACAGTGGTTCACCGACTTCCTGGGCCAGAAATGCCGGCTGGCGCGCTTCGACCCCGAGCAGAAGCGCCTGTCGAACAAGCAGTGGACCGGCGACATCGACGCCGAGAACGCCTTCAGCGACGGCTACCCGGTGCTGGTCACCTCCGACGCCTCGCTCGCCGACCTGAACCAGCGGCTGGCACAGCGTGGCGCGAAGCCGGTGGAGATGAACCGCTTCCGGCCCAACATCGTGCTGTCGGGGCTCGATGCCTACGGCGAAGACCACCTGGATGAGATCCGCTTCGACACGCCTGAGGGTGAGATCGTGCTCAAGCTCGTCAAGCCCTGCTCACGCTGCACCATCCCGAGCGTGGACCCGGCGACCGGCGAACAAGGCCACGAGCCGGGCGACACACTCGGCACCTACCGCGCCGACGCACGCCTCGATGGCGCCATCACCTTCGCGATGAACGCGGTGATCGTGAAGGGCATCGAGTGCGGCCTGCGCGTGGGACAGACGGGCACGGCGAGCTACCGGTTCGACTGAGCCCGCTGCATGCAGCGACTGCCCGCGTCTCTTCTCTTCACCATCTGCGTGCTCGTCTGGAGCACGACCTGGTACGCGATCACCTTCCAACTCGGCGGCAGCACACCGGAGTTCGGCGTTGCCCTGCGCTTCATGCTGGCCGGCGCGTGTGTGCTGGCGTGGCGGGCGGCGCGCGGCGAGACGCTGCGCTTCGGCCGGCGTGCACACCTGTGGTTTGCGCTGCAGGGGGTGTTTCTCTACGGCGTGTCGTACATCTGCGTGTACCACGCCGAGCGCTACCTGCCCTCGGGCGTGGTGGCGGTGGGTTACTCCGCGTCGCCGCTGGCCGGGGGCATCGGTGCCGCGTGGTTCTTCGGCACGCCGCTGACGAGACGCTTCATCCTCGGCGGCGTGCTCGGGCTCGCAGGGGTGGCGCTCATCTTCTGGCCCGAGTTCGGCAAGACACACGTGGGTGGCCAGACGGCGCTCGGGGTGGTGTTCACTGCGGGCTCGGTGTTCCTGTCCACGATCGGCAGCCTCCTGGCCAGCCGCAACGGCGAGCGTGGCCTCACGATGTGGCCGAGCCTCGGCTTCGGCATGCTCTACGGCGGCGCGGCGGTGCTGCTCATTGCACTCGTGAGCGGCCAGTCGCTGGTGTGGCCGTCGGCCGCCTCGTGGTGGGTGGCGCTGCTGTACCTGGCGCTGGCCGGCTCGGTGCTGTCGTTCGCCTGCTACCTGACGCTGCTCGAGCGCTTGGGCGCCGGGCCGGCCGGCACCATCGGGGTGATGACCCCGATCCTCGCGCTGGCGGTGTCGACGCTCTTCGAGGGCTACCGGCCCGATGCGCTGGCCGGAGTGGGGGTGCTGCTGGCGGTGGCGGGCAACGTGCTGATCCTGCGCAAGTCGGCGCCGGTCAGGGCCGCCGCTCGGGCAGCGGAATGAACTCGGTCTCGCCCGGCACCGTCGGAAATCGCTGAGCCGCCCAGTCGTCGGCCGCCTGCACGATGCGGTCCTTGCGGCTGGAGACGAAGTTCCACCACATGTGGCGGTGGCCGAGCGGCTCGCCGCCGACCATCACCACACGGGCCGCTTGAGGCGCCCGGAGGGTGGGCGTTGCGCCTTCCGGCAGCACCACCATCGTGGCCGCGGCCACCGGCTGGCCGTCGAATTCGACGCCCTGGTCGATGGCATAGAGCGCCCGCTCGCGCGCCGCGGCGGGCACCTGCAGCGAGGCCCCGGCACGCAACTGGAGGTCGACGTAGAGCGTGGGCGACAGGGTCGGCACCGGCGAACGCAGGCCGAAGGCCTCGCCGATCATCACCCGCACGCTCACGCCGGGCAGCTCGGTCGACGGAATGGCCGCGGCCGGCGTGTGCGAGAACGAAGGTTCGTCTTCCTCGTGCTCGGCGGGAATCGCGCACCACAGCTGCAGCCCGTGGCTGCGCCGGTCGACGCCGCGCAGGTCGTCGGGCGTGCGCTCGGAGTGCACGATGCCGCGCCCGGCCGTCATCCAGTTGATGGCGCCAGGCTCGATGCGCTGCACGACGCCGGTGCTGTCACGGTGCATCATCGCGCCCTCGAAGAGGTAGGTCACCGTCGCGAGGCCAATGTGCGGATGCGGCCGCACATCGTGGTTGTCGCTCGGGTGTGCGGTGATCGGCCCGAAGTGATCGAAGAACAGGAACGGGCCCACGGCCTGGCGCTGGGCCGAAGGCAAGACGCGGCGCACGGTGAAGCCACCGCCCAGGTCTTTGGTGTGCGGAGTGAGTTGGAGCAGGTCCATCGCTGGGAATCCTCGTGAGGGTTTGTAGCGAAACGGCAGGCGGCCTCGATAATAGGCCGCACCAACCGCACTTCGCTGTGCCTGCCATGCGCAAGGACCCGCTCCTCGCCCCCCTGACCCTGCCGCTGCGCGAACCCCGACGCTCAAGCCCACGCCCAACATCACGCTGGTCGCGCGTGGCACGGCGCTGTGGCTGTTCCTCCTCATCGCCGCGAGCGTTGCGCTGGTGTGGTGGACAGAGTCGGCCCTCGGCCAGATCGCCAACCAGGACCGCTACGCCTACCCGCTGCTGATCGTGTGGCTGCTGGGCCTGGCGGCACTGGTGCACTGGCGCGGCCGCTATCTGGTGCTGGCGCAAGGCCTGGGATCGCTCGCGTTGAGCGTCTACTTCGTCGGCAGCGTCACCTACATGCTGCTGGTCGCCGAGAACTTCAACACCTACGCCGCGGCGTCGATGTCGTACTGGCTGGTCGGCGTGCACCTGCTGATCTACGCCACCTGGCCCCTGTGGCGGGCGCTGGCGCTGTGCCTGGCGGTGCTCACGCTCACCGCCCTGCCGGCGGTGGTGGTGCAGCTGCGCGGCGGCAACCCGCCGGAATGGACCCACACCATCTGGCCGCTGGTGGTGAACGGCTTCTTTGCGCAGCTCTTCGTGATCGGCGCGCTGTTCGGCATCGCGCGGCAACTGCGCAAGCTGTCGGTGCTCGCGCCGGCGGTCGACTCGGGCGTCGACGACCCTGTGAGCCAGCCGCTGACCGTCGACGACGTGGTGACCCGGCGCATGCGCGACCTCGAATCCGCTCGCGACCAGGCCGAGCAGGCGTCGCAGGCCAAGTCGCGCTTCCTCGCGGTGATGAGCCACGAGCTGCGCACACCGCTGCATGGCGTGCTGGGCGCGGCCGACCTGCTGCGCGACCCGGCGCTCGCCGAGCCGAACCGCCGCGAGCTGGTCGAGACGGTGCGCCGTGGCGGCACCCACCTGCTGCACCTGATCAACGACGTGCTCGACCTCTCGCGCATCGAGGCCGGCCGCCTGGAAGCTCTTGAACCAGCCCTTCGAGCTGCGTGCCTGCATCGGGAGCGTGCTCGAGACGATCGAGCCGCAGGCCGCGGGCAAATCGCTGCAGTGCCGGGTGGCGGTGGAAGACAGCGTGCCGCCGTGGCTGCGCGGTGACGAATTCCGCATCAAGCAGATTCTCATCAACCTGCTCGGCAATGCGGTGAAGTTCACCGACAAAGGGCATGTGAGCCTCGCGCTGCGCTACGAGCCCATCGTCAAGCAGCTGCACATCCACATCGAAGACACCGGCATCGGCATCGAGCGCTCGCACCAGCCGCTGGTGTTCGACGCCTTCCACCAGGCCGACAGCGGCGACACCCGCCGCCACGCCGGCAGCGGCCTGGGCCTGGCCATCACACGCCAGCTCGTCGGGCTGATGCGCGGCAACCTGGCCCTGCAGAGCGAGCCCGGCATCGGCACCCGCGTCACGCTGCGCCTGCCGCTCGTGCCCTGCGAGGCCCCAGCCCTGCCGCCGGCGGTGAACTCGGCGCTCGCGCCGCTGGCGGGTGGCTTGGCTGGCCTGCGGGTGCTGCTGGTGGACGACGACGCCGTCAACACCATGATCGCGACCCAGATGCTGGAGACGGCGTCGATCGAAGTCCACACCGCCGGCTCGGGCGTGGAGGCGCTGAACCAGCTCACCCGCGGCGGCTTCGACCTGGTGCTGATGGACTGGCGCATGCCCGACATGGACGGCCTGGAGGCCACCCGCCGGCTGCGCGCCGGCGAGGCAGGCGAGGCCGCACGCCACCTGCCGGTGGTCGGGCTCACCGCCAACGCCTACGCCGAAGACCGTGCCGCCTGCCTGGAGGCGGGCATGGACGAGGTGCTGGTTAAGCCGGTGGGCCGCATGCGGCTGCTGCAGACGGTGCAGCAGGCCCTCGAAGCCCGGGCCGCCGCCGCGCAGAACTAGCCCAGAACTAGAATCACCCCCCTGCTCCGCAGCCTTTGCGGACCCCACTTCTCCCTGCACACCATGAGCCTCAAATGCGGCATCGTGGGCCTGCCCAACGTCGGCAAGTCCACCCTCTTCAACGCGCTGACCAAAGCCGGCATTGCGGCGGAGAACTACCCCTTCTGCACCATCGAGCCCAACGTGGGCATCGTGGAACTGCCCGACCCGCGCCTGCAGAAGCTGGCCGAGATCGTCAAGCCCGAGCGCATCGTGCCGGCGATCGTGGAATTCGTCGACATCGCAGGCCTGGTGGCGGGTGCGTCGAAGGGCGAAGGCCTGGGCAACCAGTTCCTCGCGCACATCCGCGAGACCGATGCGATCGTCAACGTGGTGCGCTGCTTCGACGACGAGAACGTGATCCACGTGGCCGGCAAGGTCGACCCCATCGCCGACATCGAGGTCATCCAGACCGAGCTGTGCCTGGCCGACCTGAGCACGGTCGAGAAGACGCTGCAGCGCTCGATCAAGGCCGCCAAGTCGGGCAACGACAAGGAAGCCGCCAAGCTGGTGGCCGTGCTGCAGAAGTGCCAGGCCGCGCTCGACGAAGCCAAGCCGGTGCGCAGCATCGCTTTCAGCAAGGAAGTAGTCTCGTGGTTCTGAAGCCCTTGTGCCTGATCACCGCCAAGCCGGCCATGTTCGTCGGCAACGTCGACGAGCACGGCTTCGACAACAACCCCTACCTCGACCGCCTGCGTGCGTATGCCGAGAGCCAGAAGGCCCCGGTGGTGGCCATCTGCGCCAAGACCGAGGCCGAGATGGCCGAGATGAGCGATGAAGACAAGGAGATCTTCCTTGCCGACATGGGCCAGAGCGAGCCGGGCCTGAACCGCCTCATCCGCGCGGCCTTCAGCCTGCTGGGCCTGCAGACCTATTTCACCGCCGGCGTGAAGGAAGTGCGCGCCTGGACCATCCACATCGGCGACACCGCCCCGCAGGCGGCCGGGGTCATCCACACCGACTTCGAGCGCGGCTTCATCCGCGCCCAGACCATCGGGTACGACGACTTCATTGCCTACAAGGGCGAACAGGGCGCCAAGGACGCCGGCAAGATGCGCGCCGAAGGCAAGGAGTACGTCGTCAAGGACGGCGACGTGATGAACTTCCTCTTCAACGTCTGACCTCGATCGCGAGGGGTTGGCCCCCTCGCTTGCCGCATGCCGGCGTGCAGCGGCGGGTGGTAGGCTCGGCCGCAACCGTGCCTTGTGGCGCATTGCGTGCCGCACCACCCACGCCAGTGACCGCCCGATGACGCCTGTCGCGCCCCTTCGACCAACGCCCCACCGGCTGCTCGCGCTGGCCGGCACGGCCTTGGCTTATGGCATCGCGGGCTGGGCGGCACTCTGGCTGGCCATCCCCCCGGGCTACGCCTCCCCGCTCTACCCCGCCGCCGGCATCGCGCTGGCCTGCGTGCTGACCTTCGGCTGGCGCGTGCTGCCCGGTGTGGCGCTGGGCGCCTTCGCGGTCAATGCGTTGACCGCCCTCCACCAGGGCCCGGTGTCGGCGGCCACGGTCTTGCTGCTGCCGGCCGGCGTGGCCTTCGGCGCCATGCTGCAGGCCGGGCTGGGCGCCTGGCTGGTGCGGCGCTTCGCGAGCCGCCCGCTCACGCTCAGCGAGCCGACGGACATCCTCGTCTTCTTCGGACTGGGCGCGGTCGTATCGTGCATGGTCAGCGCCACGGTGGGCACGGCCATGCTGCACTGGGTGATGGGCCCACTGCCCGACACCCTCTGGTTCACCTGGAGCGTCTGGGCGTCCGGCGACACGCTGGGCGTGCTCATCGCCGCGCCGGTCACGCTCACGCTCATCGGCCAGCCGCGCAGCGAATGGGCGGCACGCCGCCTCAATGTCGGCCTCACGCTCGCGGTGGCCACCCTGCTGATGGCCCTCGGCGTGCGGCAGGTTGCGCACTGGGCCGAGGCCCGGTTGCATGCGGGTTTCGAGCGTGATGCGGTGAACGCGTCGTCGAACCTCGCCGCACGCATGCAGTACCCGCTGCACGCCCTGGAAGCCGTGCGCAGTGCCTTCCTCGCGTCGGAAGACGTCACCCGGACGGAGATGCGCCGTGCCACGCAGTCCTGGCTCGCCCCGGGCAGCCAGCTGCAGGCGATGGGCTACGCGGAGTTCATGTCGCGCAGCGATGCGCCGGCCTATGAGGCGCGCATCCGTGCCACGGACTTCCCGGGTTTCACCGTCTTCGACCGGCGCGACTCGACCCTGCCGCAGCGGCCCGACGACCGGCTCGCGGTGATGCGCTACATCGAGCCCTCCGAGACGAATGCGGGCGCGCTGGGTGTCAACATCCGCTCCATCCCCGAGGCACGTGCGGCCGTCGACGCCACCGTGCGCACCGACAGCCCGGCGGTCACCGCCGGCTTTCGCGCCACCCAGCACCTGGGCGACGAGACCATCGTCGTCATCTACCAGGCGCTCTATCACGGCGCCCCGACGACGGCGAGCGAGCGCATGGAGAGCGCCCGCGGCATCGTCTTCGTCACCCTGCGCATGGAGGCGGTGCTGGCCTCCTTCCGCTCGGCGCTGCCGCACTACCTGACCGCCTGCGTGGTCGACACCGACCCCACCGCCAGCCGCCGCCGCCTGGCGGGCCCCGCCGGCTGCGAGACGGCACGCTACAACCTCGTGCATGTGCGCCCGCTGGCCTTCGCAGGGCGCCAATGGGACCTGCTCATCTCGGCCCAGCGCGGCGATCTGCCCGACGCCCGCGAGCGCGATGCGCTGCTCTTCTCGCTGGTGGGTCTGCTCGCCACCGCGATGCTGGGCGCACTGCTGTTGACCGTGACCGGCCGCACGCGCCGCATCGAAGCCGCGGTGCAGGACCGCACCGCCGCACTGCAGCGCGAGATCGCCGAACGCGAGCGCACCGAGGTCGACCTGCGCGAAAGCGAGCAGCGCTTCCGCAACATCCTCAACAACGTGCCGATCGGTGTGGTCTACACCGACCTTCAGGGCCATGTGCGGCAGGTCAACCCGCGCTTCTGCGAACTCACCGGCTACAGCGCCGATGAGCTGATGGGCATGGACCTCGCCACGCTCACCCACCCCGAAGACCGCGCGCAGAACGCCGAACTCTCGGCCGAACTGGTGCGAGGCGACATCCCCATGTACCGCCGGCAGAGCCGCTTTCTCACGCGCGACAAGCGCATGGTGTGGGCACAGGCGGTGGTAACGCTGCTGCGCGACGCGCAAGGCGCGCCGCACCGCATCGTGGGCGTCGTCGAAGACATCACCGAGCACCTGCGGCTGGCCGAAGCCGAGCGCGCCCGCGAGATCGCCGAAGCGGCCAACCTCGCCAAGAGCGAGTTCCTCTCGCGCATGAGCCACGAGCTGCGCACGCCGCTCAACGCGATGCTGGGCTTCGCTCAGCTGCTCGAACTCGACCAGAACCACCCGCTGCCAGCGGCGCAGCGGCCGTGGGTGGCGCAGATCCAGGGCGCTGGCTGGCACCTGCTCGACATGATCAACGACGTGCTCGACCTCTCGCGCATCGAGTCAGGCACGCTCAACCTGCAGCCCGACCGGCTCGACCTGCGCGAGGTCATCGCCGCCGCCCTTCCCCTGCTCGAACAGGACGCGCGCCGCCGCCACCTGCAGGTCACGCAAGACGTGCCCGACGACGCTGCCCGCGTGATCGGCGACGCCACGCGGGTCAAGCAGATCCTCATCAACCTGCTGTCCAACGCCGTCAAGTACAACAGCGACGGTGGTCGCATCCACGTCACCGCGCGCTGCGTCGAGCCCGACATGGTGGAACTGGTCGTCTCGGATACCGGGCTCGGCATGACCGCACAGCAGCTTGAGCAGCTGTTCCAGCCCTTCAACCGTCTGGGCCGCGAACGCACGTCGATGGAAGGCACCGGCATCGGCCTCGTGATCAGCCAACGCCTGGCAGAGCTGATGGGTGGCGCGTTGCGCGCACGCAGCACGGCCGGCGCCGGATCGTCGTTCATCCTGACCCTGCCGCGGGCCGACCGCCCCGACACCACCCCCGGGCCGCTGGACGCGCTCAACGAGGGCCAGAGCACCTACCACCAGCGCCGGGTGCACTACGTCGAAGACAACGAGACCAACGTGGAGGTCATGCGCGGCATCCTGCTGCGCCGGCCGCAGGTGCAGTTCGACGTGTCGGTCACCGGGCTGGACGGGCTGGCGGCCATCCGGGCGAAGCGGCCCGACCTGGTGCTGCTCGACATGCACCTGCCTGACATCGACGGACTGGACCTGCTGCGCCATTTGAAGTCCGACCCGGCGACGGCCGACATCCCGGTGGTGGTGGTGTCGGCCGATGCGCTCGCCTCGCAGATCGAGGCGGCCATGCAGGCGGGCGCCTTCCACTACCTCACCAAGCCGGTCAGCGTGGCCGAGTTGCTGTCGGTCGTCGACAGTGTTCTGGAAGGTGCAGAAACCCGCTTTGGCTAATTGCCACCTGAACTTTTTCGATAGTATTGACTCACATCAAGCCACGATTTTCCCGCGATCAGCACTCTCGAACATCGAGTGCTAATATTTGCGGAACGAACTCCGCTGGAGGGTGTCTGAGATGTCCATGAACGCAACTGCTTCTGCCCTGACCGTCCGTGATCCGTGGTCGCTGGTGCCGTCGCTCGGCAACCTTGACGCCTACATTTCGGCCGTGAACCGCATCCCCCTGCTGACGCAGGAGGAAGAAACCACTTTTGCCCGCAAGCTGCGCGACCACGGCGACGTGGAATCCGCCGGGAAGCTGGTGCTGTCGCACCTGCGCCTGGTGGTGTCGATCTCGCGTCAGTACCTCGGCTACGGCCTGCCGCATGGTGACCTGATCCAGGAAGGCAATGTCGGCCTGATGAAGGCCGTCAAGCGCTTCGACCCCGACCAGGGCGTGCGCCTGGTGAGCTACGCCATGCACTGGATCAAGGCCGAGATCCACGAGTACATCCTCAAGAACTGGCGCATGGTGAAGGTGGCCACCACCAAGGCCCAGCGCAAGCTCTTCTTCAACCTGCGCTCGATGAAACAGAGCCTGAAGGAAGAGTCGGCCGACGAGAACACGCACCGCAACACGCTGACGCAAGGCGAGGCCGACACGGTCGCCCGCACGCTGAACGTGAAGCGTGAGGAAGTGCTGGAGATGGAGACCCGCATGTCCGGCGGCGACGTGGCCTTGGAGCCGCAAACCGACGACGGCGAAGAGAGCTACGCCCCGATCGCCTACCTGGCCGACGAGAGCACGGAGCCCACGCGCGTAATCGAAGCCCATCGCCGGGACTGGCTGGCCGGCGACGGCATCGCCCAGGCGCTCGACGCGCTCGACGCGCGCAGCCGCCGCATCGTGGAAGAGCGCTGGCTGAAGGTCAACGACGACAGCTCCGGCGGCATGACGCTGCACGACCTGGCAAGCGAATACGGCGTGAGCGCCGAACGCATCCGTCAGATCGAAGTGGCGGCGATGAAGAAGATGCGCAAGGCACTCGCGCAAGACGCCTGACCGTTCGAGGCACCATGCAAAACGGCCCTGCGGGGCCGTTTTTCTTTGTCAGGCGCCGGCGACGAGCGCCTTGATGTCGGCCGCGAGGTTGGCCCCGCTCTCCTTGTCGCCGTAGCGGGTAAAGAGGCGCAGCCTGCCGGTCGAATCGAAGATGTACGAGCCGGCGGTGTGGTCCATCGTGTAGCTGCCTTCGGTCTTGCCGGGGACCTTGGCGTAGTAGACGCGAAAGTCCTTGGCCGCGGCCGCCGTCTGCTCCGGCGTGCCGCGCAGGGCCACGAAACTCGGATCGAACCCTTGCATGTAGGCCTGCAGACGCTCGGGGGTGTCGCGCTCCGGGTCGACGGTGATGAAGACGCCCTGCACCTTGTCACCGTCGGCACCGAGCGACTTCTTCACCTGGGCCAACTCGGCCATCGTCGTGGGGCAGACATCGGGGCACTGGGTGTAGCCGAAGAACACCACCGTCACCTTGCCCTTGAAATCGGCCAGGGTTCGAGTCTTGCCGCTCGGGTCGGCGAGCGACAGGTTCTTGCCGTATTCGGCCCCGGTGATGTCGATGGACTTGAAGCCGGGCTTGGCGCCCGGCAGCTTGTCGCATCCGGCCAGCAGGGCAGCCAGTGCGATGAGGGTGTGGCGGCGTGCGATCACAGCAGAGGCGGCAGGTAGTGGTCGATCAACAGCGCGGCGAACAGCAGCGACAGGTGCACGATCGAGAAACGGAAGGTGCTGCGGGCGAGCGCGTCGGAGTAGCTGCGCCACAGCCGCCACGCATAGCCGATGAATCCAGCACCGAGCAGCACCGCCGACACCAGGTAGACCACGCCGCTCATGCCGAAGACAAAGGGCAGCAGCGTCGCGGCGAAGAGCACGAAGGTGTAGAGCAGTACTTGCAGGCGGGTGAACTCGTTGCCGTGGGTCACCGGCAGCATCGGCAGGCCGGCTCGGCGGTAGTCTTCGACGCGATAGAGCGCGAGCGCCCAGAAGTGCGGTGGCGTCCACAGGAAGATGATGAGGCACAGCATCAGCGCCTCGGGCCCCACCTCGCCGCGCATCGCGGCCCAGCCAAGCACCGGCGGCATGGCACCCGAGGCACCCCCGATGACGATGTTCTGCGGCGTCATCGGCTTGAGCACCACGGTGTAGATGACGGCATACCCGACGAAGGTGGCGAAGGTGAGCCACATCGTCAGCGGGTTGACCAGCCAGTACAGCAAGGCGCTGCCGATCGCGCACAGCACGGCCGAGAAGACGAGCGTCTGCGTGTTGGTCAGCTCGCCCTTGGCGGTGGGGCGCCAGGCGGTGCGGGCCATCTTCGCGTCGATGCGCTGCTCGACGAGGCAATTGAACGCGGCAGCCGCAGCGGCCACCAGCCAGATGCCGGCGGTCGCCGGCAGCACGACGCGCCAATCGGGCACACCCGGCACCGCGAGCAGCATGCCGATCACGGCACAGAAGACGATGAGCTGCACCACGCGCGGCTTGGTCAGCGCGTAGAACTGGCGGATCACCGACGCGCGTGCGACGGCCGGAGCAGGGGGGCTGAGGGTTTCAGGCATGGCAGGAGGGGAATCGGCGATTTTACGAGGCCACACCCGCCTGCCGGGCACGCACCACCACCACCGATATCACGGTGATCAGCACCGCGGCACCCGCGGTGTGGGCCAGCGCGGCGACCAGCGGCCAGCCGAGCACCACATTGCTCAAGCCGCTCATGAACTGCCACACCGCCACCGCCAGCAAGGCAGCGGCGAAACGGCGATGTGCCAGACCTCCCGCGCGCCGCAGACCCCAGGCGACGAGCAGCATCAGGCCCAGCACGACCAGAGCGCCCAGCCGATGCGTGAAGTGGATCGCGGTCAGCGCCGCAAACGGCAGATACCCACCCGACTTGCCGGCCCCCAGCTCGCGCAGGATGGTGAAACCGTGCTCGAAATCCATCGCCGGCCACCACTCGCCCTGGCAGGTGGGGAAGTCGCGGCAGGCGAGCACCGCGTAGTTCGTGCTGACCCAGCCGCCGAGCGCAATCTGTACCACGGTCAGCAGGGCCAACGCCCAAACTCCGCCTCGCAGCATCGGCGACAAGACCAGGGGCTTGCGCTCATAGGCCTCGCCTTGCACGGCCAGCAGCACCAGCAAACCCATACCACCGAGCAGGTGCAGCGTCACGATGGCGGGGTAGAGCTTCATCGTCACGGTGAGCGCACCGAACGCTCCCTGCAGACACACCCACACCAGCGTGACCGTGGCCCACCAGGGCGACAGCGCGGCGTCGCCGCGACGGTGCGCGCGCCAGCTGCCGATGGCCAACGCGATGATCAGCACGCCAACGCCCGTCGCGAGGTAGCGGTGCACCATCTCCACCCACGCCTTGCCGTGCGTCACCGGGCCGGTGGGCATCGCCGTCTGTGCGGCCTGGATGTCGGCGTGCGCCCCGAGCGGGCTGGCGCTGCCGTAGCAACCCGGCCAGTCGGGGCAGCCGAGCCCGGAGTCGGTGAGGCGCGTGAACGCGCCGAAGATCACCAGATCAAAAGTAAAGAAGAGCGTGAGCCAGGTCAACGCACGCAGGCGCACCGCCGGTGTGGCGTGGCGATGCCGCCACCAGTTCCACACGAGCACACAGCCCCCGAGCAGCAGGCCCACCAGGGCCAGCCAGAGCACGGGATCGAGGTTGTAGAGAGACTGATCGGCCACGCTGTCAGCGCCCCACCGTATCCCAGGAGGCCGACGCGCGCAGCAACTTGTCA